>CAZPYK010000027.1:0-16751 GCA_964590755.1 uncultured Ruminococcus sp. | reverse complement strand
GGGAGAAAACGAAATAAAAAACGCTGCAAACCATCGAAAAATGGCTTGCAGCGGTACTTTTGGCACCCCCGGGCAGGTTCGAACTGCCGGCGTTTCGCTTAGGAGGCGAACCCTCTATCCAGCTGAGGTACGGGGGCGTATAGATGAAATATTCAGTTATTATGCAAAAATGGATTTGAACGAACTGCCGCTTAGGAGGCGTGTGCTCTATCCTGCTGAGCTACGGAGACACGAATGATGAATAATGAATAGTGGCGGTAGCTTTTCTCCCGCGGGAGAAAAGCATTGATTTTTTATATCTTAGAGAAAAGTCGCGCCTGCGGCTTTTCTTTCCTTTTCTCTTCTCTCTTCACTCTTCTCTTTCCTCTTCAAGAGAAGAGTGAAGAGTGAAACGGAGGAGGGCAAGGTAACCGGTACTCCAAAATCTAAGCTCATCACATTCCTTGCCTATTATATCACAGATCCTTCCAAAGTGCAACACTTTTTTGTAAACAAATCAATCGCGGCTTTCGATAATATAAATTCCGCCCTTGCTTACCGATATCAGCGCACAGTTGCCGACTATCTCGTTGCTGACGGCGTATTGATCGCGCCTCGACAGGCGCGCGTTCTTGAGCGGATATTTACATCCCTCAATGTCCACGCCCTTGACCTTTTCGTCGGCGGCGATGATCGAAATATATTTAAATCCGCTTCTGCCGATGAGCGCCGAGCTTGACCGCAAAAATCTCACGCGGCTGCCGCCGTCGGTCATAACGGCGTATATGCCGCGCGCGGACAGATCCTCAAGCAGGCAGATATTTGACAGCGCGTGGTCAAGCCTGCCGCCGAGTCCGCCGATGATGACCAGATCGTTCGCGCCGCGCTCGACAGCCGTCTCGACGGCAAGGCGGGTGTCGGTCATATCCTTCTCTGCCGGAACACGAAGCCGTTCGACGCCCTCCGAGAGCTCGCTCTCGGGCATGGAATCGAAATCTCCGACCGCGATATCGATGCGATCTCCCAAAAGGCGCGCGTTGAGATAGCCGCTGTCCGCCGCCACGCGAAGATCGTCGGTGCGCGGATGCTCGGTGATGCCGTCGGGGCGTATGGCTCCGCCGGTGTAAATAAATGCTTTCATTGTCTTTTCCTTTTGGGCTCAGACGGTAGAATCGATCGTCAAGCCTTGTTTTTTCTCCAAAAGGGCTTGCCCTTGAGATCGGCATACATCGCGACATAATCGGCATGCCGCTCGGGCGCTATTTTGCCATCTGCGACCGCGCGAAGGACCGCGCAGCCCTCCTCCTTTGTGTGAGTGCAATCCGAATAGCGGCAGCTGCCGTAATAGGGTCTGAACTCGCGCATGGTGTCGGGCAGATCCTCAAGCCCGAAAAAGTCAAAGCCGACCAGATCGAGCAGCGAAAAGCCGGGCGTGTCGGCAATATATCCCCCGCCGGGCAGGGCGAAGAGAGATGCCTCTCTGGTCGTGTGCCTGCCGCGACCGATCTTCTCGCTGACGCTTCCCGTGCGCAGCGAAAGCCCCGGGTAGAGCGCGTTCAAGAGAGTGGATTTCCCCACCCCCGACGCTCCCGCAAAAGCGGTCACCTTGCCGCGCGTTTCGCCGGAAAGGAATGTCGCCAGCTCGCCGACTCCCTCTCCCTCGGTGCAGGAGAGCACAAAGACCGAATATCCCGCGAGCCGATATATGTCGGCAATATGCGCGGCGCCCGAGCGGTCAAGCTCGCATTTCCCGATGACCACCACCGGCTCTATATTGTTGTATTCCGCTATCGATATCAGCTTGTCTATCGTCGGAAGCACCGGCGCGGGTCGCGCCGCCGCCACGGCGACCAGCATAAGATCGATATTCGCCAGCGGCGGACGGATGAGCGCATTTCTGCGCGGAAGCAATTCGGTTATCACGCCGTCCGAGCCGTCGTCGTCCGTCCGATCCCCCGCGCTTGCCGAGGAGTCGCGGGTGAGCTCGACGCGGACCATGTCCCCCGCCAAGGGGCGCTCAAGCCGCGATTCGGTGTGATATGCCCCCGCAGTGCGCGCACTGCGCGCGGCGGCGCGCAAGGCTCCGCGAAGCCGACAGCTGAGCGTCGTCACTTTGCCGTCGGCTTCCGAAATATCCACCCTGTATATGCCGCCGATGCCGCGTGTTATCCTTCCGATCTTAACATCTTCATTCATTGTCCGAATTGCTGTCTTTCCTTATCTTTGATCCGCTCCCAGCTCCGAGGCGTAAAGATATCTTATGTCAAAGCCCGATCTTCCGTTTTCATCGCGAGAAAGCGTCAACACGAGCGCGCCGCGCAGACTGTGATTGTATTCGAACCTGCCGCCCGGGCCCTCGCTCTCATAGCCTATGGAACCCGCAAGCGCCACGCTGATGCCGTCCTTTTCGGTAACACCCACATTCAGCGGATCATCGGCCGCCGCAAAGCATTCGACTCCGCATTCAGCGGCGGTCTCGTAAAGTCCGGCTATCTCGGCATCGTGACCCGCACGAAGCACGACATCCTCCGACTCTTCGAGAAGGGCCGCCGCCTCGCAGGTCACAGCCCCCGAGATGATCGCGCCGGGGACCGTTCCGTCTGCGGCAAGCGCCAGCGTCTCGGCGCTCTCCTTAAGTTCGGCGCAAAGCGCGTCGCCGGATGCCTCTTTGCTTATCAGCCACAGGGCTCCGAACGGAACGCCGTCGCGTGTTGCCACTATGGCCGCCGATCTGTCGGCGGACACCGCCATACATCCGCTCTTTGAGAGCAGCACCTCGTTTATCATGGTCGCGGGAAGCGCCGCGTCTTCGTCGGCGGGGATAAAGCTCCACGCAATATCCCGCTCGGAGAGAAGCGCCGTGATATCATCCCACGCCTCTGAAAGCGTCACGCGATCCTCGGCGCCTGCAGAAAGCTCGCCGCAGAAGACCACAATATCCGGAGTCTCTTCATCCAAAATGAGCTTCATGGCGCGAAGAGAGTATCTGTCATTGTCGGGGGAGGCGAATATCACCGTTTTGAGGTCTCCCGCGCATTCGATGCGCGTCGCACCCACGGTGACGGACGGCACCTCGGAATTTGAATAGCTGATGCCGTTTGCCACATTCGTCAGCACCGCGTCAAGATCCGGCACGCTCACACCCTTTTTGTAGAGCACCGCGTTCACCGCGTCGGCGTTGTAGCCGCTGAGGAAGATATCTATCCCCGCGTCGGCTCCGACAGAGCCGAACGCCTCGATGATAAGGTCGCCCATGCTGTTGAAATATGTATTGCAGCCGTCGGCTCCGATGTTATAATAGGATTCGACATAGTCGCATTCCGAAAGATCGGTGTGTCCTATGACAATCGCGCCCTCGTTGTTTATGCGGCTTCCGACGCTGACCTTGCTTGCGGGGATCAGCTCCGCTTCGTAACCATAGCGGTCAAAAAGCTCTTCCGCCAAGCGAAGCGCCGCCGTGCGCGCCCATTCGCTGCCCGCGTTGTCGCGGTAGATCACCTGTACGCGCGTTCTTTGCGCCACCGCCTCGGCTCCGCCGACGGGATAGTCGTCATCCGCGCTCATAAGATTTTCGCTTGCCGCGGGAAAAAGCACTATCGACAGCACTACGAACATCATGGCGCTTATCGATCTGAATACCAGACCCGCGTTCTTACGCTGCAGCATTCTGTTGATGGCGGAGATCAGCACATACACGGTACGTGCTATCACTCCCGCCGTCGATCTTAAAAAATTCATAATTTATCCGTTCCGCCGCCCACGGGCGGCATTGTTGTCATTGGGTCAAGGAAGCTCGGGCTCGGTCGAAACCGTCTCCTCCGGAGTCGCCGTCGTCTCCGGCTCGGTCGTCGTTCCCGGCTCGGTCGTGATCTCCGGTTCGGTCGTCGTTTCCGGTTCGGTCGTCGTTTCCGGTTCGGTCGTCTCGGTGTCGCCGTAGTGCGCCCCGCCGCTGACGGTCAGAGTGACGTATATCTCCCACTCCTTGCCGTAAAGCTCGTCGCCGGCATCCGGCGTTTGCTCAAGCACCGTTCCCGCGGGGGAATCATCCTTCACGGTCATGATATATACCTCGATCTTGCCGGCATAAAGCTGCTTTTTGGCTTCCGCCAAGGTGAGTCCGATAACATCGGGCACAATGGCATCAGTCTCGGGAGCTTCCCAATCCTCGCCTCCGCTGACCGTGACATCCACCGTAAGAGTGCCGAAATAGCCCTCGATGATCTCACCCTCCGCCACCGACTGTTCAAGTATCGTTCCCGCGGCGACACTGCTTCTTTGATATTTTATCGCACCGTATTCAACACCGAGCAGTGCCAGAGTCGATGCGGCATCATTCAGCTTTTTGCCCTCCAACTTCGGCATACGCACCTGCCTGAGCGAGGGTGTATAATCGATTCCGCCGCTGACGGTGATTATCACGCGCTCGGTCTCGGGATCCACATAGATGATCGTCGAACCGTCGGCATTCATGCCCGCGGGCTCCTGCGATATGACCGTGCCCGCCTCAAGCGGACTTTTCACAAAATTCACTCTTGCAACACGCAGACTGTATGTACTCAGCAGAGCCGCGGCGTCGGTGCGGCTCATGCCGGTAACGTCGGGAATGAATCTGACATCAAATTCCTCGCCGCCGCTTATCACAAAGCTTATCTTCGTCAGCCCCGGAATGCCCTCCGACTTCGGCTCGCGCGATTGCGCAAGTATCGTGCCCACCGGCAGATCCGAACGAGTATATGTCAGCTTGTCGACCGAAAGTCCCGCCTCGTCAAGCAAGGTCTTGACCTGCGGCTCGGTCATTCCGACATAATCGCCGATCTCTACCGATGCGACATATCCCGACGCGGTACCGCGGCTGACATAAAGCGTCACCTCGCCGCCGGCGACAAGGCGCTCTCCCGGTGCGGGATCGGTGGAAATGACATATCCCGACGGCACCGCGGCATTCTCCTGTTCGACTATCTTAAGTGTGAAGCCCAGCTCGCGCAGCTCGCTCTTCGCCTGCCGCCAATCCATTATCGAATAATCCTTCATGGTCAGCATCCGCGGGCCCAGACTTATCGTCACGGTGACGGTGCAGGGCACCTTTTTGTGCGAGCCGCCGACAGGCGATTGCTCGATTATGCTCCCCGCGGGCTCGGAGGAATATTCTTCTTCGAATATTATGGTAACGTCGCCCTCGGACAGCCCTTGCTCGGCAAGCTCGCGGGCAAGCGTCTCCTCGGACAGCTCGCGATCCAGCCCCACAAAGCTCGGAAGCACCACGCCCGCTGTCTTTTCCATGCTGCCCATGACCTCTTCAAAGGCATAGAAGAACGCCACCATTCCGACTATCAGTGCCGCAAACGCAACGCCCAGCACTATTGGGGTGAGCGAACGCGACGGCTTGTTTTCGGCGCGATTGCGCTTCGTGCGCTTCATCGCCTCAATGCGCGCGGGGGAAAGCACCTGCGCCGTTGGCTTCTTTTTGATCCGCCAAAGCTCGCGAAGCATATCCTCGGCAGATTGATATCTGCGTTTCGGCTTCTTTTGGAGCGCATGAAGGATCAGCTGCTCCATTCCGCGCGGCAGTGACGGAGCCAACAGCCTCGGCGGCACCGGCTTGCTGCCTATATGCATCACGAGAACGTTATCGGAAAGCGGGTCATCGAACGGCAGCTTTCCCGTGCACATCTCATACATCATTATTCCGAGCGAATAAAGATCCGAACGGCGGTCGCAAACTCCGTCCGCACGCGCCTGCTCGGGACTGATATAGTAGACGGTTCCGATCGTGTTGTCCGAGGCGGCGAGCGCCGACTCGGAGTCGCGAGTCTTTTTTCCTTTTTTCTCGGCTCTGTCGGGCAGCATGGCAATGCCGAAATCCATCACCTTGACCGCGCCGCCCTTGAGCAGCATGATGTTTTGCGGCTTGATGTCGCGGTGCACCACACCGCGATTGTGCGCATGCGCAAGAGCCGAAAGTATCTGCTCGCTGTAAAGTATGACCTCGTCAAGCGGTATCACGCCGCGTTTGTCCATATATGCCCGCAGTGAGATACCCTCAACATATTCCATTACAAGATATTTGCACTCGGTGTCGATCGAAGCTTCATGGATCGACACGATGTTCGGGTGATCGAGCATTCCCACCGCGCGGGCTTCATCGGTAAAGCGCTTCAGCACCGCGGGGTCATTTGCCTTTTCTTTGCGAAGCATCTTGATGGTGACGTCACGATCCTCTTTCATATCGTGCGCGCGAAAGACCACCGCCATGCCGCCGGCTCCGAGCACCCTCTCTATTCTGTATCTGCCGTCAAGCAGAGCTCCGACTAAATTGTCGTAAGCGTGTTTATCAATAGTTTTTGAATTATCCATCTTTTTCTTGCCGCTGTCGGCTCTCCGTTTTTTGATCGTTCGTGCGCGTTCGACCGCGCACGGCGGTCTATGTATCCGTGGAACCTACCACTCACAGCTCGATAAGCAATGCGGTTATGTTATCGGGACCGCCCGCGGCGTTGGCAAGGCTTATGAGTCCCTCGGCTTTTTCCTTGAGAGTGCCGCTGTCGCAGACAACGGTCTTAATTATGTCATCGTCGATACAGCCGGAAAGCCCGTCCGAGCAGAGGAGTATGCGGCGCGGTCTGCCGTCCGCCGGCGGAGTTATATCCACCGCCTTGATATCCGGACGCACCGCCTCATCGATCCCGACCGCGCGGGTAATGACATTCCTGACGGGGGAGGTGCGCGCCTCCTCGACGCTCAGCTTGCCGAGATCCACCAAATGCTGAACATAGGAATGATCGCGCGTCAGCTGGGTCATCGCCTCCGAGGTTATGTCATACATGCGGCTGTCGCCGACATTCACAAGACATGCGCCGATCGCGGGAGAGATAAGCAGAGCCACCAGTGTGGTCCCCATGCCGGCAAGCGACTTGTCCTCTTCCGCGGCGTTGCGGACAGCCTTGTTGGCAAGGACCACCCCGCGCTCAAGCGCAAGCTTGAAGGTCTCGGTGGTGATCCTTCTCGATGCGACGTCGGAAAGACTCGCCGCTATCGAATTGTTCACCGCTCGGCAGAAGACATCGCGCGCGATCCCCGCGGCGGTCGCTCCCGCCGCATGGCCGCCCATGCCGTCGCAAACGACGCAAAGGGTGATATCCCCGCCAAGCTCGTAAATGCCGAAGCAATCTTGATTTTCATTTCTTTTTGAGCCCGTGTCGGTCACGCCGTAGCATTTTATCGACATTTTCGACTCCTTTCCGACATACCGCCGCCCAAAGCATCCTGTCGGATGCATAACACGGCAGATATTATACAATTATTAATTTATCCCGATATGGATAAAAGATTATGATAATGGAAATATTTTTACGGTTGCGGCTGCGACTGCTCGGTGCTCTTGCGACGAAGCTGCCCACAAGCGGCATCGATATCAGGTCCCAGCCTGCGCCGCAGAGTGGCTCGAATGCCTCGCCTCTCAAGCACCGCGGAAAACGCGGCGATCTCGGAACGGTCGGGCGGACCGAGACCGGTCTCGCGAACGGCGTTGACGGGAATGAGGTTCACGTGTATGGGCATGCCGCGCTCCCCCTCGGCGGCATCCTTTTTTGAGCCGCGAAGCGAACGGTTGAGCAGCTGTGCCAGCCGCTCGGCATCGGCGGGAGTCGAATTTTTTCCCTTTATCAGCGTGTACTCAAAGGATATGCGCCTTCCCGTGGCGGAATAATAGTCGCGGCACGCGCTCATCAGCTCGGCTATCGGAAATCGACGGTCTATCGGCATTATCGCCGAGCGAGTCTCGTCATCCGGTGCGTGCAGTGAGATGGAAAGCGTTATCGGCAGATCGTATTCGGCAAGCCTCTTTATCCTGTCGGCAAGCCCGCAGGTGGAAAGCGAGATGTGGCGATAGCCTATCCCCACGCCGCGACTGTCGTTCACCAGCTCCAGAAAACGAATCACGTTGTCAAAATTGTCCAGCGGCTCGCCTATTCCCATCATCACTATGTTATCCACGCGCTCGCCGCTGTCACAGCCCACGGCTATCACCTGACCGAGTATCTCGCCGGCGGTGAGATCTCTCACCTTTCCGCCGATGGTGGAAGCGCAAAATGCACAGCCCATGCGACAGCCCACCTGCGAGGATACGCAAACGGTATTGCCGTGATGATAACGCATCAGCACCGTTTCGACGCATTCGCCGTCGTGAAGACGAAAGAGATATTTTGTCGTGCCGTCGATCGCCGAAACTTGACGTCTCTCGACCTGCGGCAGAAAATACGGCGCGGCATCGGTCAGCCTTGCGGCAAACGCGCGCGGCACGCCGGGCATGGCGCCCGGCGCCTTTCCGCGGTGCAGCTGAGTAAAGATCTGCGACGCGCGATATTTCGGCTCGCCCAGCGCAATCACAAGAGCCGTAAGCTCATCGTAATTATATGACAAAAGGTCCTTTTTTATTATATTGGAAGTGTTTTCTTCGCTCATGGTCATTTTTCGGTCGAAAGTTCGCCCTTTACTTGATTTTTTTAAGCCTGCAAATGAAGAATCCGTCGCCGCCGAACGGCATGTCGGGGGTCAGCGTCAGCATGCCCTCGGCCGCCTCGGTCCCATCCGGAAGAGTGAACGGATCGGGCGCAAATTCGGAATGCTTCTCAAGAAACGCCGACACGACCTCCTCGTTTTCTCGCGGCAGTATCGTGCAGGTGGAATAGACCAGCACCCCGCCGGTGCGCAAAGCAGACGCGGACGCTTCGAGTATCGCGCCCTGAATGTCGGGCAGATCATCGGTCTCGTCGACCGCGCGATATCTTATCTCGGGTTTGCGTCGTATCGCACCGTATCCCGAGCACGGAACGTCGCAAAGCACGCGATCGAAAGGCTCTTCGCCCTCGGGCGGGAGCGTCGAATCGCGACAGACGGCATGTATGCAGGATATCCCATGCCGCTCCGCGCTTTTTTCTATCAGAGAGAGGCGGCTTTCATGCAGTTCGCAGGCGACTATCTCGCCGCGGTCTTCCGTCTCAAGCGCCGCCGAAATGCTTTTCGTTCCGGGCGCGGCACATGCGTCGAGTATCCGCTCGCCCGGACGCGGCGCGAGCACCCATACGGCAAGCTGAGCCGATTCATCCTCGGCAAACGCCTCGGGACGTTCGCCGCCCATAAGCGCGGAAATGCCGCCGCCCGACCCAAGCTTTATTCCCCACGGAGAAACGCTCGTCGGCTCCGCTTCATATCCGCGGGCGGCAAGCTCTGCCAAAAGCTCCTCACGCGTTGTCCTTTTCGTGTTCACGCGCAGGGTCAGCGGCGGCGGGAACAGGAACGCCCCCAAGATCGCCTCCGTCCTTTCGGCTCCGTACGCCGCGACAAGCTCGCGACACAACGATTTGTTCACCGAATATTTCAGTGCAAGATATTTTATATATGTCCTTCCGCCGGTCGACGCGGGTCTTTCGGGCTCCGCGAGAGTGCCCGCGGCAAGTCTTCTTTGGTATTCCCTCAGCACGGCGTTGACAAACCCGCGCGAATCCCGCCGCGCCTCGGCGACCGTCTCGTTTACCGCCGCGTGATCGGGAATGCGCTCGCAGTATGCAAGCTGATATATCCCGAGCCGCAGCAGGCGAAGCGTCCGCGCATCTATATCCGCAAGCGGGCGACTTGAGCACTGCCCGATAATATAGTCAAGCGTCAAGCGCCGTTCGATAACTCCCATCGTAAGCAGAAGCGCGAGCGACACGTCGGCATCCGACATTCCCGCCTCTCTCGCCGCACCGATAAGACTTTGGGTGACGATATTGCTGTAACCGCCCTCGTCGATGCGGCGAAGGCATTCAAGCGCCAATGCCCGCGGCGTTGTCGCGACCGTCGTGCGGCGCGGTTCCTCTTTTTTGCTCATTTTGTTTGGGTTCAACGCCCGTTGCGTCTTGAATTCGAGGACGCGATCAGCAAGAGTCTGAACAACTGCAAAAGCGACCCCGCAAGAGCGGCAAAATAGGTCAATGCCGCGGCGGTAAGCACCTTTTTGGCTCCGACCAGTTCCTCCTCGGTAAAGCTCCCCGAAGCGCGAAGCGCGCGCATGGCGCGTCGGCTGGCGTTCAGCTCGACCGGAAGCGTCACCGCTTGAAAGATCACCGCAAAGCAGAAGGCGAATATCCCTATCTCCATCAACAGCGTTCCGCTGCTGCCGTATGCGTTGAGTATCAGCCCGATAAAGAAGATCGGCCATGCAAGGTTGGATGCGACATTGCACACGGGAACCATCGCACTTCTCAGCTTTATCGGAGCATATCCCCTTGCGTATTGAAGCGCGTGCCCCGCCTCGTGCGCGGCTATTCCCACCGCGGCAACGCTTGCGGTGCCGACAACTCCGGTGGAAAGGCTTATCGAATTGTCGCGCGGGTCGTAATGATCGGTCATCTCGCCCGCTATTGCGCCTATCGACACGTCATAGACTCCGTTTGAATTGAGCACCAGACGCGCCGCGCCCGCGCCGTCGATTCCCGCGCGGTTCGGCACCTTTGAATATTTCGAATACGCCGCCTTCACCTTTATCTGCGCCCAAAGCGTGATAACGTACGCGACGATTATCAAGATATATGTCGGATCAAAATAAAAATACGGCATAGCGGCTCCTTTTAATGATATTTTTCGCTCAAGAGAGTATATCTCCCTCGGATATCTTTCTGCCGCGGATGAATTCTCCCGCGCTCATTCTGCCCTTTCCCTCGGGGACCACGGTGCGAAGCACCAGCCTTTCGCTTCCGTCTCCGCAGGCGACGGTAATTCCGCCCGCTCCGCGTCCGTCAAGCGAGACGACCCTTCCCGCCGCGCAGGCGGCCTCCCCTCTCTCGGCAAGGCTTGCCGAAACGAGCTTGAGCAATTTTCCGTCCGGCGTATGAGTCAGCGCCAGCGGCGCGGGAGACGCACCGCGGATAAGATTTAAAATGTCCGCCGCGGGACGCGTAAAATCGACGAACAGCTCGCTCTTTTCAAGCTTTGCGGCATATGTCGCACCCTCCTCGGGCTGCGGAGTACGGTAAAGCGTTCCGTCACAAAGCGATTCGAGGGTCTTTATTAGCAGATCGGCTCCCGCCGCCGCCATGCGATCGTGAACGACACCGAAGTCATCCTCGGGCGCTATATCCACCGTGCATTTCAAGAGCATGTCGCCGGTGTCAATTCCCTCATCCATATACATCGTCGTGATTCCGGTCACGCGCTTGCCGTCTATCACCGCGCGCTGCATCGGCGCCGCGCCGCGGTATTCGGGAAGCAGTGAGCCGTGCACGTTGAGGCAGCCGTATTTGGGCAACGCGAGCACCTCGGCGGGAAGAATCCTGCCGTATGCGGCGACCACGATAAGGTTGGGCTCAAGTGCGCGAAGCGACTCAAGCGCCTCGGGCGTGCGCAATGTGCGCGGCTGAAGCACCGGGATATCAAGCTTCTCCGCCAGTACCTTGACGGGGGGAGGGGTGAGCTTGTGTCCCCGCCCCGCGGGCTTATCCTCGCGCGTGAAGACTCCGCAAAGCACCGCGTCCGTCCGCGCGGCATACTCCGCAAGAGCGGAGAGCGACGCGGCGGCAAAATCCGGTGTGCCCATGAAAACTATCCTCAGCGGCTCGGTCGGTGCCGAAAGCGGCAGACTTTTGTCGGTCGGCATATCGTTGTATCTCATTATTATGACCATACCTTTATTATTTTGGAGAATGTGAGTTTGTGCGTTTTCCGCAAAGCGGAAATTCGTGCCGCCTTTTGGCACGAAAGCCACAAACTCAACGTCTGAAAAACGACCCGTTTTTCAGACTTCGTCTTCCATGCTGATGGCTATGTCGGTATAAAGCCTGCCGTCAAGGTGATCTGTCTCGTGGCAGATGGCGCGCGCCAAAAGCCCCTCGCCGGTGATCTCTATGGGGTTGCCGTCATAGTCGAGCGCCTTTACAGTGACCTTCATGGGGCGGCGCACCACTCCGGCGCGCCCCGGGATAGAGAGACAGCCCTCCGAACCCTCCTGCTCGCCGGAGGTGCTCACTATCTCCGGGTTTATGAGGAATATCGGACCGTTTTCGTCCACCTCTATGACCACCAACCTGCGCAGCACTCCCACCTGCGGCGCGGCAAGTCCCACGCCGTCGGCATCGCGCATAGTCTCAAGCATGTCGTCAAGCAATTGATGTACGCGCGGAGTTATTCTCTCCACCGGGCGGCTTATCTGCCGCAAGGTGGGATCTTCGTCTGTGATTATTCTTCTTCTTGCCATTTCAATCGTTCCTTAAAAATGTGTTATGTCTCATTTATGCTTATATGCTCGTCGGATCCAGATCCACGCTCAGCGTGGGTCCGCGTCCGGTCTTTTCGGTAAATTCATCGCGCAGGAGCGTGAATATCGCACGCGTCTTGCCGCAAAGCTTGCATTTGACTATCAGCCTTATGCGATATTTGCCGTCCACACGATACACCGGCGCCTCAAACGGACCGAAGATTATCATCGGCACGTCGCGGTGTTTTAGGGACAGCTCGTGCAGAAGCTCGCAGAGCAGCTTGCCCGCCATCTGCACCGCACGCTCGTCGGAGGACACCACCGTGAGCAGCGCTATATCGCAGAAGGGCGGAAAGGTCAGCGCACGGCGCAGCCTTATCTCGTGCTCGAAAAAGGTGTCATAATCCTGCCGACACGCCAGCTTTATCACATCATGGTCGGGATTGTTGGTCTGTATCACCGCCTCCCCCGGCTTATCCGCGCGTCCCGCGCGGCCGATGACCTGCGTCAGCATCGCAAAGGTGCGTTCGGAAGCCCTGTAATCATCAAGATACAGCGACATATCCGCCATCAGCACTCCCACCAGCGTAACATCGGGGAAATCATGTCCCTTTGTCACCATTTGCGTTCCCAGAAGTATATCAGCCTCGTGCGCCCTGAAGCGTCCGAGCAGTCTGTCATATGCCTCGCGCGTGGAGGTCGTGTCGGTGTCCATCCTTATCACCCGCACACCGGGGATCAGCATTTGCAGCTCCTGCTCGACGCGCTGTGTGCCGTAGCCCATGCGTATGAGGTGCTTTGAGCCGCAATTCGGACAGGTCTCGGGCAGAGGCATTCGCCGTCCGCACCAGTGGCAGACCAGCTCGCCCGCGTCGTAATTTTTTCCGCGCGTGTGATATGTCATCGACACGCTGCACCGCGAACAGCGTACAGCCTCGCCGCAGGAGACGCAGGAGACGAAATTATTATACCCGCGTCGGTTCAAAAACAATACCGATTGCTCACCGCGCTCGTATACCGCGCGAAGCTTTTGCGCCAGCACCTCGCCTATGGGGGAAAGGTTTGCCCGCCTCACCTCGCCGCGCATATCCGCTATCGTGACCTCGGGCAGACGAGCCCCGCCGTATCTGTGGTCAAGCCTGACCAGCGTATATACGCCGTCGGTCGCCTTTTTGAAGCTCTCCACCGACGGAGTCGCCGAGCAGAGCAGCATCAGCGCGGAATTCGACGCGCATCTGAAGCGTGCTATGTCCCGCGCGTGATAACGCGGCGACATGTCGGATTTATAGGTATGCTCCTGCTCCTCGTCGATAACTATCATTCCGAGTCGCGGCACCGGAGCAAACACCGCCGAGCGGGTCCCCACGACCAGCGGGGCATATCCCGCGCGTATGCGCTCCCATTCGAAATATCTTTCGCGGCGCGTCAGCCCCGAATGCAATACCGCCACACGGCGTCCGTAGCGCGTTCGGAAGATCTTCACCGTCTGCGGCGTCAGGGCTATCTCGGGCACGAGCAGAATAACTCCGCGCTCCCGCACGAGAAGCTTGTCGATAAGAGAGAGCATCACTGCCGTCTTGCCGCTTCCGGTAACTCCGTAAAGCAGTGCGCCGTGCGGTCGCCCGTCATCTATCAGCGACATCAGCTCCTCATGCGCCGCCGTCTGCTCCTCGTTCAGGCGCATCGGCTCGGGCGGAGAAAAGGGCTTGTCGCATTCCGAATACCACGGCTCGTCGGGTGTATCGTCGCATATCACGCGACGGACCAATCCCTTTTTTTCAAGCGCCGCAATGCGTGTGCGGCAATCACCGAGGCGATCGCAAAGGCGCTCCTCGGGAACGCCCCCGTCGGCGGCAATGAGCGACTCAAGTATCGCGACCTGTATCGCCGATGCGGGACATTTTATCGTCTCGTGCTCCTTGTCAAGTATGCGCCGCAGCTCGGGTATCGGAAGTGCCGGCTCGCAAACGCGCCGCTCGGGCGGACGTCCGTCCGCGGGCAGGGGCGCCAGCTCGCGCAAAAGCAACGGCGAGCGACTGCTTGAGAGCGCTATCGCATGCTCAAGCGCCCTCACCCCGAAGCGCGAGGTCAGCGCCGAAGCGGACACGCGTCCGCGCTCGCGAATGAAGCTGTAGGTCATAAGCACCTCGGCGTCCAGCTCCGAGAGATATTGCGTCGACGGCGACGCCTTGGCGGGATTTATGCTGAAAAACTCGGTCAGCTTTGAGAGCACCGCCGGCGGAAGTATCGCGCGGACCGCGTCGCCCGTGGTGCAGAGCGTCTGCTCCTTCATAAAGCGGACCAGCGCAAGCATCTCCGCATCAAGCGAAACGCCGCGCATGACCGCGCTTACCGGCTTCAGCTTTTTGGGGGAGAGGCGGGTCTTTTCCTTGATCGACCCGCAAAGAGCAAGGGCGCGTCTGTTGGCGTTTCCGAAGGGAACGCTCAGAAAATCTCCCGCTCGGGGCTCAACACCCTCCGGCAAGCGGTAATCATATTCGCGATCTATCGAATAGGGCGCGTCAAGCAGATATACGCCCGCGAATCTTTCGGAAGTGCTTCCCGTTGCCTCGGTCGCTGTCATGCCTCGCTTGCTCCTTTTTCGTTTTTTCGATACCGACCCGTCGCTTATTCGTTATCGTTATCGTTATCGTCCGCGCCGGGCTCGGTGTCGCATTCCTCGTCCTCATCCTCGTCGGAAACGACTATCGCGCCGCTGGGCTCGTGTATACGCGACACGGCGGAGACACTGCTTGCGCGGCAGGCGACGGCGCCTTCGGTGGTCACCGAGCCGTCATCCTCGCGTCTGACTATGACATAATCTCCGTTGTCGATCTTGTCTATTGCGATCTTTACCGCCTTGCGGTCGCGGTAATCGGGATTCACCATCAGCTCGGGCGTCTTGTCGTTCTCCTTGGCTATCGCCGCCGCTCTTTCGGCATCGTGGCGCTCGCGGACATATTCGTCGGTGATTATGCGCGCGCATTTTGCGGTCGCCACCGCAAGCTGATAACGGTTGAATTTACCCTTTGTAAGGTCATTGATGGTTGGATAAAGCATGAGATAACTCCTTTTTTATGTGACAATGATAATTTTTCTTTTTGGTTTGTATCGCGTTCGGGGCGCGTTTTATTCCTCGTCCTCGCCGTCTTCGCTGTCGCTTTCAAGGCGATTGGCTATCGTTTCCGCCTGCACCGCCGAAAGTATGACGTGATCGGAATCGGTGATTATGACCGCGCGCGTGCGCCGTCCGCAGGAAACATCTATCACCCTGCCCTCCTCGCGCGCATCCTGGACCAGACGCTTGACCGGAGCGGAATCCGGACTGACGAGCGCCACCACGCGATCCGCGGCGACGATGTTGCCGTAGCCGATGCTTATGAATTTCATGGATATTGCCGTCCTTTCAGAGGATCGATCGAAACCCGATCCGATCGATCATTCGATATTTTGGATCTGCTCGCGGATCTTTTCGGTCTCATTCTTGAGCTCGACGCCCACCGCCGCGATATCGGCGTTTTGACATTTTGAGCAGACAGTGTTGACCTCGCGGTTGACCTCCTGCAGTTGAAAATCGAACCTTCTGCCGACCGGAGCCTCCGACTCGGTCATTTCGCGAAGCGCGCAAAGATGAGAGCGCAGACGCACCAGCTCCTCGTCTATCGCCAGCCTGTCGGCAAGCAGAGCGCATTCGGTCAGGATGCGGTTCTCGTCGGGAGTCGCTCCCGTTTCCGCAAGCAGAGCGCGCAGACGTGTGCTTATCCTCTCATGTATCGCCGCCGCATTCTCGGCCGCGAGCGCGTCGACACGGTCGACCAGAGCCTCCAATCCGTCAAGCTTTGCCGCAATGTCGCGCCGCAGGTTCTCGCCCTCGCGTATGCGCTCGGCTCGGAATGCCTCCAGCGCCGCTTCGACGACCGGCTTGATATATCGCCATTCCGCATCGATGTCGGGCTCGTCGTCGGCGCCCGCGACCGTAAAGATATCGCGATTCTCCGCAACGCGCATCACCGAGATGTCGTCATAAAGCCCGAAGCGGTCGCGCAGCTCGCGCAAGAGCGCGATATACGCCTCCGCGGCGGCCGCATCCAGCATCGGCGGAGCCTTTGCGGTGATCGCATCCCCCTCGCCGTAGAGACGGGTGATGTTGACGGTCAGATCGAGCTTTCCGCGGCTGATGCCCGCGGCGGTGACCAGCGCACGCAGCTCGGGCTCGAGTGCCGCCAGCGTGCGGGGCAGACGGATCCCCAGATCGAGGAATTTGTTGTTTACCGATCTGATCTCAACGGTGATCTGCCTTCCGTCGGCGCAGCTGCTCTTGCGGCTGTACGCCGTCATGCTTTTGAACATGGATGTTATCGGTCCTTTCGAGGTCGCATTTGTGCTGTTTTATTATATAAAACGGCATATATATTAATTATAATATATTTTATCTCAATTGTCAATATTTTTATTCGTATATTCGCCGCGATGGCGCGTTTTGCGCTCACGGTAAGTTGCCAAAGTAAAATCCCCTTACCGTGAGGAAAAGAAAAGAAGGGGA
>CAZPYK010000026.1:0-16867 GCA_964590755.1 uncultured Ruminococcus sp. | reverse complement strand
GCACTGCCTCTTTTCCTCACGGTAAGGGGATTTTACTTTGGCAACTTACCAAATCGAAAAAAATCGTCAATGCGGCGTCGACATGAGCAAAAATCTCAAGCTTTTACCTCAAGACCGAGCCCCAATGCCTGTGTGGCGGCGCTGTAGCGGATATATTCTCGCGAGCGGAGCGGAGACATGGAGAGACGCTTTACGCGTTCCCCCTCCGAGGTCGATATCGCGACATACACCGTGCCGACAGGATCCTTTTCGGTGCCGCCGCCGGGACCCGCATATCCCGTGGTGGCAAGACCGATATCCGCGCCGAGAGTCAGACGCACGCCGCGCGCCATCTCGGCGGCGACCTCGGCGGATACGGCAGTGTGCGCGGCAAGCGTGTCCTCACGCACGCCGAGCAGCTTCATTTTTGCTTCGTCGCAATAGGTTACACAGCCGCCCGAGAACACATCCGAGCAGCCGGGTATATCGGTGAGCCGCTTCGCCACCAAGCCTCCGGTGCAGGATTCGGCGACCGCAAGCGTCTTTTTCGCTTCTCGCAGACGCAACAGCAGGGCATTCTCGACCGAGCCGACATCTATGCCGTAGATATATGCTCCGACGCCCGAGCGTTTTATCAGCGCTATCGTCTCGTCGCAAAGCGCGGCAGCCTTCTCGCGGCTCTCGGCGCGTGCGCTGACGCGCACGCGCACCTCGCCCTCCTTGCAATAGGGCGCCACGGTGGGATTCTGCCACTCGCTCATCATCGGGCGCAAAAGCTCCTCTACCGTCGATTCTCCCATGTTCAGTATGTGCACGTTTCGGCTGACGATGACCGCGCCGCTTCGACGGCAAAGGTACGGATGTACGCGCTCCCGCCAAAGCGCTTTCATTTCTATCGGCACGCCCGGCAGCAGTATTGCCGTCTTGCCGCTCTTTTTATCCTCCACCGCCATGGCGGGAGCGGTCCCCCAATCGTTCTCAAAGATCACAGCCCCTTCGGGTATCATCGCCTGTTTTATGTTGTTCTCGGGCATCTCTCTGCCGGTGTCGGCAAAGTATCGGCGAATTTTGCTCAGCGTGTGCTCGTCAAGGTACATGGGAAGCCCGAAGAAGTCTGCAACGGTCTCCTTTGTGAGATCATCGCAGGTCGGACCCAGCCCGCCGCTGAGAAAGACGGCATCGGCGTTTTCAAACGCCGACTCAAGTGCGCGGCGCAGACGCTTGACGTTGTCTCCCACCGTGGTCTGGCGGAAGACGGATATTCCCAGCTCCGCAAGCCTTTGCGACATGAATGCCGCATTCGTGTTTACTATGTCTCCGAGCAAAAGCTCGGTGCCGACGCAAAGTATCTCGGCACTTTTGATCTCCGATATCATTTTGTTCGTACCTTCCTTTTTTCGACAGTTTCATTATATTCGTCAAGTCGATGGCTTGACACACGCGAAAAGAAATTTTCGATAAGCATCCGAAAACGGCTTTATGTATGTGAAAGAATGCTCTTGCATTTCCGAATATACGGATATGCTCTTCTAATATATTACAATTATGGATGATAAACGGCACATGCACATCTTACATCTGTCGAATTTCGGCGACGCACGGTTCGACATGCCGCGACTCAAGCAAGATGCGCATCGTCCGTGTATGCTTTATGCGCATCTTAAGGCAATACCGCACATGTGCCCACACCAACCCTATTATATCACCAAATCCGAAAAATGTAAATCAAAGGTTGACTTTTTTTCGCGAATATGATAATATAATGCCGAATATCATTCCGAACGAACCGTTCGGATAAGGGGAAGATCTAAATGAGCATATGTATGCTTTGCCCGCGCAAGTGCGGCGTCGATCGCGCACTGTCGCGCGGATATTGCGCGAGCGGCGAGGAGGCGCGCATCGTGCGCGTTATGCGCCATTACTTTGAGGAGCCGTGCATAGCCAGCGCCGGCGGAGCGGGAGCGATATTTTTTGTGGGATGCAATCTCGGCTGTGTCTTTTGCCAAAACGCCGCTATCAGTCACCCGCACGCGGACCGTATACCCGGGGAGGACGTGAGTCCCGAGCGGCTCGCCGAGATCATGCTGTCGCTTGAGCGTGCGGGCGCGGAATCGATAGACCTTGTCACTCCGACGCATTTCACGCCGCGGGTCGCCGAGGCTTTGAAGCTTGCAAGGCGCAAGGGCTTGTCCCTGCCTACGGTTTGGAACAGCGGCGGGTACGAATCGGTCGACACACTGCGCTTGCTTGACGGTCTTATCGATGTATATATGCCGGATCTTAAATATTTTTCCTCCGAGACGGCGCGCGTCTGCTCGTTTGTCGATGATTATTTCGACCGCGCCGCGGAATGTATTTCATATATGTACCGCACGCTCGGTGAGGCTCGCATCGACGAGAGGGGGATAATGCGGCGCGGGTTGCTCGTGAGGCATCTGGTGCTTCCGGGTCATCGCATCGATTCGATAAACGTATTGCACGGGCTTGCCGAGCTCGTCGATCCCGCAAAAATAAAATTGAGTCTTATGAGTCAATATTCCCCCGAATTTTACCGCGGAGATGATAAAGCACTGCGTCGGCGCGTGACCTCTTTCGAATACGACAGCGTGCTCACCTCGGCTGGAGCGCTCGGCTTTGACGGATATATGCAGGCGCGTTCCTCCTCCGGAGAGAAGTATACTCCCCGATTTGGAGAAAAGCTCGTAATAGAGTTCGGATGAATAAATCTCTCGTTTCCTGCCTATAATAACGATATCCAAACAATTGCGGAGGTAAGCATGGAGCTGAGAGGATCAAAAACCGAAGAAAACCTCAGAACGGCGTTTTCGGGAGAATCGCAGGCAAGAAACAAATATACCTATTTCGCGTCAAAGGCAAGAGAGGACGGATATGTTCAGATAGCGCGGCTGTTTGAGGAGACCGCCGCCAACGAGAAGGAGCACGCAAAGCTTTGGTTCAAGCTGCTGTGCGGCGGCGAGCTTTGTGTGACGGCGGATAATCTGCTTGACGCGGCGAGCGGCGAAAATTACGAGTGGACCGAGATGTACGCGTCCTTTGCCAAGACTGCGAAGGAGGAGGGCTTTGACCAAATAGCCTATCTTTTTTCGGCGGTCGGGGAGATAGAAAAGGGGCACGAGGAGCGCTTTCGCCGCTTGCTTGACAATGTGGATCACGAGCTGGTATTTTCCCGCGACGACGACCGCATCTGGCAGTGCTCGAATTGCGGGCATATTCTTATCGGCAAAAAGGCACCCGCCGTTTGCCCCGTCTGCGCTCACCCGCAGGCATATTTTGAGATCAAAGCGGAGAATTATTGACAATAGACATCGCGGCGCCGAGCCATATGCTCGGCGCCGCGATCCTTTATTCGTGCCGCTCGGGGCGCGCGGGTCATCTGTTTCCCGCGACCTGCTCGCACCATGCGGCGATGGTTGCTGTCTTGTTATCTCCGCGAATGCAGAGATTGTTGTTTTCGTATATGTATTTTCCGTCAAGCGGAATGCGGAAGGTCTCTACATTATATGTCGCGTATGACGCGGCGGAGGCGGCGTAGGAGAGGCAATCGGTCATGCTGAGGTCTGTTTCGATTATCGGAAGCAGTGTGGTGAGCAAACGGTCAAGCTCGGTGATGCCGAGTGTCTTCACCTTCTCAAAAGCCGCGATAAGTATGGTGCGGTGACGCTGAGTCCTTCCGAAATCGTTGCCGCTGAGATGTCTCATGCGGGTGTAGGCGAGCGCCATTTCTGCGTTGAGGTGCACCTTTCTGCCGGCACTGTCCTCGGGGATCTTTTGCGAGCTTTCGATGTTGAAGGCGGCGACCTCCTCTGCGGTCATGGTGACGTCTATTCCGCCTATGGCGTCGAACACACGGATGAATTCCTCGTAATGCACCTCGGCGTAATTGTCTATCGTAATGCCGAAGTTGCTTTCGATCGCATTTATCAGAAGCTTGGGACCGCCGTAGGCATGCGCGTTGCTTATCTTATCGCGCCAGATGACCGTAGTGCCGTTTTGCACGCCCGGGAAGTATGCCTCTGTGTCGCGCATGATGGAGGTGAGGGTTATCCGCTTGTCGGCTTTGTTTATCGACACGACCACCATGGCGTCCGAGTTGCCGTATCTTGTCTCATAATCGGCACCGATCAAAAGAATGTTGATGATGCCCTTTTGCTTGACGAGCGCGGCGGGATCAGATGTCGTGCCGCTTTGCTGTGTGATATCCGGCGAGGCGGTGTCAACTCCCGCGCTTTCGGCGGGGGAGGCGGTCGTTTCGCTCGGAGATGCGGTCTCGGGAGACACCGACGGATTGCGATACGGGTTGTCGGGGTCGTCGGGCGAGGCGGTAGCGGGAGTGGAAACGAGCGCGGATTCATCATAATAGATCGAGTTGTCACCGGGTTGGTTTGAGGTCACGTTTAAAAGGCTGTAATAGCGGATGAACAATATGCCTCCGACAGCCGTGAGCAACGCAAGCAATGCGAGCAGTACGATGCAAGCGAGTACGAGTACACGACGCAGGCGAAAGTGCTTTCCGCCGCGGTGCTTTTTGTGTTTGGTCTCGGACATTTTTATGAATGTTCCTTTCGGGTTCGTTTAAAGCGCGAGGGCTGTCGCCTTCGGGCCTTTGATGGTTCCTTGACTTATGTTTGTCCGCCGACGGACAATATCCTTGTATAATTATAATCCGAAAAAGATAATATATGTTTATATAAATGTAAACAAAAGCCGCAGAAAAGCTTTTTTATACTTTGGTCTGCGACTTTTGGTTTGTTTTATTTTTTAAGCTTTTTGTGGACGAAGTTCGGGATCAGCCCGCAAAGCTTTTCTTCAAGCAGTGCGGCTACCTCATCGGCGGAGAGGGAGGTATCAAATGCTATCGTGCCGAGCTCGTCAAGCTTGGCGAGCAGCGTTCGGCGATCCACCGTGTCGGGATGCGCGACAGAGATCTTTCCGTTATCCGTTTTGTCGAGCACTTCTTGATCGGTCCAAAGCTCCTCATACAGCTTTTCTCCGGGGCGCAGACCCGTTATTTTGATATCGATATCCTTTCCCGGTTCAAGGCCCGAGAGCGCGATCATCTTTTTGGCAAGGTCGAGGATCCTGACCTGCTCACCCATGTCGAGCACGAATATCTCGCCGCCCTTTGCCATTGATGCCGATGCGAGCACGAGCTGGACTGCCTCGGGAATGGTCATGAAATAGCGAATTATATCCTCGTGTGTGACAGTGACGGGGCCGCCCTCTTCGATCTGCTTTTTAAAGAGCGGAATGACCGAGCCGTTTGAGCCGAGCACATTTCCGAAGCGCACCGCCGAGAAGCGGGTGGAGCAATTTTCGCTTGCGTCCATGGCTTCGATGATCATCTCGCAGACCCGCTTGGATGCGCCCATGAAGCTGGTGGGGTTGACCGCCTTGTCGGTGGATATCAGAACAAAGCGTGAGACCTTTGTCTCTATGGCGGCACGCGCGGTGTTGAGCGTGCCGAGGATGTTGTTCTTTATTGCCTCGGTTGGGGAATCTTCCATGAGCGGAACATGCTTGTGTGCCGCGGCGTGTATGACGAGTTCGGGGCGAGTGCGATCCATAAGCGCGAGCATACGGTCGTAATCGCGCACCGAGGCTATGTATACCTCAAGCTCAAACGCGGGTCGGTCATTGCTCTCCGAGTCGTGGGTGAGGTTATAGCGGCGGCGAAGCTCCTGCTCGATGTCGTATGCGTTGTTTTCGTAAATATCCACGATTACGAGCTTGCGCGGCAAATATGATGCTATCTGTCGACAAAGCTCGGAGCCTATCGAGCCGCCGCCGCCCGTGACCATTACGCATTTCCCGTTAATGAAGGTCTCAAGCTTGTTGTTCTCTATCACTATGGGTTCTCTGCCCAAAAGCTCCTCGGGAGTTATGTCCCGCAGCTTTTGTATGCAGGTCGAGCGTTCACTGTGAAAATCGGTGAGTCTGGGCAGCATCTTGACCTTGCAGCCGGATGTGGAGCATTTGTCAAGCAGCGCGGCGCGCTGTTTGTTGTTCGCCGAGGGGATCGCGATGATGATAAGATCGGCGCTGTGCCTTTTGCAGACCTCGGACACATCCGAATCGGTGCCCTCTATCGGAACTCCGCAGATAGATCTGCCGACCTTGGATATGTCATTGTCTACCGCGGCGACGGGTATCATGCCGCATTCGGGATGTGAATTCATCTCGTTGACCAGCAGCTGGCAGGCATCTCCGCAGCCGATTATCACGACCTTTTGGACACCGTCGGTGCCGCCTGCGGCAGATCGCTTGAGTCTGTCCCGCAAAATGCGGTATGCCAACCTTACCGCAACTATCGTTATTGCTATCATGCACATCATGAGCAGATAAAAATAGAAGGGTAGCGGCTGAGAGCGCAAAAGCGCTCTTGAAATTGCGAAGAATAGCATTCCCGCCGAAAGCGAGGCTATGGTGCAGAGAAAATATTCTCTTGATTGAGCGAAGCTCCAAAGACTGCGATATACACCGAAGGCTATCAAAACGATCAGATATATCGGAATGAGCAATGCCAGATTGAGCAGATATGCGGTGAGGGGGGACGGCACATCGGGGCTCAAATAAACTCGGCTGACGAAGAAACAGCAGGAATATATCGCCGCAACTATCGCCATATCGAGAATTATAAGCAGGATCTCCCTGAAGTGCGCCTTGAGAGATACCGTTTTTTTCATAAGTCGGTGTTTCCTTTCGATCTGTTGTTTATGATCATATACCCGATCGAAGATCGTGCAAAGCATATTTGCCCGTGCAGCGCGGAGGTGCGGTCACGCCGTGCTCGGCCATAAGGTCCGGAAAGCTCACGGGTGCGCCGCCGTTTTTGATCGAAAGCTCGGAAAGCGGAGTCACTGCCATCAGCACCGCGGCGTCGAAGACATCCAGCGGCATCGGCAGGCCCTCCTTTACCGAAGTCATGAAGGCATCGAGCACCAAAAAGTCCATGCCTCCGTGTCCTTTTTTGATTCCCGCGGCGGAGTAATCACGCCAAAGCTGCGGTTGATATTTTTCCGTCCACTCATCAAAATTGCCCCAAAACTTACGCCAGCGGAAGTGATCCGCCTCTGTGTTATCGGAGTCGGTGTAGACCGAGAGGTTATCCTCGCAGAAGAAGCCGCGCGTGCCGTGAACGGTAAGACCGCGGCTGTAGGGACGCGCAAGCGTGGTGTCGAGCGTCAGGCGCACTGTCTGTCCCTTGGCGGTGGTGAGTATCGTTGTAACTATGTCTCCCTGTGCGAATTCGGCATCGGCAAGCTTTTTGTCGACACCCTCGGTGCGGGCGGCGTAATCGTTGAGCCCGCGCGACGCGGTGGCAAAAGAGGAGAGGGTGAGAAAGCGGTTGTCCTCGTTTATGCCCAGAAGACGGCAAATGGGACCAAGTTCGTGAGTGGGGTAGTTCTCGCAGCAGCGTCCGAGGTAGTTTCTGAGCCTGTAATGGCGATTGCGCTCGCCGCCGCTTATCTCGCTTCTCAGATCGTGCATGTATCCGCCGTCAAGGTGCATTATCTCGCCGAAGACTCCGGCGCGGTGCATCTCGGCAACGGTCATTTCCTTTTTGGCGTACATGCAGTTTTCGAGCATCATTATCGGTGTGTGCGTCAGAAGATATGTGTCGATCAAAAGTCGGCAGTCGTCAAGCGTGTATGCTCCGCCGACTTCGAATGCCACGGGCTTGCCCGCACGCATTGCCTCCACGGCGGCGGGAACATGCGCTTCCCATGCGGCGAATATGAAGATGATGTCGGTGAGCGGGGAACTTATCAGCGCGCTGTGGTCGGTAAAGCCGACGGGACGGCGATGCCCCGCCGCTGCCAGCTTTTCCTGCATCATAGAGACGCGGTCGTCGTATATATCGCATACGGCGGTGATCTCAAGATCCTCACGTTCGGCGAGCAGCTCGGTCATCGAGTCGCCGCGACAGCCGAGTCCTATTATGCCCGCGCGGAGCTTGTCATTATTTTTGTATGTATCCATTATCCTTTATGCCTCTTTTATGTTGACGGTCTCAAAGCCGAAATAAAGCAAAATAAGTGCGACGGTATTGGCGATGCCGTCAAAGTGTGTGCGCTCCATGCCGTGTGATGCGTGGACGCCGGGGCCGATCAGCGCGCCGGGAATGTCGCTTCCGCTGCGCCACATGGCGCCTATATCCGAGCCGTAGAAGGGATAGATATCGACGGCATACGAAAGCTCGGCAGCCTTTGCCAGCGAGATGAGGTGCGAGGTCAGTTCGTAGTCATACGGCCCGCCCGAATCCTTCGCGCAGATCGACACGTCATGCTCGGTGCAGGAAAGGTCCTGCCCTATACAGCCCATGTCGACTCCGAGCATGGTGCGAACGGGCGGCATGCAGGCGCCGCCGTGACCGACCTCCTCATATACCGTGAAAACTATCTTTATATCGTTTTCGGGAACAAAGCCCGCCGCATGCATTATGTGCGCCGCGGTTATGAGGCAAGCGACGCTCGCCTTGTCATCGATGAAGCGGGATTTTAAAAAACCGCTTTCGGTCACCACGGTCTTGGTATCGAAGCAGATATAGTCGCCGTTGGATATACCGAGCGCGCGAACGTCGTCGGCGCTCTTTACGTTCTCATCGAGCCGCACATACATATTGGAAGGATCGCGCGGGCGCGATGAGGCGTCGGAATACACGTGCACCGACGGGCTGAGCGACAATATGGTGCCGCTGTATTTCTTGCCGTCGCGCGTGACCACGGTGCAATATTCGCCGTCAAGAGTTGACCAAAGCGGGCCGCCGACCGCGGTGAAGGAGAGGGTCCCGTCTCCGCCTACCGAGCGGACCATGGCGCCGAGCGTGTCGCAGTGAGCGCAAGCGCCGATGGGGGCGACGCTTGCGCGTCCCGGGTAGGTGAGGACAAAGCCGCCCTTTCCGGTGCGCTCAAAACGACAGCCCGTCTTTTTCGCAAGACGTTCGATCAGGGGCGCTATCTCACGTGTGTAGCCGGTGGGGCTCGGAGAAGCCATGAGCTCCTTTACCGTTTTAAAATAATATTCCTTGAAATCTTCGGGAACGATCTTTTTTGTGTTCATCTTATTTTCGATCCTTTTTGCGTTTATCCGCGTCGGGTGCGGTCAATCGAGTTCAAAACCCATTATGTGACGCACCGAGCAGGGAAGCAGTCCGAAGCCGTATTTTTTTGCTCCCGCTTCAAAATTCACCACGACCATGCCGTTGTGATAGTCGAGATCCTCGCTCATGTGCGGCAATGTTACCGTGTCGACAAGCCGTGTCGAGTCCAGATAAAACAGCGGTATATCCCGCCCGCCGTACCTTATGGTGCTGTCGGCTTCGCATTCCGAGCAATCATATATATACAGATGCGATGATGCGAGCGCGGAGGAGGTCGAAAGCACATATTTGCCGCTGTCCGTCACGCAGAAGCCCTGAACGATGTCGCGGACCGACAGTGCTATCGAGGGGCCCTCGGCGCTGACGCCGTATTTTTCGGAGGCGTCGATGTGATAGCCGTATATTATCGCGCCGTGCTCCGAGCCGTCGGGGGACGTCATGTGATTGGCGTCGGCGGTCTTGTACTTGTCGCCCATATGATATTCGCCGATCCAGAACCATCTGTCATCGGCAAAGGTGAAGGATGCGTTTACTCCGACGCCGAAATATCCGTCAAAGCAGAGCGGGGAATCGTCCTCGGCTTCTTCAACGGCAGTGGCGGTGAGATGGAACGCTTTCTTTTGATTGCTGACCCATATATGCTCGCCGCATGCGGATATTCCGCCGGCATGACCCGTATATTCCTCGCCGTTTTCACGATAAAGAGGCATGGATTTTTGCACCTCTCCGTCCGACCCCACGACATATATTCGCGAGGGCGCGTCGTCAAAATAGCCGCATACCAGCCACGCCTCAAGCGAGTCCGAATAGCATACCCCCTGCGGGATAAAGCCGTCGGAAAGCCCCGGAACGGCGGCAAGCTTTTGCGAGCCGCGCATAAAGCGCGGATAAAACAGACCGGTCGACACGCATATTGCTATGTACACTACGACAGCCGCCGCCAAAACGCACGCGGCGATCTTCAATGCTCCGACAGCCGGGGTCTGCATCCTGTTTTCCATAGTTATGACCATTCCTTTCCGCTGTGCCGCAAGGCACAAAAGGGATATGATTTTTACGTTTGCGCTCCGCTTGATAAAGATCCCGCATCATTCCGACCGAATGGCTTGGTTGTTATAAACGATATCCGCCGCGGTCGTACGGACGGTGCGGGATGTGCGGAGATCGCGAAAAACGATCTTGCCGCTCGCGGAAGCTTACGATAATATATTATAAATATTATGCGGCAAAAACCACCGAGATTAATTATATCACAAAGCATGTACTTTGTCAAATATTGTTCACGAACATATGGAATATTTCTCTTGACATTTACACGGAAGGTATTGTATAATTGACATTGAAAGCCGCAAGCGGCTCTTTTGACCGAAAGGATAAAACATGTCATGAACGATAACGACAACAAAAAACGTATTCTTTTATCTTTATCCGCCATCGCGGCGGCGATCCTGCTCATTGTGTCGACAGCTCTTCTGGTCTCCTGCGACGGCGGCGCCGAAAGTTCGGGCGACGAAACGACGACAGCCGAGATACCCGCCGAGACCACTCTGCCCGAGGAGGAAGCCGAGGAACTTATCGTCATAAAGGGCGGCGAGACCGAATTCAAGATAGTTCGCACCGAGGGCGAGGACTATCGTGAGGAGACCGCCGCGACGGCGTTTGCGGAGAAGCTCAAGACGGTTGCCGGTTGCGATATGCCGCTCACATATGATTGGTATGTAAAGGTCGAGCCGGCGGCGCAATATGAGATACTGGTGGGGCACACCTCGCGTGAGGAATCAACGGCTGCGAACGCCGAGCTTGACGCACTTGACGGGTATTATTACACACTGCGCTGTGTGGGCGACAGGATAGTTGCCACCGGTAACAGCGGTGCTATGGTCGAACGAGCTCTTGATCATCTTATCGACAATTATCTTGCCGAGGACGGCAGCATAGTCGTTCCGAAAGAGCTTAATTTCACAAGCGACGCGCAGACGCCGGGCGTGGCGGATTATTTTGACGGCGACACCGAAAATCTGACGCTGCGTTCCGAGCTTGTCGGGACCATCACGCCCTCCGACGGCTGCAAGATCATTCAAGGCGGTGCGACCGACGGTAAATATCTTTATGTTATCGTAAATGACGGTGCGTCGAGCGGCGCAAAGAGCGTGCTCAAAAAGATAGACATAAAGACCATGGAGGTCACGGCGAGCAAGAGCGGGCTTGAGGTCGACCACGGCAACGATGTGGTTTACAAAAAGAGCACCTCCGAGCTCATAATAGTCCACAATGCTCCCAACCGCGACACTCTCACGGTGCTTGACGCGGAGACGCTTGAGTTCAAGCAGACGGTAAAGCTGCCCATGAACATCTATGCGCTCAGCTATGACGAATATCTTGACTGCTATTGGGTCGGTGTCAGCGGGGGAGACAATTTTGCAAAGCTGACGGCGGATTTTCAATTCGTAAAGACCTACCGCTCAAAGCAGCACACCTATGTTACGCAAGGCATGACGAGCGATGACAAATATCTTTACTTCATTAGGTATAAAAAGAACTGTGTTATCGTTTACGACAAGAAGGGCGGCTATGTCGGCGAGTTTGACGTAAGCTTCAGCGGTGAGCCGGAAAATATATCCATCGTCGGCGACGAATTCTACATCGTCGGAAACAACAGCGCATGGAACGGCGGCAACATCTACCGCGTGATCGTGAGAAAATAAAACACTCTCGGACCGTAAAAAGCAACGCTTTTTACGGTCCGAGAGTATTTTTTCGGTTTTTTATTCGGTGTCGTTGTTTTGCTCCGGCGGGCGAAGATCTATCCGCATGATATCCTCCGAGCTCAGATCTATCTCGGGTATCATGACAGCGGGCATGCCCGCCGCGGAGGTCACCATTGCCGCCAGCGCCTTGGCATACGGAAAGAGTGCGCGGAAGGTCAGAATATGCACCGTCTCGCGCGGCATGTCGGCGGGGCAGGTGAAGATGCCCGTTTCGGTCACGCTCAGCTTGAAGCTGTCGGGAGATGTTTTGTTCTCCGCCGTGAGCGTCAGCTCGGCGCGGCCGCTTCCGCCGCCCGAATATATGATATTGTATGTATATTTGAAGGAGAGCGAGATCGTCTTGCCCGGCTCAAGCTTGTTGATGAAGGTGATGTTATCCGCCTTTACGGCTTTTATCTCTATACGTGCTTTTTCCATCGTCGGGATATCTCATATACATATAATGAAGAGCCATGAGAGCGCCGCGGCGATGAGTCCGTCGCGTTGATATCCGTGACCCTTGACAAGCGACCACACGAACATGAACGCCGATACCGCAAAGATGATGATCCCCATGGTGCGACAAACGCCGCGCTTTACGTCAAGTATTCCGAAAAGCCCCGAAAGAAGCATCAATATTCCGATCGACGCGGTGATCATTCCGATAAGATCGAGCGCTTCTGCGGAGCGCAGGACCTCCTTGACCGACGGGACCAACTGATCTATGCCGATAACTATGTATATCAGGCTTATCACTACTCTGCATGCATTTGTTTTACTGTGTGCCATTACCTCTCCGTTTCGCCGCCGGCGGATCGATCGACACGTTCCTCGGGCGGCAGTTCTTTATTTGTCATTTGTCGACAATATTGTACAACAAAATACCGCCGTCTGTCAAGAGCAAGCGAAAAAAATGCGCCGACGCGCAAAAACCGATTGCAATTTTTATTAATGTGTGTTATACTGTAGATCGAAACGAAGGTGTGATGATCCGAAAAAACGAAAAAGAAAGGTCATATATAAATAATGAAAGTCATAACGATAATCGGCGCGGGGATGATGGGCTCGGCTCTCTCTTTTCCGCTCAGAGACAACGGTCACGAGGTGCGGCTGGTCGGAACTCCGCTTGATGAGGAGATAATAGCGCGAGCGAGCGCGGACGGCTTTCATCCCACGCTGAAGCGCAAGCTGCCGGACGGGATAAAATATTATCGATTTGCCGATCACTTGAAGGCGCTTGAGGGCTGTGACCTTCTGGTCGGCGGTGTTTCGAGCTTCGGAGTAGACTGGTTTGCCGAAAATGTTCTTTCCGAGCTGCCGGCAAGCATACCGGTGCTGTCGGTCACCAAGGGAATGATGAACGGCGAGGCGGGAGAGCTGATACCCTATCCCGAGTTGTATCGCCGTATGACCGGCAGACGTGAGCTTAAGCTCTGCGCCGTCGGCGGGCCGTGCACGAGCTATGAACTTGCCGATCGCGACCCGACCGAGGTCTGCTTCTGCGGTGAGGATATCCGGCTTTTGCGCGATATAAAGCGGATGTTTGAGACCGATTATTATCACGTGAGCCTTTCGACCGACGAGGTCGGCGTCGAATGTGCCGTGGCGATGAAGAATGCCTACGCGCTGGGCGTATCCCTGGCGGTGGGGCTTGCCGAGGCGCGGGACGGCAAGCTGCATTACAATTCGCAAGCGGCGCTCTTCGGTCAGAGCATACGCGAGATGCGTCGTCTGCTCGCGCTGTGCGGCGGAGGAGAAGAACTGCTCTACCTCGGCGCGGGGGATCTCTATGTGACGGTTTTCGGCGGCAGGACGAGACTTATCGGCACTCTGCTCGGTAAGGGTATGTCCTTTGAGGATGCGATGCGAGAGCTGAGCGGAATAACGCTTGAATCGATAGTCATAGCCACGCGGACCGCCTCCGCGGTGCGGAGCATGGCAGAAGCGGGGCGAACGAGCCTTGACCGGTTCCCGCTGCTCATGCATATTGACGGGCTGATAAGCCGCGGCGAGCGCGTGAACATACCGTGGGAGCTTTTCGAGGACGAGTTTTTGAAGCTGTAAGGATAAAGACGGTGGCTGTAAAAAGCATTGAGCTTTTTACAGCCACGAGTTATTTCATCCGTTGTTTTGAACATTGATGGGGGTCAGCAGCCGCAGCCGCAACCGCAGCCGGTGGTGGTGTTGCCGCCGCAATTGCAGCCGTTTGACAGGCTTGCAAGCACGATAAGGGCGATGATTATCCAAATGAGGCATTCGTTGTTCTCAAAAAAATTGCAAAGACAGCTCATCGATCGTTTTCCTCCTTGTTCGCGTTTCGATCGTGTGCGGCATTTTGCCGTGCACATTACCATAATATGCCCATATGTGCTCGTATGTGACAGAATGCGACGTTTCGGTGTGCCTCCGAAGCGATCGAAAATACGGGCGTTTGATGATAATATGACCGCCAAATGCATTTTTGCGCATCCAATCTTGCAAAAAGCGGGCAAAAAATCGATCAAATTGCGAAAAAAAGTGAAGGAAAGCCGATTTTTTTGCAAAAATAATATTGACAAGGCATTTGCTTTGTGGTAAAATATAAGACATTCAAATATCACTTGTCGCGAAACTGCCTTCCTTGTGACCTTGATCGTGAGAATGCCGTTTTTCACCGACTCCGAAGAGCTCGGAGCGGGTGTCGCGAGGCGGAGCCGCGTCGACGGTGGTAGAAGAAAATTTTATCGGAGGCAATTATTATGAACAAAAAGCTTCTATCCATGCTTGCTTTGGTGCTGTGCCTGGTTATGGTCGCCGGCGCGCTCTCCGCTTGCACTCCCCAGGATATCACCGGTCCCGTGAGCGGTGATAACCCCTACAAGCAGGCCGAATACAACACCACGACCTCTACAATGCCCAGCAACTGGAATGAATTCACCTATGCTGACAACAACGATACCCAGATCATGAGCTACATCGGCTCGTCCTTCTTTGAGTATGACTACAAGTTCAAGGACGACAAGAAGTTCAATGACGACGGTACCATCAACAAAGACGGCATCGTTTCCGGTGCTTACACCGTTAACTACTCTGCGGCCACCAAGCTCGAGGATGTCACCTCGACCGTTGATGCCAAGTGGGGATATACGGATGCTCAGAAGCAGGAAGGCGGCTACGCTTGGAAGATAACCCTGCGTGACGACCTCAAGTGGGATGACGGCACATCCATCACTGCTGCTGATTTCGAATACTCCATGAAGCAGCTGCTCGATCCCGATTTCATGAACTTCCGTGCCAACACCTATTATGACACGCTGAAGATCAAGAACTCCCGTAACTACTTCTTCAAGAACCAGGAAGGTACTTACGAGACCATCTCAAGCCAGGGCTATGCTTCCAACCAGGCAGCTCTCGATGCAAACCAGGTCGTTTACATCGATGTTTACGAATTCTGGGGCGCAGAGGGCTATGTTGACGCTCAGGGCAACGAGTGCCCGCAGTGGGTAGCATACACCGATGAGACCGTTTGGGATACCGCCAACGCTTGGACTACCGGCACGGCAGAAGATGCCTTCTCCGGTAAGGCTCTTTGGGATACCTACCTCAATCCCAACGGTGGTTACGCCGGCTACGTTGAGGTCGGTGCCACCTATGAGTCTTGGCTCGGTCTCTATGTTCTGAACACCAACCGTGACGTTGCTTGGGAGGATGTCGGTGTTTACACCGAGGGTAACGCTATCGTTATTTGCCTTGATAAGGCTTACTCCTTCCTCACCGAGGACGGCGAACTTTCCGTTTGGTCCGCTTACTACATGTCCGGACTTCCCCTCGTTCACCAGGCTAAGTACGAGGCCAACAAGATCGCTCCCTCCAACGGCGCGACCCTCTGGACCTCGAGCTACAACTCCTCTCTTGACTCCACCGCCAGCTGGGGTCCCTACAAGCTCGCCGAGTTTGAGGCAGGCTCTCACTACAAGCTCGTCAAGAACGAGAACTGGTACGGCTGGAACATGGAGCAGTACAAGAACCAGTACAACATCACCGCCATCAACTGCCGCAAGGTCGAAGAGTTCGCCACCAAGTGGATGGGCTTCTTGAACGGCACATACGATGATGCTTCTCTCCAGACCGAGAACATCGACGAATACGCGGATTCCAAGTACGTATACTACACCTCTACCTCCACGGGTACATTCGGCATGCAGCTCTTCAGTGACCTTAACGTTCTGAAGAACAGCAGCAACAATAACGGCATTCTTGCCATCTCCGAGTTCAGACAGGCTCTCAACCTCGGCCTCAACAGAAGCGACATCATTGAGAAGATCTGGCCCGGTTCCACGGTACCTTGCTTCGGTCTTATGAACGTTGCATACTACTATGACATCGAGAACTCTCCCACACTTGAGGATGGCGGCCAGTATCGTAACACCACCATCGCAAAGCAGGGCATACTTCGCGCCTACGGCTTCACCGAGTCGAACGGCAAGTGGTCTTCCGGCGATCATCTTAAGGATCTCAGCCTTGATGAGGCTTATGACTCCCTGACCGGTTACAACCCCACCCTTGCGAAGGAAAAGATGCAGGAAGCTATCAACATTTTGACAGCCAATGCAGAGACCTACGGCTACGACGCGACCAAGAACATCACCCTTGTTTACGGTTCCTCCGTCGACAACGATAAGCAGCGCTTCCGCGCCGAGTATCTCCAGGGCATCATCGACGGTCTGACCGAGGGCACCGCTCTCGAGGATAAGATCGACGTTGTGTTCGACGCTTCCGCAGGCTCCGAGTGGGCTGAAGCCTTCCGTTCCGGCGCGACCCAGATCGGTTTCGGCTACGGCTTCTCCGGCAACGCCTTCAACCCCTTCGACATCGTCGGCGCCTTCGTCGACCCCGATGACGATCTCAACTATCACCAGTATTGGGATACCTCCAAGATCGATCTGACTCTCACATTGCCCGCGGGCGATTATGAGGGTGCAGGCGAGACCATCACCATGAGCGTTCAGAACTGGTTCTTCTGCCTCAACGGCCGTGCCAC
>CAZPYK010000025.1:0-17768 GCA_964590755.1 uncultured Ruminococcus sp. | reverse complement strand
AGGATGAACTACGCGCGTTGAGGCGGGAAATTTGTTTCATCTGACGAATTTTCCGGCTGCGCAATTGAGCAAAAAGAATTGTGCGGTATTGCCTTAAGTTCAAAAAGTTCAAAACTCTCTGCGACCTTCAAGCGCACGTGAAAGCGTGACCTCATCCGCATATTCAAGCTCTCCGCCTACGGGGATTCCGTACGCAAGACGAGTGATCTTGATGCCCGCGGGCTTCAAAAGACGCGCAATATACATTGCCGTCGCCTCCCCCTCCACCGTCGGATTGGTGGCTATGATCACCTCGGATATATCATTGACTCCGATACGCTCCACAAGCTCACGCAAACGAAGCTTATCGGGAGTGATACCGTTCATCGGAGACAACGCACCGTGAAGCACATGATATGTGCCGCGATATTCGCGAACCCGCTCGATAGACATGACGGCCTTCGTATCCTGAACCACGCAGATCGTCGTGCGGTCGCGCGACTCGTCGGCGCATATCGGACATATATCAAGATCGGTCAGATTTTGACATATGGGGCAAAGATGTATCTTATCCTTGGCATCCAATATTGCCCGTGCGAAGCACTCGGCATCCTCGCGGCTCATATCGAGCACCGAGAATGCAAGCCTCATGGCAGTGCGCTTTCCTACTCCCGCCAGCCTTCCGAATTGCTCGGCAAGCACTTCAAGGGGTGCAATGTAATCTGCCATGCTTAAAATCCGAGTCCGCCGGCGCTCGGCAAGCCGGATCTCGCGGTCAATGCTTGAGTTTCCTCATCATATACCGTCTCCACCTTTCTTATCGCCTCGTTGACAGCGGCAATAAGTATGTCGGCAAGAGTTTCGGTGTCATCGGGATCCACGACCTCGGGAGCCATTTCGACCGAGACCAGCTCTTTTTTTCCGTTGATCTTTACCTTGACGGCTCCGCCGCCCGCGGATATTTCATATTCGCGGGCCTCAAGCTCCTCGGTCAGTGCCGCCATATCGTTTTGGAATTTCTCATACTGGCGCATAAGCGCGTTCATGTTTGCGGGTCCTCCGCCTCCAACACCCTTTGGTATCCTTGCTTTCATTTTTTCGTCCTTTCACTGCTCTTGGGCAGTTTTTTGCCGCAGTTGTTGCAATACGCAAAGTCATCGTTGACCGCGTTACCGCAATACGGGCAAAAATTGTTTGTTTTATCGTTATTATTTTTATTGCTTTTGTAATGCGAGGCGTTTATATCGTCATTGCCGGTAAAGATCTTGGTATCCCGCCCGCTCATACCGCCAAAGCGCAGGTTCAGCGGGTCCGGTTCTTCGTTGCCGTCTGTAATATCAAACTCCGAATATCTGTTCTCCCGCGTGGCGTTTTTAAAGTTGTAGATCGCCTCTATCACGGAGATGGCAACGAATATCAGCCCGAACGGAGCCATAAACCATCCGCCCATGGCACAAGCGAAAATTATCCAAAACACGCCGAACAGCGCAGTAAGCAGTGAGATGATACCGCCTTTAAACGATGGGCCGCGCCCCGGCTTTATGCTTTTCATTGCTGATTTTCCCCCTCTTGAGCGATAGCTCCAAGCTCCTCATCGAGCAGTGCCGCCGCATCGGGATCGTCTGCCGCAGGCAACACCTCTACCTTTATGTTTTGCGGGACAAGGCGGCGTCCGAGTACCGCAGAGGCGGCCGTTGCCAAAATACCCAAGCTCTTATCACGTGCAAGCAGATTTTTGGTAAACTGCGTTTCGCAACAGATAACAAGCGAATCATCGATATCGGTATATGCGCGGCATTTGCGCACAAAGCCGCCCAGACCGCGATCTGCCTCGGATACACGCTCCGCTATCTCGGCGAAACTGCGCACCGACTTGCGAGCGGGTCTTGCCCCGGCTGCAGGCGCGGCGCCCGTCACACCAATGTTTGTCACGTTTACATTTTCCGCGGCGGCCGTGTTGCTTGCGGGTGTGCCGACGCGAGCGGCAGAGTTGACCGCCGCTCGTCCGTCCGCGGTCGAAGCGGACGCTGCGCCGGCGGATGCCGCTGTCGACACCGATGTGTTTCCGTCAAAGTCCGAGCCGATGGTCGGAGAGTTAGCCGCCACCGGGTATTTGTTGTTTTGAAGCGGCAGAGTCATGGGAATGCCCGCCAATGTGTTTTCAAGCGCCGAGATGCGGGAAAGAAGTGCCTCGGGGCGGGTATCGAGCCGTTCGTCAGCCATGCGAAGCAGTGTCATTTCGGCGACGGAACGGCGAATCGCTCCTGCACGCTGCATTGATATATACGCCTCGTCAAGCAGGCGGCTGTGATATATAAGCGTCTCACGAGAAAACATCGACGCATCCGATGCAAGCGCCTCGGCTTCCGCTTCGGTAAGATCAAGATATCTCACCGCATCGGCTCCGATCTTCACGACCAGCATATCACGGTAATAAGATATAAGCTCGCCCCAAAACACGGATATATCCTTTGCGGAAGAATCCGTCTCGTATACGATATCAAAAAGCGCGGCTGCGTCATGAGCGGCAAGTGCGCGGACGGTGCGAGACACCGTCTCGCGACCGGTCGACCCCACGGCATCGTTGACTGCAGCTACCGTGACCGATTCTCGCCCTCCGGCACAAAGTTCCAAAAGGCTAATGGCATCGCGCATTCCACCCTGCGCAAGCCTTGCAAGCACAAGTGCGGCATCGTGTTCAAGCACGATGCTCTCGCTTTTTGCAATATACTCAAGGCGCGAGGTGAGCACCGGAACGGATATTCTGCGAAAATCAAATCTTTGACATCGCGATACTATGGTTGCGGGCAACTTTTGCAGTTCGGTGGTGGCAAGAATAAATATAACATGAGATGGCGGTTCCTCAAGCGTCTTGAGTAATGCGTTGAAGGCGCTTTGTGACAGCATATGGACCTCATCCACAATGTAGACGCGGTATTTCAGACTCGACGGAGTGTACACCACCTCATCAAGTATCGCTCGTATATCGTCGACCTTGTTGTTTGACGCGGCATCCATTTCAAGGATATCCGTCTCGCCACCGTCATCGATAAGTCTGCACGACGCGCACTTTCCGCAAGGGCTTCCGTTTACGGGAGCTTCGCAGTTAACAGCTCGCGCCAATATTTTAGCGGCGGTCGTCTTGCCGGTCCCGCGAGAACCGCAAAAAAGATAAGCATGACTTATTTGACCGTGGGCGATCTCATATTTCAGCACATTCGTTATATGCTCCTGCCCGCACATATCATCAAATGTGCGCGGACGATATTTTCTGTAGAGTGCTTGATGCACAGCTATTCCTCCGCTTTCTTGAAACACTACCGCTCGATTCATGCCGTCAGACCGTTTGCGTCCGTTACAGAAAGTCGGCTGCAAAATAAGACCATACACCCCAAAGTCGAGCATCGCCGCCGCGCGTTACTCGCTGCATGTGCTCAGAATAGGCATCCCCGCGGCACATTCGGTAAACTGCTTAATGCTGCTTGGTTCCCCACCTGACATGGTTCACAGCCCCAGATTGCGCAGGACCCACTCCTCAACACACACACAACGTCTCAGACCGTGTCGGTTCAGCCCTCGTTCGGGGAATGCACCCCCGCTGAAGCGGATTTCGAGTACAGGGCACCGCTAACTCCCCGGCTGGTATGGCCTTATTTCACAGCCGTAGCCTGAAACAAGATTTGAACTGCATATTATTATACCAAAAATGCAGACGGAATGCAATAGCTTTTACCGACTTTTTTAAAAAAATCGCCGTGCAAGATCCCATCCGTATATTGACACGGCTCCGCCCTTAATGTATAATTATAAAGTAAGATATAACATAAAAGGAGTCACGCCATGAAATACATATCCGAAAGCATACGCACGCCGGTCTCGCTCTCGTGCGAAATAGCCGTATGCGGCGGCGGCATAGCCGGAATCGCCGCCGCTCTTGCCGCCGCAAGACGCGGAAGAAATGTGCTGTTGCTCGAACGCGAATACGAGCTCGGCGGTCTTGCCACTCTCGGGCTGGTCACATATTATCTTCCCATCTGCGACGGCAGAGGCAAGCAGGTCGTGTACGGCATCGGAGAGGAACTGTTGCGACTGGCAATAAAGCACGGCTGCGAATGTGCTCGCCCCACGCCATGGCTTGACGGCGGAAGCGACGAAGAGAAGGCTTCGGTTCGCTTTAAGGCAGGCTACAACGGTCCGCTCTTTATGCTTGAAGCGGAAAAGCTTCTGCTCAATGCCGGAGTACGTATTCTGTACGGCACGCAGATATGCGCCGCCGAGACAGAGGGCGACCGCATAACCGCACTTATGATCGAAAACGTATCGGGCAGAAGCGCGGTTGAAGTCACACGAGCCGTTATAGACGCCACGGGAGACGCCACGATCGCCCAAGCCGCCGGCGCAGAGACAGCGCTCTATTCGCACGGCAACACACTTGCGGCGTGGTACTATTTTATAAACAAATCCGAACGTAAATGCCTTATGCTCGGAGCCGCCGAGATAACCGACGAGCAGCTCGCCGCGGGGAAAAAGCAGCCAAAGCTTTTGTCGGAACGCCGTTTCGGCGGAGTGGACGGCATCGAGGTCAGCGAGATGGTCCAAATGTCACACGCGCAAATGCTCAAGGATTGGTCTCGCAAGCACGACGCAGATCCCTCATATCTGCCGGACGTGCTCCCCACTATTCCGCAGCTGCGCATGACGCGCCGAATAGTCGGTATGGCAGAGCCCGATCTGTACGATAACGCACGCTACACGGACAGCATCGGACTTATCAGCAACTGGCGCACGCGCGGACCGATATACGAGCTGCCTCTCGGTTGCATAGTCGCACGCGGCTGCACCAATCTGCTTGCCGCCGGCAGAAACATTTCCGTGACCGAACGCATGTGGGACATCACTCGCGTGATTCCTCCGTGCGCGGTAACGGGCGAGGCGGCAGGCTGCATCGCCGCTGTCTGCGATGCACCCTTTACCGCCGCCGCGGAGCAATACGCCATAATAAGCGCGTCCTTGCATGATGGAGGCGTAAGACTGCATCCCGAGGAGCTTTGAACGCAGTTGCCGCTTATCGGCTCGCGGAATACCTCACTATCGCACATATGAGTTCGGCGCATCCGAGTCTGTCAAGCCCGGCTCTTGCCGAACCGGACATGCCGATGCCCACAAAACCCGCCGCGCGCATCGAGCAGTATGCCGCTTCCGCCCACGCGGGAACACTGTCCGATCCCGTCGACACCGGGCTTGCCGAAGTCGTGGATACCTCAAGCAATTCGGAGACGATCAGCTCCGCTTCGGCAACGCTTATGTCTTCGTTCGGCAAAAAGCATTGCTCGTTCTCCTTTATCCAACCGTCGCAGATCCCGAGCGCATAAGCCGCGGCAACATAAGGTTTTGCCGCTGTGGAAATATCGTCATCATCCGCAAAGACCGTTTTTTCGCATTTCGGCAATTCGGTTATTCCCGCGGCGCTCATCGCAAACACAAGAAACTCCGCTCTGCTTACCTTCTCCGAAGGATAAAAGCAGCGGTGCCCGCCGACATCGGTACCTCCCATGATCCCCGACGCCGAAGCTCGCATGGCAATGCTTTCAAACACGCTCCCTTCAAGATCGGCGAACCCTTCTCTGCCGTTGCGCCTCGTCACGGTGACGCTTACACGAGCGTCGGAGTCGGCCATGTCCCCATGACTGTCGCGTGCAGTATAAGAAAAGCTGTCTTTGCCCGAAAAGCCTTCCTTTGGCGTGTATATATAGCTTCCCGTTTCACGGTCGATCAAAATAACACTGCCGTGCTTGGGGAATTCCGTTATCGTGTACCAAAGTTTGTCTCCGTCGGCATCAAACGCCGCAAGTCTGCCGACTGTCGGCATTCCGGAATAAGTCTCGGCATTTTGTGCGGCCGTCACCGTCGCAAGAGTCGGAGCGGTATTCGTTTCATCGACAAAATTGACCGTGCAGGTGTAATCATACCCCGACCCGTTTACGCTGAAGGAAAATTCCGCATTTTCCACCTCTTCTCCCGTCGGCACAAATGCCATGCGAGACAGATTCAGACGCGTAATGCTTTGCCCGCAAGACAACGCCAACGCGCCTATTTGAAGTCTGCCGTCATTCGGATCCGGCAGAGAGGTTATCGTTATGTAATCAATGACCGACACTCCCGCCGCCGCTTCAAAATCGGCAGCCTCAAAAACCGCTTCTCCGCCCCTCTTGGCAGACAATGCCATTCTCTCCTCGTTGGCTATGACATTGATCCCGGGTGATATCACATCGACCTCACCCGCACCGACACTCCCACCGCCGCTTGCCGCCGCGGATATCGGACCGACTATCGGAAGCGCCGACAGGGCGAGCATTGCAGATATTATCGCTGATATAAGCCTCATGATCTTCCTCCTTTTTGCCGCAAACGACAGCGCGGCAAGCTGATATCACTTAATAATACCGTCGCACGGCGATTTTTATGCTCCGAAGCATGAATTTTACAGCTTGTTTTTTATGTATTAACGAAAATGCCGCTATGGGCGGTTATAATATTAATAATTCTAAGGCCATAATGAAACGAGACACAACCATGAACATAGATATAGGAAAGGAATATGACGGACTTACCGTGTTCGATCTGCTTCGCAAGCGCATGCACATATCCTGCGGCACGCTGACATTGCTCAAAAATTCCCCAACCGGGATCATGGTAAACGGTGAACACGTGACCGTCAGATATAAGCTTCGCGCAGGTGACCGTCTTTCTCTCGATCTTGCGGACAAGACCGAAACGGGCACCTCCGAGATCATCCCCGTAAAGCTTCCGCTCTCGATACTATTTGAGGATGATGACATCATAGTTGCCGACAAACCCGCCGGCATGCCGACGCACCCCACACACGGACACCTTGACGACACATTGGCAAATGCATTGGCGTACAGAGCACAAAAACGCGGCGAACCGTTCGTGTTTCGCCCCGCAAATCGCCTTGACCGCAACACCGGCGGAATAATTCTGCTTGCCAAAAATCGCATGTCAGCCTCAAGGCTCTGCGATGATATGAAAAACGGTAAGATATCCAAGACCTATGTTGCCATCACCGACGGCATTCCCGCGCCGACCGCGGGAACCGTTGACGCTCCGATCGTTCGCGCAGACGAAGGCATCCTCATGCGCACCGTGCGAGAAGACGGCGCACCGTCGGTAACCGATTACAGAGTTATTCGCACATCGCGCGACGCTTCCCGCGCTCTTGTCGTTTTGAGACCGCGTACGGGAAGAACTCACCAACTGCGTGTTCACATGGCTCATATCGGATGTCCGATAACCGGAGATTTTTTGTACGGCACAGAGTGCAACGAGATCATTTCTCACCACGCGCTGCATGCCGTAAGGCTTGAATTTCGCCATCCTATAAGCGGAAAGCTCATCAGAGTCGCAGCTCCGCTTCCCGCGGATATGCTCGAACTGCTGAAAAAATATTTTTAAGGCAATACCGCACAATTCTTTTTGCTCAATTGCGCGGTCAGAAAATTCGTCAGATAAAACAAATTTCCGCGCGTGTAGTTCATCCTACGCGAAGGGAATTTGTGAAATATGACGGATTTTGTGCAAGCAAGTGAGTGAAAAAGGCGGAAGCCGCGAATTGTGCGGTATTGCCTTAATCAACATTTTGTCCTTATGGATACGGAAACAAAAAACATGACACGATCAGATCAAATACCGCCGGTCGGCGGCAACGAACCCGCTCTGCCTCAGAAAAAGCATCGTCTTCCCTTATTCTCCGTAATTCTTTTCGGAATAGCAGCCATTTCTTTGATAATATACATCGCGGCAAGGCTTTCGACTGCCTTTGCAGACTTTTTTAACCTTCATATCGGATCCGTCGTGCGCGGCGCACTTGCGTATATTACGGGATGGATCCCATTCTCGCTCGGCGAGGCGATGGTGATATTTCTTCCGGTCGCGGCGGTATTCATTATCATTCATGCATGCCGAAAATATTCCGACAGCTGGCGTGGAGTATTTATATTCTTCTGTACGACACTGTCGATCGTCTCACTGCTCTTTTCGCTCTTCGTTCTCGGATTCGGAACAGGTTATTTCGGATCGACTGTCGATCAAAAGCTTGGGCTCGACAGAAGGGATGTTTCGGCAGATGAGTTGCACGACACGGCAAAAACACTTGCAGAGCACGTTAATGCGGAATCCGCCTACGTGCAGTATCTCTACAACGATCTCTCGTTGATGCCCTACGGCTACGACGAACTCAGTCGCAAACTCGTTTCGGCGTACGACAAGCTTTGCGACGAATACGACTTTATCCCACGGCTGACCTCAAGAGTCAAGCCCGTAATGCTCAGCGAACCGTGGACATACACTCATATTGCCGGAGTGTACACCTATTTTACCGGCGAGGCAAACATAAACACAAATTTTCCCGACTACACTATACCATATACCGCCGCCCACGAAATGGCACATCAACGCGGCATAGCGCGCGAGGATGAAGCCAACTTCATCGCATTCCTCGTTTGTATAGCATCGGATGATCCGTATATTCGATACAGCGGCTATCTTTCCGTATACGAATATGTATCAAGCTCACTCTATTCCGCGGACAAAGAGGCGTGGTCCGAGGTCTATTACACCCTTGGCGGCGAGGTGCGCGAGGAGATGTCGGCATACAACGACTTTTTCGACAAATACCGCGAGAATGTGGTCGCAAATGTATCCCAGACGGTGAACAACACTTATCTTCAAATACAGGGGACTCCGGGCTCAAAAAGCTATGGACTCGTCGTAGATCTCGCCGTGGCATATTACCGTGACTCGGCATATAATTCGATTGAACCGAGCTCGTAAAGCTCGTATAAACACCCGGGCAGACGAAAAAATATCGGACAAAAAAGATTTTTTTCGATTTTTTCCGTCTGCCCCTTTTCTTTTTACGTTATTTATGGTATAATAGGCTCGGAATCGCATTGATCTCATTATTTTCGGCGTTTTTCTTCTGTGCACAGCCGCACGATCGCGTCTGTGCGGAGGTTTTGCGCCGCTCTGTCGTCCGGTGCGGCCTTCGTCGATCCGACGCACACTCCGACCTTCAAAATTTTTACATAAAGATCGAATCCCCGCTCTTTTTTGAGTTATAATAATACATGTACGACCGCATGCTGAAAAGCGGAGAAAGGCATGGTTCGACTCCATGAGAAAGATAGTTATTAACGGAGGGCATCCCCTCTGTGGTGATATACACGTAAGCGGAATGAAAAATGCCGCACTCCCGATCATTTACGCCTGCATCCTCACAAAGGATAAATGCGTTATAGAGAACCTTCCGGAGGTCAGCGACGTGTCGCTGTCCTTGCGGATACTCAAGGAAATGGGTGCGACGATAAAAATGATAAACCGCACGACGGTTGAGATAGACACCCGTCATTTTAACGGCGGCTCGTCTCCGTATGAGCTTGTATCCAAACTTCGCGGCTCAACATATTTGCTCGGCGCGGAGCTCGGGCGTTTCGGCGAGGCTCATGTCGGCTTTTCCGGCGGCTGTGATTTCGGAACTCGCCCCATCGATCAGCATAAAAAAGGCTTTGAGGCGCTGGGCGGAGTGATGACGATAGAAAACGGTTGCAATCATATCGTCACAGGTCCGAACGGACTTGTGGGAGCCTCGGTATACTTTGATATTGCCAGCGTGGGAGCGACCATAAATATCATCCTCGCGTCAGTCCTTGCCGACGGCAAGACCACCATCGACAACGCCGCGCGCGAGCCGCATATTGTCGACCTTGCCAATTTTTTGAACATGTGCGGAGCGCGCATTTCCGGCGCCGGCACCTCGTTCATCAAGATCCAGGGGGTAAAGCAGCTTCACGGTTGCAATTATACGATAGTTCCCGACATGATAGAGGCCGGTACATTTATGGCTGTCGCGGCAGCGACGGGAGGCCGAGTGGTCATCAGAGATGTGATACCCAAGCACATGGAAACCGTTACCGCCAAGCTCATTGAGATGGGCGTTTCGGTAAATGAGGACGAGGATACCATCACCGTCGACCGAACCGGCACAATGTATCCCGCAAATATCAAAACATATTTTTATCCCGGATTTCCTACCGATATGCACCCGCAATTCAGCGCTCTTTTGACGCTTGCAAGCGGAACTTCGATCATAACCGAGGGCGTCTTCGACGGACGCTTCAAATATGTCGACGAGCTGGCAAAGATGGGCGCTTCGATCTCGGTTGACGGACGCACCGCGACCATAGTTGGTCCGACAAAGCTCAAGGCAGCCCCGGTCAGTGCCATGGATCTTCGCGGCGGAGCCGCCCTGGTCATAGCCGCTCTTGCAGCTCACGGCAGGACCGAGATATCCAATGTGGAGTACATCGAACGCGGATACGATAATATTGTAGGCAAGTTGCGCGGGATCGGCGCCGACATTACGCTCGAAGACATCGGTGACATCGGCAACGACGCCTAATACCGCGATCATTTTCAAGTAATCCAAAAGCAAAGCCGAGCCTTCAAGCGCTCGGCTTTGCTTTTTTATACGAATGACATCGTTTTTAAGCTTCGGTCTTCAAGCTTCAAGCTGTCTGCCCAAAAAGCTTGCCGCGGTCTCTACCAGCTTAGTCTCGACCCCGGATGCCATCAAATTCGCACGTTTGCCACCGTCAACTCCGGAAAGAGAGACCACACAACCCAAAATATCCCCGTCGCCTATTATCGGCATGGCACAACTGATATAGTGTTGTCCGTCGGTTGCAATGGGGGAGATACGCTCATCCCCTTCCCGCCAAACGTACATGCCGCGGTTCTCCACTATCTTTTCAAGTTCTGCCGATAGCTGCTTGTCGGCATAGTCTCTGCGCGGAACTCCCGCCGCCGCGATCACCGTGTCACGATCGCATATCAACACGTCAAGCTCGCATGTTTTATGCAGAGTGTCGGCATATTGAGCCGCAAAACCGTTAAGCTCACCTATCGGTGAATATTTTTTAAATATCACTTCACCGTCACGGTCAGTGTAGATCTCAAGTGGGTCTCCCTCTCGTATCCGCATCGTTCTTCTTATTTCTTTTGGGATCACTACCCTTCCAAGGTCGTCTATCCTTCTTACAATACCCGTCGCTTTCATTATATATACAAAATACCGTTCCTTTCATTTGTTAGCAAAAGCATCGTTTGATCCTTGCCACTGCCTTATTATTCTTTACAGCTTGTCGGAAAATATACTATCTATTGCTTTTTCGACCGTTTTTTGATGTGTCGGCAAAGCACTCGCGTCAACACGGCAGGTGTATTATACTTAAGGCAATACCGCACAATTCGCTGCTGACGCCTTTCCCACTCACTTGCTTGCATAAAATCCGTCATATTTTACAAATTCCCTTCGCGTAGAATCAACTGCGCACGCGGAAATTTGTTTCATCTGACGAATTTTCCGGCTGCGCAATTGAGCAAAAAGAATTGTGCGGTATTGCCTTAAAATAAAATCGGGCTGTCTCGTCGGACAGCCCATTTTTTATCAACTTTTTATTCCAAAAGCTTTTCGTGCGTTTTCAGCGGTAAGCAATTTTGCGTCCTCCGCATCAATGCCGAGAACCTCACCGATCATCGCCGCGGTATATGCGGCGTATACCGAGTAATTCAGCCTTCCCCTAAACGGCTCTGGCGCAAGATACGGACAATCGGTCTCAACGAGTATGCGTTCTCGCGGAAGTTCCTCGACCACAGATCGCACATGCCGTGCGTTCTTGAAAGTCACCGTACCCGAAAAGGATATATAAAAACCTCTTTTGCAAAGTTCGAGTGCCATTTCAGCGCTACCCGAATAGCTGTGAAAGACTCCGCGCGCTCCCGGATGCTTGAGGACCGCCTCGAAGCAATCGCCGTGCGCCTCTCTGTCGTGGATTATCACCGGCAGGTCGTGTGCGCATGCAAGCTCAAGCTGTGCATCAAGATATCTCATCTGCACTTCTCTGTCGTAAGGCTGCCAATGATAGTCAAGGCCTATTTCGCCCACTGCGACAACTTTACTTTTATATTCCGATAAAAGCGCCTCTATCAAAGCCAGTTCTTCGGCAAGGTCGCCGTGCTTTCCTACATCGGACGGATGGATCCCCACCGCGGCGTACATGCGCTCCCAACAGAGCGCCTGCTCGGCGGCGCGGCGGGAATTATCGGGGTCGGTTCCCACGTTTATCAACCCGACCATTCCGCTGTCAAAGCATTCCTTTATCGCCGCCTCGGCACCGCCCTCAAATTCGGTGGCAAAGCGCTCATCGATATAATGCGCGTGCGTATCAAACACTCCGCGCGGTGATATTATTTCCGCCATTCAGCGCACCCTTTGACCGAGCGGTGTTGAGGGATCAAGGAAAACGACCTTTATATCATCCTCGCCCGATGCCAAGAGCATACCCTCCGAACGAACGCCGCAAAGCGTTGCGGGAGCCAGGTTTGCCACAACTATGATCTTTTTACCTATCAATTGCTCCGGAGTATAGAATTTGGCGATTCCCGACACTATCTGACGAGTTTCGTAGCCCAGATCGACGGTGAGTTTTAACAGCTTTTTCGCCTTGGGTACCGGCTCGCATGCCTTGATCTCGCCGGTGCGAAGCTCTATCTTCATAAAATCGTCATAGGATATTACGGCACAGCCCTCCGGCTTTTCGACAGCAGCCTCGGTTTTCTTTGCCTCCTCTGCCGCGGCAAGAGTCGCCTCTATCTCGGCATATATCTTTTCAAGCGTCTTTTTTTCATCTATTCTCGCAAAAAGCACTCTTGTGTCGTTCACGCTATCACCCGGAACCATGCCGCAGAACAGTTCTGCGGAGCCTATCGATTCAAATGAGGTGAGGCTTGTTCCGAGCTCCGCAAAGATCTCCTCCGCAGACGCGGGGATTATCGGCTCCAGCATCACGGCGGCCCATCTTATCGCCTCTGTAAGATCGTACAGTACCGTTCCGAGACGTGCGCGCGAGCTCTCGTCACGCGCCAAGACCCACGGCTGAGTCTCATCGATGAATTTGTTTGCGCGTCGCAGCAGCACAAGTATCGCCTCAACCGCATCGGCAACATGGAAGTCCTCCATATCCTTGCGATATGCGTTGACAGCCGCCACCGCCGTGGCGATAAGCTCACCGTCAAGCTCGTCTCTTTGCGTCGGCTCAAGTATCACCTTATCAAAATACTTTTTCTGCATATCCAGAGTGCGTTTGACAAGGTTGCCCAAGTTGTTTACCAGATCGGTATTGTAACGTGCCAGCACGCTCTCCCATGTGATAGAACCGTCGGACGCATACGGCATCTCGGCAAGAGCGTAATATCTCACGCCGTCAACGCCGACATATTCGGAAAGCTTATCGGCGTAAACAACATTCCCCTTGGATTTCGACATCTTGCCCGTACCGAAATTGAACCACGGGTGGCCGAATATCTTCTTGGGCAGCGGCAATCCCAGCGCCATAAGGAATATCGGCCAATACACACCGTGAAAGCGCATGATATCCTTTCCGATCACATGCACGGATGCGGGCCAAAGCGAACGGAATTGCTCCGATTGTTCCTCATAGCTGAGATCCGGATCGTAGCCGATCGCGGTAATATAATTCGTCAAAGCATCAAGCCATACATATATCACGTGCTTGGGATCCGACGGAACTTGAATGCTCCATGTAAAGGATGTGCGTGAAAGGCAAAGATCCTGAAGTCCGGGCAAAAGGAAATTATTGAGCATTTCCTTTTTTCTTGATTCCGGCTCGATAAAGTCGGGATGAGACTCGATATACTCTATGAGCCTGTCCGCGTATTTTTTCATATTGAAATAATATGATTCCTCGCATGCGCGAATAAGCGGCGCACCGCAATCGGGGCATTTGCCGTCCACGACCTGGCTTTCGGTGCAGAAGGATTCGCAGGGCTTGCAATACCAGCCCTCATATCTTCCCTTGTATATGTCGCCTTGACGCAAGAATCTTTCAAAGATCTTTTGCACGGTCTTGACATGACATTCCTCGGTGGTTCTTATAAAGCGATCGTATTTCACATTCATAAGATCCCAAACACCGCGTATCTGCCCGGATATCATATCCACATATGCTTGCGGCTCCATTCCCGCCTTCTCGGCATAGTCCTGTATCTTCTGACCGTGCTCGTCGGCTCCGGTGCAAAAGAAAACATCATAGCCCGCCTTTCGACGGTAGCGTGCCAGGGCATCTGCGACTATGGCATCATACGTGTTGCCGATGTGCGGCTTTGCGGAGGCATAGGCAATAGCCGTAGTAATGTAATATTTTTCTTTTTTCTCGTTCATGTTGATCTCCAAATCTATTATAAGTCTTTATGATTTTATTATTTTGGGACGTTACCGCATCTCGGCTCCGCCGACAAAAACGTGAGATATATCTATCCTTTTGTCATTCTCATCGACATAGCAGAATATCATATCCGCGCGCGCTCCCGGAACGATGGCGCCGACCTCGCCGGCAAGCCCGACCTCTGCGGCGGGATTGAGCGTTGCGGCGACGATCGCATCGGACATCGGTATATCGCAAAAGCGCGAAAGGTTCTCCACTGCGCGGCAAAGATCGAGTGTGCTCCCTGCCAGCGCCCCCTCGGGCGTTCGCGCCGTGCCGTTCACCACATGCGCGGGAGAGCCGGCAATCGTATATTCTCCGTCCGGATACCCGGCGGCGGCCATCGAATCACTTATAAGCACCATTCGATCAAGTCCGATGTTCTTCAACGTGAGCGCCACCATGTGCGGCGCGATATGTAAGCCATCGCAGATAAGCTCGCAATACCCGCCTCCGTTGAGTGCGAATGCGGCGGCACCGCCCTCTCTGTGATGTATAGGCGGCATTGCATTGTAAAGATGCGTAAAACTCACTCCGTAGCGTTCAAAAGCCTCCCGCGCCTCATCAAAGGTCGCATCCGTGTGACCCAGACCGAGCGTCGCTCCCAGCTCAAGCGCTTTTTTTGCAAATGCACCGCATGTATCAAGCTCAAGCGCGGCGCTTATATGCAGCGGTACTCCGGCATGCTCGGCAAACTCCTCAAGCTCGGAAGCACTCGGCGGCACAAGATATTCGGCCGCATGTGCACCACGCCTTTTCGGATTTAAATATCTGCCTTCAAGATGCACTCCGAGAAAATGTGCGCCGCCGCTGTCCGCTTCAAGCGAACGTATCATTTCGGCAGATCGGCAAAGCCGATCAAATGGCGCGGATGCAAGCGTAGGAAAAATCGACGTTACACCGACGGCGGCATACGCCTCGGCAGCCCGACGCATACCGTCGATATCGGCGGTATTGAAATCCTCTCCGACTCGACCGTGAGTATGTACATCCACAAAGCCCGGCAAAACATGCAAGCCCTCGGCATCTATCTTTTTGTCAGCTGTCGGAAGGTGCGCATATGCGTGACGCGCCTGCGGCAGAACATCGATTATCCTGCCGTTTCGTTTCAAAGCGTTATCATTCGAATCCATAAGGATGGCTCCTTCAACAAAGGAGCGAGATGTCGAATTATAGATCAACGCATTCTCGATCAAAGTGCGCAAAGCAAAGTCCTCCTTGCGTGTTGCAACCGCGTAAAGCACGCTTGCTTGAAGCAATGCTTCCGGCATGCGCACCGCTTTTTAGGCAATACCGCACAATTCTTTTTTGCTCAATTGCGCTGCCGGAAAATTTGTCAGATGAAACATTTTTCCCGCCTCAACGCGCGTAGTTCGCCTTACGCGAAGGAAATTTGTAAAATATGACGGATTTTATGCAAGCAAGTGAGTAAAAAAGGCGTTGACCGTGAATTGTGCGGTGTTGCCTTTATTATATTATAGTACAAATTGAAGATAAAAGCAAGTTTTTTTGAATAAAATAGTATTTTATTGCATAAATATAGTCGGCAGACATTCTCTGCCGACCGTTTTTACGAAAAGGAATACCGTTAATATGAAAAAAACCGTATTATTTTTCTTCTGTGTATTGCTGCTTGCGATCGTTCCGACATCCTGCGCTCCTCAAGGAGCCGATCTTGAGCGCGTGCTCAATGCAGTCATTGCCACGCAAACCGCGGTGCCCGCGGGAAGGATCTATTATTCAAGCCGAGGCGAAGACGACACTTACCGACTCGATGACACACTCGCCGCCATACTCTGGGGAAACGGCACACTTCCCGCGGCATATCGTATGACCTCATCTGCGGCAATATATCTTTCCTCAAGAGAGGCAGCCTTTGAGGCAGAAATACTTGAATGCATCTCCACTTCGGCTGCGTCCGAGGTGGCCTACATGTGCTCCGACAGGCTTGCCGAAATATATCGCACAGATAGTGAAAGAACGCCCTATTCGGTGGCGATCTACGGTCGCTATGTGGTCGCGCTCATCTGTCCGGATCCGCAAACGGCGCAAAAGGCCGCCGCAAAAGCGTTAAGGTCGGCTCAAAGCAGCGACACGACCCAATAGATCAGACCGTACAACGCGCCCGCAAGCGTACCATAAAGCAACACCGGCCCCGCAACGGTGAATATCTTCGCCCCCACTCCGAGCACTAAGCCTTCATCACGGCTGTCCACCGCGGACGAGACCACCGAATTTGCAAATCCGGTAATCGGCACCAAAGTGCCCGCGCCTGCGATCTTGGCGATGTCGTCGAACACTCCCAATGCGGTCAAGACAGATGCCGCCACGACCAGCAGCGCGGAGGTCAGAAGTCCGCCGTCCTCTTCCGATATTCCGAGAGCAAGCCACAGCTCGTTCACCACCTCGGCGACGGCACATATCAGCCCGCCTATCAAGAATGCAAAAAGCGAGTCGCGAAATATATGACTTTTGGGTGCATGCGCATCCGCGTATTTTGCATAGCTTTTTTTGTCGATATTCATTTTTGATCACCGCCGAGAGCTCACAAAAAAGCCTTGAGTGCCTCGATCGTACCCTCCTCAAAGCTTACCGTCTCGCGCGCAAGAGCTATCGCCTCGCGATCGGGAGCAACACATTTCTCCTCGGCGCTCACCGCACGACGCAGTTCTGTAACTCCCATATTCGCTCCCTGTATCATCATCTCCGCAATATGCGAAGCCGAAGGATCGGTCATGGTATTTACCGCCATGCTCATCTTCACCGCCGCCTTGGCAAGCAGACTCTCCTCTCGCGGCTCGTCTCCATCCTCTCGGGTCAGCTTTGCCGCCTTGGCGGCCAGCTTTTCATATCCGTCAAGTTCGGTCGTCATCTCCTGCTTAAGCTTTTCATTTTTGACATGTCCCAAAAGATCCGTTATTGAATCTGAGCCCATTTTTGCATTTTTGTAGATCTGCGCGGCAAGAGCTTCGCCGCTCTCCTTGCTTTTTGACATTTTCTGATCGAACCTTTCCTTTACTTGCATGGCACGGCTGCGTTTTTTGCCGAAGGTCATTCAATGCATGCTTTGACGCCGCCGCACCTCATAACAAGTATTGCCTTCCAAAGTCAAAAGTATACACCCGAAAAAAACACGCGGCGCACAAAGCTTGTTTTTCAAAAAGCCTCGTACGCCGCGCGCTCCGCGCAGCCGCGTATAAAATTAGGGTTCGGCGCAATGCCGCGCAATTACTTTATCGGAATTTCATTAAGGCAATACCGCACAATTCTTTTTGCTCAATTGCGCGGTCAGAAAATTCGTCAGATGAAACAAATTTCCGCGCGCGTAGTTCATCCTACGCGAAGGGAATTTGTGAAATATGACGGATTTTATGCAAGCAAGTGAGTAAAAAAGGCGGAAGCCGCGAATTGTGCGGTGTTGCCTTAAAG
>CAZPYK010000024.1:0-17811 GCA_964590755.1 uncultured Ruminococcus sp. | reverse complement strand
GCATTCCATGAGCTGTTTTCATCTCGCCGTTCTTTTCTTCTATCCGATGGCGTATAGCCGTCTTTTCTGCCGACGACATTCAGCGCGACCGCGATATTTTGTGCGACGCTCGGCTTTTCCGCAATAATCAGTTGTTTCAAAATTTGCTCCTTTCCAAACGAAAAAGACAGCCTATTTTCATAGACTGCCTTTTCGCAAAAACGTATTTAATTAAAATTGGCTCGGCGCATACCGTACCGTTACGATATGAACCTCTTTCTTTTCTTTCAGCACACGGTAAACGATGATGTAACGCTTTACAAACAGTTGACGGTAATCGCCGTTTGCATAAGCACCGACACGCCGCGGCGCACCGCGTTCGGGCAGATATTCAAGGCTGTATATCGCTTCTTCCAAAGCGTCGATCATATTACTTGCAACCGTCGGCTCTAAAAGATTATGCGCGATATAGTCGTAAATTCCGTCGAGATCCCGATACGCGCGGGCGTATAACTTTACTTCGTACTTATCCAAAATGCTTTCTCCGTAAACTTGTCAGAGATTCTCTTGCGTCAAGAAGTACACCGTCTTTTTCAAATTCCGCTTCGGCTTCGCTGATTGCCGCGTCGGTTCTTGCCGTTTCCAAAAGCTCCTCGTATGCTTCAATGCTCATCACAACAAGGTCGCCGTATCCGTTTTTGGTGATAAACAGCGGCTCTTTCTTTGCGTGGCAAAGTTCGGAAATCTCCGTTGTGTTTCGTAAATCCGTAATCGGTCTGATCTGTGGCATATTCGCACCTCCTGTCCGTACATTATTATAGCATAATTATGTACATTTTGCAAGAGGTATATGCAAGATCGGATTGTAAATTTTTTATGCGTCGTTTTCGCTATCGTCGTTGCTCATTTCTTCGGCAATATCTTCGAGCGCGTCGGTGTATTCCTCGTCCTCGTCGTATTCGTCGTATTCAAGTTCGGAAAGCTCCGCGCCCTGCGGCTGTTTGCTTTTGCGCTTCGGCTTTAACACCTTGAAATAGTAGAAGATCCCGCCGCCCGCAAGTGCGATTACAACGATAAGTGCAATGACCGCGCCCGTGTTCAATCCGTTTTTGTCGGGCTGTTCGCTGTCATCTGCGGGTTTGTTCGCGTCATCGGCGGGCGGCGTCGCTTCCGCACCCGCGCACTCGCTCATTTTCGCAATACATACGGGGCAATCGGTGTCAATATCTCCGACGACGCATTTATCGGTACAAGTACACTCGGCGGGGGCAAGGGTGATTTCTTCCTCGGCTAAAATCGCCATTAGGTCGGCTTCGTCCACTTGATTTAGAAAATGCACCGTATTTTCGCCCTCGGCGGCATAGTCGATCACGATGTAAAAATAGTGTCCGTTCTTGCTCTGCACGATGATAAACTGCTTTTGTCCCTCACTTTCGCCCGCGACGTTATCCACAAGCGTCATATTGCCGTCGGGGGTAAAAGTGTTTTCGGGTTTTGCGGTCTGCTCGTCGTTATCGGTTTCTTCGGGAATAATGCCGATCGGCGGCGCGGTCGTTTCTTCACTCGGCTCGGTATCGTAATACTCGCCGCCGTCGCTTGCAAAAGCGTTGAGTGAAAAGGCGCATACGCAAATAATCGAAATGAGCAATACGCTCGTCATACGGAAAAAGCGCGAAAATATCTTTTTTAGATGTTGGAGGGATTCGAAAGGGCGTTAAGAAAAGTGTCCGGGGGACACTTTTTAGCCCGTGGGAGAATCCCTTTTCTTTCGGACGCACCTGATATGGGTGTGGACGAAAGAGAAGAATGGGAAACGCAGAGGTTCAAATCTCTGACACGAACTGCGAAAAATATCTTTTTTATAGTCCATTCACAATATCAAAGGGGTAGCCGTGGGCTACCCTTTTGATATTGACCGAGCATACACGATCAAATCCTCCGCAATTGCGCAAGCGCAATTGCAGGCCTTGCGCCAAGGCAGAACAAAGAGATTTGATGTTCAGACGCGCAAGGCAGGGTTCAGAATCCCTCTCTCTCCGCCAATATCAAAGGGGCAGCTGTGGCTGCCCCTTTGATATTGACCGAGCACGCATGATCGAATCCCGCCTTGCGCATCAAAAATGCATCCGTTTTACCGCAGTTTGGCGGCGGTTTTGAGAGCCGAATCTCGGCTCGAAAAATTCGCGACCCACTGTCGTGAAAGTCACCAAACTGCCGTTTGAAAGATTTATCTTTCAAACGCGCAAGGCAGGGTTCAGAATCCCTCTCTCTCCGCCATATCAAAGAGGCAGCTGTGGCTGCCCCCTTTGATATTGACCGAGCACGCATGATCGAATCCCGCCTTGCGCATCAAAAATGCATCCGTTTTACCGCAGTTTGGCGGCGGTTTTGAGAGCCGAATCTCGGCTCGAAAAATTCGCGACCCACTGTCGTGAAAGTCACCAAACTGCCGTTTGAAAGATTTATCTTTCAAACGCGCAAGGCAGGGTTCGGATCCTCCGCGTGAAAAAGACAATTGTCGTTTTCATGCGGAGACTTTTTATTGACATCTGTTCTTTGTTGATGTATAATATATTATGATAAAATATACATAGAAAGCGGCTCTCGCACGCGAGAGCTTGAGGTTACTTCCATGATACCGCAAACAAAGCATAAGATGAGATTTAATGAGGACGGCAACTTTAAAGTGCTGATGATATCGGATATTCAAGAAACTCTTGATTACGATCCCAGAACTCTCAAGGGACTTGAACTCATGATGGATGAGGTGAAGCCGGACCTTGTTATTTGGGGCGGTGATAATGTCGACGGACGTTATTTGAAGCCGTATGAGGATCTTTGCAAATATCTTGACATTTTTACCGAACCGATGGAAAAGCGGGGAATACCGTGGATGCATGTCTTCGGAAACCACGATTACGATGTCGATGTGTCGGCGATCGAACAGCAAAAGCTTTATGAGGCGTATCCGCATTGCATATCCTCTCACACCGAGGGTATACCGGGAGTTTCGAATTATCTTGTCCCGATATATGCGCATGATTCCGAAAGCATCGCATATGCGATATATGCTTTTGATTCCAAGCACAAGGATTCTCAAATGCGTCCCGGTGTCGGTCCCGAGCAGTTGATGCTTCCGGTGCGCGAAAAGCACTATAAAAAGTGGGATTCGATACGCTTTGAACAGCAACTGTGGTACTGGCAGCTCTCGCACGAGCTTGAAGTGAGAGAGGGGCATCTTGTGAGAGCCATGGCTGTTATGCACGTGCCGCCGCACGAGATAATGATGGCGGTCAACAATCCTGAGGAGACCGGCTACAGTGGCTACGGCGACGAGAAGTTCCAGTGCTCGATGGTGAATTCCGGAGTGTATTCCACCATGCTCGAACGCGGCGACGTAGATATCATAGCGGCGGGACATCTTCACAAAAACACTTCGGACGGCGTTTACGGCGGAATAAGGCTCACGCTTGATGCATGTGCGGGCTTTGCGCCCAAGTCTATGGACGATCGCCGCGGCGGCAGAGTGTTCGAATTGCACGAGGACGGTACGCATTCAACGTACATGTTCACTCTTGCCGAGCACATGGATGTGACAAAGCCGGAATAAGGTACGGTAATTAAAAAACGAAAGGGTAAGCATAAAAATGGAAATCAAAAAAGAATCCCGAGGCTCGGTATTGAACCTTGCCGTGACGGGCAGAGTTGACACCACAACGGCTCCTCGGCTTGAAGCGGAGTTGCGCACGAGCATATCCGGAGTAAGCGAGCTCTATCTTGATTTTGCGGGTGTGGAGTATATCTCCTCCGCCGGATTGCGCGTGCTTCTGTCTGCGCAAAAGGTCATGAATAAACAGGGAAGAATGGTCATACAAAATGTCAACGAGACGATCTCCGAGATATTTGAGGTGACCGGCTTCTGCGATATATTGACTGTTGAATAAAAATGCAAGAACAGTGCGTTTTTCGCGATGAAAAGGAAATAGAAAGGCTCTGCGTGCAGAATCAATTGCTGGCGGAAAAGGAGCATTCGGTGCTTGGCGGCATTTTTTCGGAGCGTGACGGCATTTTTGTGCTCGACGTCGGCTGTAATGACGGCAGCAAGACCGTCGACAGATTTTCGCACGATGCGGTGTCACGTGTGGTCGGGCTTGAGTATAACGAGGATCTGGTCTCCGACGCACGGTCGCGCTTCGGTAACGAGAAATTTTCTTTTCACACGTGTGACGTTGACACAAATGACTTTCCGCGTCACCTGCGCGCGATAATGAGCGAAAACCGAATCGACGGCTTCGATATCATCTATCTCTCGCTTATACTTTTGAATATTTCCGATCCCGAAAGATTGCTCGAAGCTTTGCGTCCGTTTTTGAAGCCGGACGGTATGCTGTTCATTATTGAACCGAACGACGACATATCCGTGCTGAACGGCAGCAGGGAAGGGGCTTTCGGTGAGCTTCTCGGCATGATAGAAAGAGATCGGTTTTCCGGAGATCGCGAGGTCGGAAAGCATATCGGCGAAATCCTTACCGCTTGCGGGTATGAGGATATCATTATCCGACACAGGGCGGTATCCGCCGATGCGGGAGAGAAGGAGAAGAAACGTGCGATATACACGATGTTCTTTTCATATTTTCCGGATGACGTGCGCTTGCTGCTTGAGGAGGAGCCGAACAACGAGGAATATAAGTGTTGGAAGGCGTGGCTTGAGCGAAATTATGACGAGCTGGAGCGTACATGCTTGAGCGACGGATCGACGATATCGATCGGAATAACTATATTGACCTGCCGCAAAGTCGGTTGACCGCGTGCGCCGACCTTGCGCAGGAGTCTTTGGGGGACCATTTATGATGAAGCTTAAGCTCTTGCCCAAATTTATTATGTCCTTGGGAGTGGTGGGACTTGTGCTCACCGTTGCCGTGTCGCTTTTCGGATATGCTACCTCAAAGTCTTATCTTGAGGAGATGTATGCCGAGCGCGTCATGACGAACAGCAATGCCATTGCCGCCATGCTGGATGTGGAGGATGTCAAGACGATAATTTCAGACGAGGGCGACAGCACAGAGGCGTATAGAAACATGTGCGAGCTCTTTAACCGACTGAAATCGGACGGAAACATCACATATTTGTCTTTAGTCGTTCCCGATGAGGACAGCGTTTGCTTTTATATTGATGCCATGGTCGAGGAGATGGGGGACGATCCCGACGGTCAAATACCGTACGGAAGCGATATATCGTACGATGACGCCGCCAACCCGAATGATCCCGAGGATCGAAAAAAATACGATATCGTTTGGGAAAACTTCGCCGAGGGGCGCGGCATAGATAAGCCGCTTGTGACCGATAACGATTACGGCTACAATTATACCGGAGTTTCGGTGATACTTGACGAGGATGGAAACGCCATAGCGGAGATACAGTATATCCTTGACATGAGCGAGGTGAGGGCTTATCTGAACTCTTTTCTTGTCAATATGCTGCTCATATCCTTTGCGGTGATCGGTGCTACGATAATTGCCTACATCTTTTTTGTCCGTGCAATGGTCACGCGGCCCATCGGGAAGCTTACCGACTTTACTCAAGAGATAACAAAAACTCGCGAGTTTGAGAGCCGTCGCATTGAGATCGGCACGGGAGACGAGATCGAGTCTTTGAGCGATTCATTCAACTTCATGCTTGCCGAGCTTGAGGATTACATAGCGAGCCTTTCAAAAATGACCGCCGAAAAGGAGCGCATCGGTGCGGAGCTGGATGTCGCGAGGCGGATCCAGGCGTCAATGCTTCCGTGCATATTCCCCGCATTTCCGGATCGTCATGAATTCGACATATATGCCTCAATGACCCCCGCCAAGGAGGTCGGCGGAGATTTTTACGATTTCTTTCTCGTGGATGATGATCATCTTGCAATGGTCATGGCTGATGTTTCGGGCAAGGGCGTGCCGGCGGCGCTGTTTATGATGATATCCAAAACGCTGTTGAGATCCGCCGCCCAAAACGGACTGTCGCCGAGCGAGGTGCTTGAAAAGGTGAATTCTCAGCTTTGCGAGAGCAATGATGCCGAGATGTTCGTTACCGTGTGGCTGGGCATTTTGGAGATATCCACCGGAAGGCTCAAGTGCGCGAACGCGGGGCATGAATATCCCGCCGTTATGCGGCGCGGGGGCGCGTTTGAGCTCTACAAGGATCGTCACGGCTTGGTGCTTGCGGCAATGGAAGATGCGCGATATCGCGAATACGAGCTTGCTTTGTATCCCGGAGATCGACTTTTCGTTTACACCGACGGAGTGCCCGAGGCGACCGATGCATCGGAGCGTTTGTTCGGCACCGATGCAATGCTTGCTTCTCTCAATAAGCATAAGGCAAGCTCCTGCACAGAGCTTTTGGAGGGCGTGCGTGCGGATATAGATGCCTTTGTGGGATGCGCCGAGCAATTTGATGACATTACCATGCTTTGTATAGAGATCAAAAACGGTGAAACGGTGAAAAAGCTCGATGTTGAGCCGTTGCTTGAGAGACTTCCCGAGGTCACGGCGTTTTTTGAAGATATCCTTTCCGATGCGGGTGCATCGGCAAAGGTGACGGCACAGTCGAATATTGCCGTTGATGAGATCTTTTCGAACATTGTGCGATACAGCGGCGCAACGTCAGTGAGCCTTGAGTGCGCAGTGTCGGACGGCGACGTCATAATGCGGTTTTCCGATAACGGCAGCCCTTACGATCCCACCGACAGAGGGGATCCTGACATTTTGCTTTCGGCAGACGAGCGCGAGGTGGGAGGACTTGGGATATTTATGGTCAAAAAAATCATGGATGATGTATCATATGAATATGCGGACGGCAAAAATGTCTTAACACTGCGAAAAACGATTTGAGGTATCACCGCTGCATAAGATCTGTCTTTATTGCGAATCTCCTATAAATAAAAAAGAGGTATCCAAATGAATACGAAGCTTTTCAGACGTTCAAGCATAGAACGCGTCAATTCGCCCGAGCAGCTTAATGAATACATACGTGTTGCCGAGCCGGGGGTGTGGGTAATACTTGCGGCGATAGTTGCTCTTCTGGTCGGTGTGTTGATATGGGGTATCTTCGGAAATATCGAAACGACCGTTGATACGGGAATCGTTGTGCATGACGGCGTTGCGGTCTGCTATCTTTCCGCCGAGGATGCCGAACGCATCGAGGCGGGTATGTCGGTCACGGTTGACGGTGCCGAGCTCGTGATAAAGAGTATAGCCGACATTCCGGTCATGGTAGACGATGAATTTGAACCTTATCTTTTGTATTTGAACGGCTTCGAGCAAGGCGCTTTTTGCTATGAGGCGGTGATCGAGGCTGCGGGTGTGCCGGATGGCGTGTATCCTGCGGTCATAACGGTGGAAAGCATTCACCCCATCGCATTTGTCATTCACTGATACAGAGGTCGGATCATGAAGGATAAAAAGAAAGCGACTTCGTCGCCTGTCAAAAACGGAGTGGCAAAGGTGCCGGTCGTCATTCAACTTGAAGCATTGGAATGCGGCGCGGCGAGTCTTGCCATGGTCTTGGCATATTACGGCAAATGGATACCGCTGGAGCAGGTGCGCGCCGATTGCGGTGTCTCGCGAGACGGTTCGAACGCCAAGAATATCTTAAAAGCGGCGCGCAGCTACGGTTTGACTGCCAAGGGATATCGCTATGAGCCCGAGGGCCTAAAGCAAAACGGCAGCTTCCCTTGCATAATTCATTGGAATTTCAATCACTTTGTGGTGCTTTGCGGCTTTAAAGGCGGCAAGGCGGTGATAAACGACCCCGCCAAGGGAACTTACAGCGTCACGATGGAGGCATTCGACCGTGCTTTTACGGGCATATGCCTCATGTTCGAGCCCGGTGAAGGATTCGTGCCCTCGGGAAAGCAGAAAAGCGTTGCAAGTTTTGTCAAGAAAAAGCTTTCGGGCACGGGAGGGGCATTTGCGCTGGTTGTCGTGACCACCGTTATAGGCTCTTTGGTCGGAATAATTACCCCCGGCTTTTCCAATGTTTTCGCCGACAGGCTGCTTTCGGGTTCTAATCCCGAGTGGTTTTTGCCGTTCATTTACGGTATTTCGGGTCTTGCCGTCATACAGCTTGCGGTTGCGTGGATACAGACGACATATTCGCTCAAACTTAACGGAAAGATATCTGTTGTGGCAAACAGTGAATATATGTGGCATGTCTTGCGTCTGCCGATGGAATTCTTCTCGCAACGCATGGCAGGGGATATCGCCGGACGGCGCAATCAAAACGCATCCGTGGCGGGCGGTATGATCTCATCCTTTGCTCCGCTCGGCATACAGGCGATCATGATGGTGTTCTATCTGCTAGTAATGCTGCGCTACAGCGCGGTGCTTTCATTTATAGGAATAATATCTGTGATAATAAACACATTTGTCAGCCGTTATCTTTCGCGAAAGCGAATAGATCTTGCACGCGTGAGCAGCAGAGACAGCGGAAAGCTGGCAGGTGCCACCGTTGCCGGAATAGAGATGATAGAATCGATAAAGGCATCGGGCGCGGAAAACGGATATTTTGAAAGATGGGCGGGCTATCAAGCTAACGTTAATGTGGGAGATGTGAGATCCGCAAAGCTCAATGCATATATGGGTATCATCTCGTCTATCGTGTCGATGCTCACAAACACGCTTGTGCTTATGGGAAGTGTTTTCCTCTGCCGCAACGGGGAATGGACTGTTGGTATGATAACTGCGTTTTCCGGCTTTTTGAGCTCTTTTTTGTCGCCCGCAATGCAGTTTGTTTCCGCATCTCAGACAATGCAGGAGATGCGCACCTCCATGGAGCGCATCGAGGATGTTATGGAATATCCGATAGACCCGGGTTTCAAGTCGAAGTCGGTTGACGTTAACGAAGAATTTGACAAGCTGTCCGGAAAGATAGAGCTAAAAAATGTTACATTCGGTTATTCACGTCTTGCGGAGCCGCTTATCGAGGATTTTTCGATGACGCTCATGCCCGGGCAGCGTGTGGCGTTTGTGGGAGCGTCGGGTTGTGGCAAATCCACTCTTTCAAAGCTTATTTCGGGGCTTCACAGACCTTGGTCGGGAGAGATCCTGTTTGACGGCAAACCCATAGACAGCATCGATCGCAACGTATTTACCGGGTCGCTCTCGGTGGTGGATCAGGATATAATCCTGTTTGAGGATACGATCGCCAACAATATCAAGATGTGGGACACCTCAATAGAGGATTTTGAGATGATACTTGCCGCGCGGGATGCGCAGATACACAATGATATCATGCAACGCGACGGAGGTTATCAATATAAGTTGACCGAGGGCGGCAAGGACCTTTCGGGTGGTCAGAGACAGCGGCTGGAGATAGCGCGCGTGCTTGCGGAGGATCCGACTATCATTATCATGGATGAGGCGACCTCGGCTCTTGATGCGAAGACCGAGTATAACGTTGTCAAGTCTATCAAGGATCGCGGAATAACCTGCATAGTTGTGGCTCACCGGCTCAGCACGATACGCGATTGCGACGAGATAATCGTTCTTGATCACGGCAAGGTGGTCGAGCGCGGCACGCATGATGAGCTTTACGCCGCAAACGGCGTGTATACCGCGTTGGTATCAAATGAGTAGAAGAGGAGGGAACGACGGTGGGGTGGTTTGACGAACAGCTTCGGGCGAGAATCAAGCAGGACGATGACAGCTTTTCGGATGCTTTTGCCGCCATGGCAAGTGTGGTCATGGGCGAGCGGGTGACACGTGCTCTCAACGATGACAGGACTCGCGCCAAAAATGCCATTGACGAGATATTGAAATACTATCACGCAAAGCCGACAGAACTCCCGGACAGCATTCGAGATATAAACGATCAGCTTGAATATCTCATGCGTCCCTACGGCATAATGCGCCGCGTGGTGAATATTGAAGGTGAATGGTATCGCGATTCGATAGGCGCGTTGCTCGGAACTCGCACGGATGACGGCACTCCGGTGGCTCTTTTACCGTACGGGGTCGGCGGATATCGCTTTTTTGATGTCGGCAGCGGCAAGTGGGTACACTTAAACAGAAGGACCGCAAAGCTTATAGATACCGAGGCGATATGCTTTTACAAGCCTCTGCCGCTGAAAAAGCTCGGCATCAAGGATCTTTTGATTTATATAGCACAATGCGTGTCGGCGGCGGATATTGCCTTTGTGGCTTTGGCAACGCTTGCGGCATCGCTTTTGGGAATGCTCACGCCGAAGTTCCAAAAGCTCATCTACGGCTCGGTCATAGAAAGCGCGGATATGCAGCTGTTTTTTGCCGTGTTCGGCTTTCTTATGTGCTTGAGCATTTCGCAGATCTTTCTCGGCGTGACCAAGCAGCTGTTGATGAGTCGCTTGAGCACAAAAATGAATATAAGAGTGCGAGCGGCGACGATGATGCGCCTGCTTTCGCTTCCCGCGTCATTTTTTAAGGATTATTCCTCGGGCGAGCTTTCAAATCGCATGGGGTATGTCAACTCGCTCTGCACGATGCTGGCGAACGCCGTCCTTTCGACGGGGCTTACAAGCGTATTTTCACTGATATATATCACACAGATGATATCCTACGGCCCCGGGCTGGTCATCCCCGGGTTGGCGGTGATCATATGCACGGTGCTCTTTTCGCTTATAAGTACGCTGGCACAGCTGAAGCTTTCAAAAAAACAGATGGAGCTTTCGGCTAAGGGCTCGGGGCTTGAATATTCTCTTTTGACCGGTATTCAAAAGATACGTCTGGCGGGAGCGGAAAAAAGAGCGTTTGCCAAATGGGCAAACGCGTATGCCGAGGAAGCAAGGCTCACCTACGATCCGCCCGCGTTTATCAAATTTTCGGGATTGATATCAAGCCTTATTTCGCTTGTCGGAACGATAGTCATATATTTCTTCACCATAAAAACCGAGGTTTCGCTGGCAGATTATTATGCCTTTAACAGCGCATACGGAATGGTGATGGGCGCCTTTGCGTCTTTGGTGGGCATGGCAAGTACGGCGGCAAGGATACGCCCCATGCTCGACATGGTGCGCCCGATACTTGAGACGGTGCCCGAGATATCCGAAAACAAAAAGCCGGTCACGCGGCTGTCGGGCGGCATTGAGCTGAATAACGTGTCCTTCCGCTATACAGAAAACGGGCCGCTCATAGTTGACGACCTCAGTCTTAAGATACGTCCGGGGCAATATGTTGCCATTGTTGGCGCAACGGGGTGCGGAAAGTCGACTCTGATGCGTTTGATGCTCGGCTTTGAAACGCCGCAAAAGGGAGCGGTATACTATGACGGCAGAGATCTTGCATCTCTCGATCTGAAATCACTGCGCCGCAATATCGGAACGGTGATGCAGAACGGCAAGCTGTTTCAAGGGGATATCTACTCCAACATCGTCATTTCCGCGCCGACGCTGTCGATGGATGCGGCATGGGAGGCGGCGGAGCTGGCGGGGATCGCAGAGGATATTCGCGAGATGCCGATGGGAATGCACACGATAATATCCGAGGGGTCCGGCGGAATATCCGGCGGACAGCGCCAAAGACTTATGATCGCGCGCGCCGTTGCTCCAAAGCCGAAGATACTTATGTTTGACGAGGCTACATCGGCGCTTGACAACATCACGCAAAAGAAGATCTCGGACGCGCTGGACGCGCTGAAGTGCACGCGAATAGTTATCGCGCATCGCCTGTCGACGATCAAACAATGTGACCGTATAATCCTGCTGGATAAGGGCAAGATCGTTGAGGACGGCAAATATGACGATCTGATAGCCGCGGGCGGAGCGTTTGCGCAGTTGGTGGAAAGACAGCGTGTCGACTTGTGATAGTGGTAATGATCAAATAATACAGATGATGGGCTGTCTCACAACGTGAGGCAGCCCGCAGACTATAGACAAAAGATACGCAATATGTAAAAATGCACAAACTTCTCAGCCACTTTTCTCTTTGACACCACAGGCGCAAAGAGAAAAGTTAACAAAAGAGAAACGCCGGAGATTGTTTCGCGCTCTGCGGAGCGCGACGAGGGCTGCGCGCCCTCGACCGACGCCGCCTTTTTGAAAAAGGCGGGCGAAAACTTTCAACGCTTCGGTGAGACCGTTTGTTTTGTCTACAACGTGCGGGCTGTCTCACAACGTGAGGCAGCCCGTCCGGCGTTATTCGTTTATTCGGTAGGTTCGCATCGGATTATGATATATTCAAAGGCGTAAATATTCTTCACAAACAGCGTAAAGCTTGCCTCGTCGGCTGTCAGCGTCTCGTTGTCGGCGTGCTTTGAATATTTGATGCTCGTTATCCTGTATGAGAAGCAATCACCGGTCATGTCGGTGAGCGTGAGCACATCGTCGACCGAAAGCTCCTTGACGATATCAAGCTGTCCTCTTTGGTTTGACGTGCCCACGATCAGCGAACCGTCATATATGCTGCCTGTGTAACGGCTGGGGAAGCGCTCGTTGCTCTCCCACGCTTCGCCCACTGGAAGCGTCAGCTCAAAGGACGGAATTCCCAGCAGAGCGACAAAGCTTTGTCCGTTGATGTCAAGAGAGGGCATCTTGTTGCTTCCGCGAGGCTCAATCACCGCCGCATGCGGCGTGGGAATGATATCATACAGCGTGTCGACGTATTGCTCTATCTCCTGCGCGTTCTGCGTGACGACCGATCGGCGCACCACCAAAAAGACGGCAGAGGAGAGCACCAAAAGCAATCCGATTATCAAGCACAGGGCTTTTATTACTCTCATGCTTTGCGTCGCGGTATCAGTCCGACTGCGGCAAGAAGAACGCCGGCAAGACTTGCAAGAAGCAGATAAGCTCCTATGTTGGTCGTGTCTCCCGTCGGCGGCGGCTCATCCGGCGGCGGTTCGTCGCCGGGGATGTCTGCGGTGTTGATGACGGTAAATGCGGTGTCGTGCTTATCTATCGTTACGGTGTAGCCATCCGGCACGACCTTTTCGGCGACCTGCCAACTGTCAAGCGAGTTGGTCGATTGCCAGGAATATGTCCAGTTGTTTTGCGCGGAAAGGGTCACGGTCTTAACCACCTCGCCGTTGCGGATGATATCCACCACGATGCTCGTGGGGCGGGTGGCGGAGGTGTCTCCCTTCCAAAGCTTGGTCACGGTGTAGTCGGTGGGTTCTTCCGGCTCGTCGGAGGGATATACCACCTCGGATTTCGGCGTTGCCGACGCATCATACACCCAGTGACCGCCGTCGTCGAGCGAGGGAACCGAAACGATGGCAGCTCCGAAGATATAAACGGCATCGCTCTCGGATATTGTGAGCGGCATGACGAAGTAAAGTCCCGCGCCGAGGCTGCCGAAGCTTATCTTGCCGTCGTCAAGCGTTCTGCCCACCGCACAGGGCGCGGGAGCCTTGGAGGCGATATAGCTTTCAAGCGTCGAAGTCACCGTTGCCCATTCGCGACTGCTTTTTATGCCGTTGAGGATCAGCCCGGTCGCGGAAAATTCGCCGTCGAGCGCAAAGGTCAGCTCCTCGTTGAGCGCGGCAACGCGGTAAAGGCGTATCTCGGTGCCGACAAAAACGCGGCTTTCATGCTTGTATTCGAGCGTCAGCGAGCATGCCGCGGTCGTGTCGAGCCGTTCCGCGGCATCCGAGGTCGAATGCGTGAGCGCGGAGGCGGTCGGAATCAGCAGCATAAGGCAGGATAAGAAGACTGCCAAAGCCGCAAGCTTTTTATAATATATCATCAAGATCGTTTTCCTCCTCCGAGTCCGAAATAAGCGGTACGCTTCCTTTGTCGCGGTATTTTACCATAAGAACTATAAGCAATATCAAAAGAATCGGTGCCGCAACGACGGGCGTTGCAACCAGCGAATCTATCTTAAATGCGTTTGACGTGGCATGGAACGCGGGCGCGATGTTTTCTATTCTTGTTCCGCGCACCAAAAGGCGGTGCGAATTTATGCCGTAGGGTGTGCAGGTCAGCAGAGTGCAGTGATCCTCGCCGTCGATGATGCCGAGCTCGTTAACGTCGTTGGGCACAACGACGCTGATCTTATCCACCTGATATGTGATGGTGCGGTCAAGATAGGTGATGGTGAACACGTCGCCTATCTCAAGCTTGTCAAGGTCGGTGAACAGCTTGGCGTGCGGAAGTCCGCGGTGTGCGGATATGACCGAATGCGTGCTCTCTCCGCCTATGGGCAGGGAAGTGCCCTCAAGGTGACCGCAAGCGGTGTTCAGCACGCTGTTGTCGGTGCCGTGGTATATCGGCAGCTCCACGCCGAGCTTTTCTATCGTAATATATCCCATAATGCCGATGCCGGAAAGATCCAAAAGCTCGTTATAATTTTCAAGCTCGTCATATTGCAAAAGCGGAGTGTCGAGCGCGGCGAGGCGTGCGTTGTAATCGGTCGCCTCGGCGGTCATGCGCTCGTATTCCTCGCGGTCATACGAAGCGAGTATCTCGTTATAATTTTCGACAGCTTTTGTCTGCGTTCGTGAGTTCCAGTATTGACTTATCGAGGGGTAAAGCAGCACACAGACGCCTGTGAAGAGCATCAGGACCAATATGAGTCCCCATTTATCGCGTTTCATTTTTAAGTTTCTTTCATAGGCATCTCTCCGCTGTTTTACGTTCGGAGATGTTTTGGTTGATCGGATGATTTGAATAAAGCCGTGGCGGTAAGCGGCAAGCGTTTACCGCCACGGCGGGTCATTATGTCAGATCTGCTTGATTATTCGGCGTAGACCGACATCTTCTTGCGGGTGACAAGGAAGACGCAGGCTGCCAGGGCGAGCATAGAGCCGATGCCGATGAACATCGCGGTTCCGATGCCGCCGGTAGAGGGCAGCTCGGTGCCGGTATTGTTTTCGACTTCAAGTCTCGGCAAAGTGAAAGATATTGTTTCGCCGGTTTTTGTATACTCAACTTTGAACTCCTGCGGATTTTTCAACTTGTTGTATCCGTCGGGGGCTTTTGTCTCTTTCAATTGATATTTATCCGAGTCAAGGCCTTCGACGTGAATGGTGCCGTTTGCGGGGGTGGTCAAAGTGCAGTCGGTCAAGTCGGTAGTACCCTCTGTGTAGTCAACCCACTCTTTGATGCGGTAATTGGCGTTACTGTCGTTTTCTTTGGCGAACGAATCAACCTTTGCGACCTTTTTGCTGTCACTGCTGAGAATGATGAACTCGGCACCGGCAAGGGCATTCTTCTTGGGAGTATTTGCGGTTGTTCCGTCGTCGCCTGTGCTTGTTTCGGTCTCGGCGGCATCTTTGGTGTACTTGAAGACCTCCATCTCCCAAGTGTAGGTGGTGGTTTTTTCCCATTGATCACTGATGATATCACCGTAGTCAAGCTTCGTTTGGTTATCGTTGCCGGTAGTGCCTATCACTGCGTTCTCGTTCAGCGTTGCGGAATATGTGATCACGATATCAACGTCATCTGTGATATACTCTTCATGGAACTTGTTTGTGAACGTTATATGGAAAGTGCAAGCATCCGTTTCTTCGGTACCGGGGGCTGTCACGGTGTAATATTTATTATCTGTATTATCGATTGCTGTTGTAGAATTGTCTATATAGATCTTAACATCATTATTAAATGTCAAGCCGGCAGACATCTTATCGTGGACGACGTAGTCTTTCTTTTCAGTTTCCGCGCCGATGGTGGTCTTGTAGTTGATCTGCTTTCCTATGTCATCATCGTTCGTTTTGCCCCAAGCCTGGGTCGAATCTTCCTGTACCTCTTTCTTTATATAGGGGCGGGTCTTGTTTTTGTCCTTGATCACAACATCCGGGTCCGTTGTGTCGAGCGAGCAAACGGTGCCGACGGAAGAGGTGAGGAAGTAGTAACCGAGTTCAAGGTCGGAGAACGTAACGGTTGTCGAAGCGGCTGTTTGCGTTGATGTCGCAGTGTGAGTAGAACCGTCTTTTATTTCTCCCTTTATAGCTTCTGCAAATGCAGCAGCGTCTGCACCATTAACCCATGTCACATAACCGTCAGCGTCAAATGACACGTAGGTTTTTTGTGTTTTCAACCATGATTCCCAAGCGGAAGCGGCTTTGTACACATATGCTTTGGTGGTTTCGTTGAAGCTTTCGAGCACCAAGATCTGATATATTGAATATTGTGCGTCCCATTTTGCATTATCAATGGTTATCGAGCCTTTGGTATTTGCCGCGGTGCTTCCTTGCGTGACAACGCTGCCAAGTGCCGTTTCGCCTTCTCCGGCCGTCGCAAACGCTGCGGGTGCCAGAGTGAGCACGAGGGCTATCGTAAGGAGGAGAGAGAATAATCTTTTGATTTTCATTTTTTAATTCCTTTCCGATATTTGTTTTGAATTTTATTTGAAGATATAAGCGGTCTTTTTGCGTCGCAGGACCATGCCGCAGAGCGACGTGGTCACGAGCAATGAGCCGATCACAAAGAAGGGGAGTGTTCCCGTGCCGCCGGTGGAGGGCAGCTCGGGCGCGGGGGAGTTGACGAATTTTTTCCAGCCTTCGCCTTCGACCGTAACTTCGTCATAGGCGATCGTGACCCGGTAGGTCTTGCCGCTCTTGATATATCCCGGGGGAGCTTTGGTCTCGCTTAGGATGTAAACATGCCCCGAGGGGATATTTTCGAAATTGACCTTTCCGTCTTCGCCCGATGTCGCCGTGTAGGTCGGGAAGTCGGTGACGATCGTTCCGTCGCCGCGGCATTCTGCGCAGTTTTCGTCATCGTGCTTCAATTGAAATTCCGCGCCGGTGAGTTTAACGTACCGCGGCTCGCTTGCCGCTTCGCTGCCCGCCGAGGTGTCACCGCCTGCGGTCGATTCATCCGAGGAGATGTCCGGCTCGACCACCAAAGCCACCTTGGTGAATTCAAGCCCGCCGAGATAGCCGTGAACCGAGGGGATCTTGAATTCAAGCTTTCGTGTATCGGATTTCGTATCAACACCGTCTTTTTTTTCGTAAACCCTGTAGGTCAGCGTGGTCGTGTCGTTGGTTGGGTAAATGGAGTTGAAATCGGTATCGGCGTATTCATTGAAGTTCGTTTTTTCGTTTTCGAGACGGACACGGTATTTGAGCTTGTAAGAATACGTCGTTGTCGTCGTGTTACCGCTCGTAACGGTACTTGACGTGTAGCCGGAAGACTTGAGGTCCCAGTGAATGGTCTGCTCTCTCTTGCCGCTATCATCCGTCTCTATCACTATTTCGGCGGTGTTTTCCCCCCTCTCGCCGGCGGTGCCGGTAAGATCGTGGTTTTCTTCCGTCGTGGATATCAGCTTACCGCTTTGGTCATAAAAACCGATGAATTCTATCCTTTCCGGCACAGACGAGGGCATCGGGTCGGATGTTACCCAGTCGGCTTGCGAGGAGTTTGTGACCTCTTGTTGGATCGCGGCGAGGATAGTTTCGAAAGCTTCGGTGAGCGAGTCGCTGTTCGTGCTGTCGTAGTAATCCCCGGAGCCGATGCTGTATTTGAGCCAGTTCTGGTAGGCGCTGGCGCTGTCGGCGGAACCGATCTCATATGTCGTGCTGGTGCGGTCGACGCCAGAGTGCCCGTTTGTGTTAATAGTCTGATCCACATATGTCTGTATCATTTGTCCGCCGATATCAACGCCGATAGAGAAGATCTTGGTGCCCGCGTTTTTGATCTCGGTCGCCATCTCACGAGCTCTTATGGCAGCCTTGTCACTGTAGTTGGTGCCGTACTTGCAATATTTTTTTTGAACGCAATCGTAAAAGACGCCGTCTTCACCGACGGTGCCACTTGAACAATACGGGTCATATCCGGTATATTCGCTTTTAATATACGTTGTCGGAAATCCATCTGTTAGGAGAAGTTTGAAACAAATATCTAACACGTATGCTATGCCGAGTCTAAAAAAGAGCACA
>CAZPYK010000023.1:0-18254 GCA_964590755.1 uncultured Ruminococcus sp. | reverse complement strand
TTTGACATACCGCCCACTGCTTTTGAAAACGGTTTTTACTTTGGCAACTCACACGTTTTTCGCTTTGTGACGGCCGACTTTCCAAGGAAATTGAAAATTCATGATTTTTATGTTGAAAAAAATTACATAATGTGATATAATACAGTGTTTGCAATAATAAAGAAGGAATTGACAAAATGAAGAAGCTTTTGGTCTACATGAAGGGGTATTGGCGCGATTGCGTGCTCTCGCCGCTTTTTAAGCTGCTTGAGGCATTGCTCGAACTTTTGATACCGCTTATAGTAAAGGATATCATCGATAACGGTATACCCGCGGGAGACAGCGGATATATATTGCGTTCCTGCGGAATCATGGCATTGCTGGGAGCGGTGGGGCTTGCATTTTCAATAACCGCACAATATTTTTCCGCGCGCGCTTCGGTCGGCTTTGCTGCCGGAGTGAGGCGCGAGCTGTTTGCGCACACGCTTTCGCTGTCGCGTTCGGATGCCGATACGGCGGGAGCGGCATCGCTTGTTACACGTCTTACGGCCGATGTCGACAAGCTGCAAAGCGGAGTGAACCTCGGCTTGCGGCTCTTGCTGCGTTCGCCGTTTATCGTTTTCGGTTCGGTATTTATGGCGTTTTTTGTTGATGCCAAACTGGCGCTTATCTTTTGCGGGCTGGTACCGGTGTTGGCGGTTGTCATATTCACGTTGATACTTTCCGGCGTCCCGCTTTATGCCAATGTGCAGGCAAAGCTTGACGGTCTGACGGGGATCGCGCGCGACAACCTGCGCGGCGCTCGTGTTATTCGCGCGTTCAGGCATGAGGATAAAGAGGTGTCGAACTTTGATGGACAAAATGCCTCGTATACGAAAGCCGCTCTCTTTGCGGGCAGGGTGTCTGCGCTGTTGAATCCTCTGACATATGTTATAGTTAACATTGGTATTATATTGCTGGTCAGACGCGGCGCCCCCGCTGTTGATTCCGGGCGCTTGACACAAGGCGAACTTGTGGCACTGTATAATTACATGGCTCAAATACTCACCGAGCTTGTAAAGCTCGCCAACCTCATCGTTACGCTCTCAAAGGCCGGTGCGTGTGCCGATCGTATAGCCTCTGTTCTCTCGATCCCAACCGAGAATGCCGCCGAGATTTCGGCTCCCGAAATAATTCAAGGTGTACCCGCGGTTGAATTTCGCGGTGTATCCTTTGCCTACCGCGGCGCCGGAGCCGATTCGCTTGAGGATATAACCTTCAGTGTTATGCCCGGCGAGACGGTTGGAATTCTGGGCGGCACCGGTTCCGGTAAAAGTACACTTGTTGACTTGATTCCGCGTTTTTATGAGCCGACAAGCGGAAAAATACTCATAGACGGTGTGGATGCTACCCAATATTCGCCTCGCACGCTTCGCTCCAAAATTGCCGTTGTGCCTCAATCTGCACTCATGTTCAGCGGAACCGTTGAGAGCAATCTTCGTTGGGGCGCTCCCGACGCGACCGATGAAGATATGCGCAGTGCCCTTGAAGCTGCCTGCGCGCTTGATTTTGTTACCGAGAAGAGCACTTCGGGCAGTTTTGATGCGGTCGTTGAGCAAGGAGGGCGTAATTTCTCCGGCGGTCAGCGTCAACGCTTGACCATTGCGCGTGCGTTGATACGCAAGCCGCGCGTGCTTATACTTGACGACAGCTTTTCGGCGCTTGATTACGCTACCGATCTTAAGCTGAGGTCGAATATTGCCGCATCCGAGTGTAAACCGGCGACCTTTATCGTTACTCAGCGTCCCGCTTCGGTTATGAATGCGGATAAGATAATAGTGCTCGATGACGGAAGAGCGGCAGGTATCGGTACTCACGCCGAGCTGCTTGAAAACTGCGAGGTATATCGCGAGATATACTATTCTCAATACGGTGGCGAAAATTCCGCAAACGCCGCAAAGGAGGTGAGCGTAAATGGCTGACAAAAAGAAGATATCCTCGCCTGAGCGACGCAGGACTCTCGCAAGACTGCTAAAATATTGTCGTCCGCTCATTCCGATAGCGGTTGGAGCTTTCTTTCTTGCCGCTGTGTCGATTATTGCCGCACATATTATTCCCGTGCTTGTCGGAGATGCTATCGACCTTGCGCTCGGAGAGGGCAAGGTCGATATGGCAGGTATCTTGAAGATACTGGCGGTAATACCGATACTTGCTGTGATAAGTGCGCTTTTTGATTGGCTTGTGCGCCTTGCGGGAATGCGACTGGGGGCATCGGTTACCCGAGATATTCGCGCGGATTGCATACGAAAGATAGAAAAACTGCCGCTTTCATATCTCGATTCTCATCGCACCGGAGACACACTCAGTCGGATGATAGCCGATGTTGACCGTATGTCGGAAGGACTTTTGACAGGTATTACCGAGCTTTATTCAAGCGTGCTGTCTATTGTAGTGACGCTTGTGTTTATGATCTCGATCAATTACAAGGTCGCGTTGGTGGTGGCGCTGTTGACGCCGATATCAATGCTTGTGGCGGCATTTATAGCCAAGCGTACCTTCTCGCTGTTTCGCGACCAATCGGCGCTTGCGGCACGTCAGACGGCTGTTATAGACGAAACCGTGGCGGGATGCGCCGTGGTCAAGGCTTATTCTCGCGAAAAAGCGCTGTCGGATGATTTTGATGCCTTGAATGAGAAGTATCGCAAGACCGCAACGCGAGCCGTTTTCTACTCATCAATAACAAACCCCGCAACAAGATTTGTTAACTCGCTCGTATACTGCGGTGTGGCGCTTGCCGGCGGACTTATGGCGGTTGCGAATCCGCTCGTTACGGCGGGGCAGATATCCACATTGCTTTACTATGCCCATAATTACGCCAAGCCGTTTAACTCTCTTTCGGAGGTGATCGCCGAGTTGCAAAGCTCGCTTGCAAGTGCGTCGCGCGTATTTGAACTTTTGGATACCCCCGATGAACCAGATGAACTTGCCGATGCGACGGATATTATTCCCGAAAAGGTGTGCGGACGTGTGAGTGCCGAGGGCGTTGCGTTCTCCTACACGGATCGTCCGTTCATGTCCGGGATAGATTTTGACATAAGACCGGGTATGCGCGTTGCCGTTGTCGGACCGACCGGATGCGGAAAAACCACGCTGATAAATCTTTTCATGCGTTTCTACGAAACGAATGACGGAACCATTAAAATAGACGGACGTTCCATACGCGACATAACGCGAAAAAGTCTGCGTGCCTCCTTTGGTATGGTGCTTCAAGATACCTGGCTCAAAAACGGAACCGTGCGCGAAAACATAGCCATGGGACGACCGGATGCCACCGATGCCGAGATAGAAGCTGCTGCGCGCGCATCACATGCTCATTCTTTTATCAAGCGCTTGCCGAACGGATATGATACCGTGCTTACCGAGGACGGCGGACAGCTGTCGCAGGGGCAGAAGCAGCTTTTGTGCATCTGCCGTGTAATGCTTGCTCTGCCTCCGATGCTGATACTCGACGAGGCGACCTCGTCGATTGACACTCGTACCGAGATAAAGATACAAAAAGCTTTTGCCGAGTTGATGAAGGGGCGTACTTCATTTATCGTTGCGCATCGATTGAATACCATTAAAAATGCCGATCTGATCCTTGTTATGAAGGACGGAAAGATCATAGAACGCGGCACTCACATGGAACTTATGGCTGCCGACGGCTTCTATGCCGGTCTTTACGGAGCGCAATTCCGCTCGGCAGAGGGCAAGTGATCGATCTTATTATAAACATATTGGCGCCGAGATCATATGCGATCTCGACGCCAATATTATACTTTACCGAATGTCAGCCCAAAGCTTCCAGCATTTGTGCAAGTCTTGCGCCTTTCTCGTGTGCAAGACGCAAGAAGCCGTCAAGCCCCAGCTCCGCGTAAACATCATGCGTATGCTTGCCCGGCTTTGATTTGCAAGTGAGCTCAAATGTCAGAATATCTTCGTAATTTGCGCGTTTTAAACGATGTACTATATTGTTCCAATCGGCGATGCCGTCAAATGGCATCATATGTGCATCATCGTGCCATGTCAGCACGTTGGGATCCGCCATTCCGAAATTGTCGTTAAGATGAGTGCAGATCAACTTATCGCCGTAAAGGGAGGGGATGTCACGCCCGAAGTTATAGCACATCTCGTGACCGGTATCCCAGCAATAGCCCACGGCGGGGGAGGATCCGAGCTCGTTTATTACAGCCTCAAGATATTCGGTACCTTCTACGTTTTCGAAGGCGACCTTGACGTTTGTCTTCTCGGCGGCGTTGATAAGCTTGCGGAAGCGCTCAATGCCGAGCGGAGTGGGGGAGTGACGATCCATGCCGATGTTCGGATGAACGACCATGATCGGTACTTCATTTTCGGCGCAATCGTGCAGGCAGCGTCTGAGAGTGTTTATGAATTCGTCACCGCTTTCTCCCTCCTCCCATACGGCATCGCTTTTATTAAATGGTGCGTGGATGGATTGATAGATAAGTCCGCAAGCTCTTATGCGGGCGGACTGATCCTTTATGTTGGCGCCGTCGCTCCAACCGGTAAAGCAGGCGTCAAAGCCCGCGGCGGCGGTGGCCTCAAGCTTTCTTTCAAAGGGGACGTCATATCCCAGTCCCAGACTTATTCCGAGTTTATATTTCATTATGATCTCCGATCCTCCGCTTTACGGCGGTAAAAATGAAATAGGAGGCTGTCAAAACAAAATGTTTTTTACAGCCTCCTTAAAAATTATTTAATCAGCATCATATACCGCTTGTATATCCTTGATCTTTGACTTCAAAAGCTTCACAGTGTTCTTAGCAGTGGTTGCCCAGCTGTTACTGTTGGAGGATATGGGTCCGCGGAATGTTTTTTGACCGACAAGATTATTCGAATAGAGTCTTCCCAAGTCATACGTTAGATTGGATCTGATAAGATCGTACATCTGTCCGGATACGGGATCATCAACGTATCTGGTTTTAAGCTGAAGCTCAAACACGGTGGGTGTCACCTGTCTGTAGCCCTCGGATGCCATGCATTCTATGAATGCAGCAGCTGCCTCGACGTTTACGGCATCCTTTCTGATGGCGTATAGCGTGAAGGGGTTGCCCATAACGGTTATGTATTTCTCTTCATCCTTGTCATACTTGGGGCAGGGAACTATGAGGTAGTCAACATCATAATCCGCCTTGAGAACTTTGTGCGAAACGCGAGCACGGTCCATCATAAAGAGGGATCGGCCCTGACCGAATGCCGCTTGATGTACGACGCTCGATGTGTAAATGCCGTCATCGGTATCCCAAAGAAGCTTGTTGAGCATTTCAATGGTGTTGGTCAGTTTCTCACTGTTCCATGACTCCGAGGGGATCAGTTTGCCGTCAACGTCTTTGTCGACGATCGTTGCGCCGGTTCCGTAGTACCAAGGGTCAACATGGATACCGCTTGTTATATATCCGAAGGTGTCGCCGCTCTCCTTGGTGCAGTTCTTGATTCCGTCGCCGTCGTCCTGGTATATGCCGTTGCACATTTCGATGAATTTTTCATATGTCCAATCGCCGCTTGCAACGAAATCCTGCGGATTTTCAAGGTTGTGGTCTGTGAGTATATCTGTATTGACATAGCAGACATACATCATTTCAAGTGCGTTTCTGGATATATCGCCCGAGGCGAAGAAAAGCTTTCCGCTGACCGTTGCGGTGTCTATCAAAAGCTCCGACCACCAAGGCTGGTCAAATTCAAGATAATGGCACTCGTCGTCAAGCAGGTCATAGCAGAAGCCGGAGGCTGCATTTTTTGCGATGGAGAGCGAGTAAGATGCCAACACGTCAAAGGAGTGGTCTCCGCCCGTCATGGCTTTTTCAACATATGAGTTCCATGAGTTAACATAATCGGTGTCTCCGTTAATGGCGGTGAATTCGATCTTGATGCCCAGACGCTTTTCAACGGTGGCAATGCGCGCACCGAGCTTTGTGAGTATCTGATCGGATACCGAGGCTTCGATGCCGATCTCATCGTTGAACTCAAAATGCTCGACATCTGCCCATGCCAGTACACCTATTGTGGTATTAAAATCCAATGTACCGAGGTTGTCTTCTTTATAAAGAGAGGTGGTTTCCACGTCAATCTGCGATGATGCAACTGGGGTCTCCTCTGTGGTGATCTCGGATTCGCCCGGATCCGCGCATGCTGCCAGTGAAAACAGCATTATTGCCGCAAACAGCAATGCAAGAACTTGGGTAATGCGCTTTTTCATGTTTTGGAACCTTTCTTTAAAATATCGTGCCATAGCAAACGCATCGGTCGTGATAAGTCTTAACGCCGAAGATGTGTACGATGGCAGCAAGTTTTTATTACTTATACATTATATCACATTTGACATTGTAAAGTCAATACTTTCTTCAAAATTACGGCATATTGCATAGAATAAGCGGATTCTTTTTGTTTAAAATAACTACAGCACTTGCCGACAACGAACGAAATGACCGACTATGGGTTGGACGCTTCGCATTGGGGCGAGCATCGCATAAATACAGAGAGATCCCAATGTGAAGCCATTTTTGCGGCTCCGCATCGGGATCTCAATATCAGCCGAAGCTGTTCCTGTAATTATTCTTCTTCTTTTTCTTCGAGATCGTCGGTCGCGATGTTAAGGTAATCCATGTAATTTTTCAGCTTTGCGGAGGTAAAGATCCTAAAGCCGTAATAGCTGCTTGACACCTTGCTGAGATCCTTTGAGCAGAGATATGCGTCTTGGTTGAATAGGAGCGGTATTACGGGCATGTCCTCAAGCAACAGCTTTTCCGCATCATGCAAAAGTTTTGCTTTTTCGGATGTGTTCGCAACTTCGCCGATGGTGTCGAATATCTCATTGTATGCGGAATTGTTGTATCCGGTCTTGTGCGGATTGAGGATATATTCGTAATCAAATGAATCTTCCGGCTTTACAACAGTCAGCTTCTGTCCGGTATAGCCGAACGCGAAGGGAACGAGCATCGAATATGCATTTGCCGAATAAGAGAACATGTCTATTGCAATGACCTCATATTCGTCTGCGGCAAACTTCTCATTGAATATATCATCACATATATCCGTGGAAATCTCGCCGTTGTAAACATCGTCGTTGACTATTGCGCTGACACGGTTGACGGATACATTGAATCCGAGTGCGCACCATGCCTCGCAAACGGCATCCGCAATGGCACAGTGGACCTCATCTTCGCTTCTCACCGTTATGGAAAAGGTGTAATCGGAGGGAGTGATCCCTGCCGCGGAGATATGACTCTGCGCCGCAGCGGTGTCCGCTGTGGCGGAGATGATGTTGCCGCCAACGCTTCTGAAGGTCGTTTTTGCGCTGAGTTCTTCGAATACTCCGGGAGGAACGAGCGCGGTTGCCGCCTCGGCGAATACCACAAGCTCTGCAAGTGCCTGACGGTCGATCGCGGCGGAAAGTGCCAGGCGCACCTCCTTGTTGGCAAACAGCTTTTCCGTGCTGCCGTCCTTCTTGGAGATATCGGCATTTTCGTTCAAATAATATGTATGAGTGGAAAGAGCATTGCTCACAACAGCTTCGGACGCATATTCCGATCTCTTTGACAGGGCTATATCACCCACGTAGAATATCTCGCCCTTTTCGAAAGCCTCAAGCTGCTCCTCGGCAGTCATGGAGAAATCAACGATGAGACGATACGGAGTTACGCTCTTGTCGATATAATCCTTTTTCTGGTTGCGGCGGTAATAGGGGTTTCTTTCAAGGCTGAGCGAAGGAGTGGAAGTGGAATCCTTGTTTTTGTCATAGCTTACGCGATAAAGCTTGAAAGGACCGCTGCAAACGATGGTTGCCGGCTTCTTTGCCCAGTCGGGGTTGCGAGATACGATGTCCTCGCGCAGAGGGGCAAGCGCCACGCTTGTCAGATTGAGAATGAATTCATCGATATTGATGTCCTTTTCAAACATGATCTGAAGCACAAGCTCATCGACCGCGTAAATGCCTACGTCGTCGATCGAGCAATCGCCCTCTTTGGCACGACGCGCATTCTTGATGTCATAAAGCAAGGCGGCAGCCTCGTAGCTTGCCTCGGAATCAAGCAAACGCTTCCATGTAAACACGGCATCCTGTGCGGATATGGCTGTGCCGTCGGACCAAGCGTTGTTGCTTCTGAAGGTGAGTGTCATTGTATATTCTTTTTTGTTGTCATCCTTGGTGTATTTATAGCTTTCAACGATCGACGGCGTGACCTTTCCGTTTGAATCGAGCGCAAAAAGCGTGTCAAACAGTAAGCCGCAGAGCTTTAACGCGGAAGTGTTGTTGTATGCAACGGCGGGGTCGAGATCGTAGACCATATCGGTCAAGTACATGGTTATCTCCGCGCCCTTGACATCCTTGCCGTCGATCTTTGAATCGTGGCAAGAAGCAAGCATGGCCGCAAGTGTGACCAGGCAGAGAAATACAGCTAAGAGTCGCTTTGTCATTTTTTGTGTGATCCTCCTCAAGGTAAAAAATCAATAAACGCGATACGTAATGATTCAATATATTATATCACCAATCGGGGAAAATTTCAATGGAGTTTTCAGAACTATTTTAATGTTCGTCGGATTGCACAATCCGAGAGATCTAAATTGTTCATTTTGCTCATACGCATGCCGCGCGCTGTGTATTACAAATACTATTATAACATAAATCGGATCAAAAGCAATACTTTTTAAAAAAACACATACTGCGAAAAGCACCGGCTGAGTTGAAATAATATAGTGATGCAGCGTGAAAATTCAATGATCTCAAAATCAAAGGATGACTGTTTCGCGCACAGATACAAATAATATTTGATGATATTTGAGCCGCCGCATGGCGGCGGAATGGAGATAATATGAAAAAAAGATTATCCGCGGCGTTTACAAGGACAGACCTTGCATGTGAGGTGTGTGACGGCCTTCCCGGCGTCGTGTGCTGTGAGGAAACCAATGACATAGGCGAGCTTGGGGTTACCGTCAGCCGACTGCGCATCGAAACGCGCGCGGCCGCCCAAAGACTCGGCAGACCGCGAGGAAATTATACTACTATAGCATCCCCCAAAAGCTTTTCCGACTTCGATGAAATTTCCGCGGCGGCGTTTTCGGATATATTAAAAGACGAGCTGAGGCGGATGACGGAGGGAGCGAGCGGCGAGCGTATATCTTCTGCATTTGGGGTGCTGATAGCAGGACTCGGCAATGCCGCAATGACCGCAGACGCCGTCGGGCCGGACTGTGCCCGAAAAGTTGCGGCGACACGACACCTGCGTGAGCTTGAAAAGGATATATACGCCTCACTCGGCTGCGCGGCGGTTTCGGTCGTAACGCCGGGAGTTCTCGGAGAAACGGGGATAGAAAGCGCGGAGCTTTTGAAGGGCGCTGTTCGAGCGGCGAGACCGAACATGGTCATTGCCGTCGATGCGCTTGCCGCGCGCTCCTGCGAGCGGCTCGGTAAGACGATACAACTGTCGGATGTCGGCATGACGCCCGGCTCCGGAGTGGGCAATACACGATGTGCCATTGATAAAAAAACACTGGGTGTTCCGGTTCTGTCGATAGGTGTTCCGACGGTGGTCGATTCCTCCACGCTCGTATGGGAGGCGCTGTGTGAATCGGAGCTTGTCGACGATCGTGCGGATGCGCTTCCGGGAGGACTGGAGAGAGTACTGGAAAACGGAAGAAGCTTTTTTGTAAGCCCGAGAGATGCCGACATCCTTACCAAAAAGGCGGCGGGGATCATAGCGGATGCGATCGAAAGCTTGTTCGTCATTCGCTGATCGGGGCATATATCAAGTCGACACATCATATTATCGTAATAAAAACAGGCTCTTGCCGTGAAAGGTATGGTCATAAATAATGTCGAAAGCATCGTTTTGCGCCGATACGACCGGCGCCGAAAAGGAGCGCGTGGATATTTTCGGAGATGCGAGCGGAGATAAATCAAATGAGGCGGCGCGCAATGTCCGCTCCCCCGTGATCTACAAAGCACGGTCGATTCAAAAGAATGACGACAGGCGTATCGGTTTTGCCGCGGTTGCGGCACTGACGGTAGTTTTGACCGTGGCGTTTACGTCGCTGATGTATCTTATATATTCGGAATTCAACAACGAGCCGTACGAAAAAGCCGGAGGATATATGGGGGAGATATTGTTCGGCGAGCTGTCGATTCCCGAAGACTCGAACGCAGCCTTGCTTCCGACGGATACCGCGCAAACTCCTTCGCAAGCGATCGTCAGCGATGACACCGACGCAAATACTGACAGCGGTATATCGGGATCCTCCGAGCCGGTGTCGGGAACGTCGTCGCCCGTCCCGGATGCCACCGAACATGAGTCTGCGATAATTTCGGACGAGAGTTCACCTGTAAGCCTCGGTGACGGCTTTATCGATTCCGTGGGGATCGGTGTCGATGCCGTCGGAGCGGTGAGCGCATGGGGAGATGAAGTAAGAAACGAGATAAACGGCGGCAAGGTCTTGATACTTTGCACGCACTCGCTTGAGATGACTGCGGACGGAGCTTACATAACCGAAGTCGCGGGCGCTCTGGGTGAGGCGCTTACAGCGGCGGGAATCGAGGTCGAACTTTGCGACGAAAGCTTTGATTCGGAAGGTCGACTCGGCGCATATGCTCGTGCACGTGCTACGATTGAAGAGCGACTTGCTTACGGTGATATCGCGCTGATCTTGGACATGCATCTCGGATATGAGCCGGGAATATATGTAGGCACAAGGGGCTGCACGTTCGACGATCGGATATGGGGAAGAAATTTAGCTCTTGCCGTAATGGTGAACGACGCACTTGATACCTTCCGCGGAAATGTGATCCTCGATGGCGGCGGATATAATCAAGACCTGCCCGTTCTCATGCTTCATGCCGAATTCGATTCTTCCGAGAATGCCAATCGGGTATCAAAGTATGCACGGATTCTTGCGGACGCCATCCTGCGTGTGATAAGGCAGGCGCGGTGAATGGCAGCGCGTGATCAAAGGAGCAGTGCCAGCGCTCCGCTCGACATTACAGCCGCGGATATTGCGATGCCGCCTCCGAGACCGAGCATCCCGCCATCTATTGCCGCCACGAGAAAGAGAAAGCCGAGTCCCGCAACGGTGAAGGTCGCGATTTTGATGACGGCGCGAAAGAGCACGTTATCAAAAAGTGTTGCAAGCATGCAGATAAGTGTGCGCAAAAGCTCGACCGGTGTGCGCATCGCTCTTGTCGAGCGTGTGCGCCGAGAATAGGATGCGACATATCTGCGATTACGGTATATCGGATTGAGATATTCGTTATATTCATTGATACATCTGTTCATGGACTGCCTCCGTAGTTCCTGATTTGGAATCATCTTGGCTGTATTATAGCATATTTGGGGTCGATTGTCAATAAGAAAATGCCAAAAAGAGAAAAATGATTCGAAAAGGTATTTACAAAACGGAAAAAACATGCTATAATAAGACCGAAAAAGAAATAAGAAGCGGAGGCTTTGGTTTCGATTATGGAAGAAAATTATCTCGAACGGATCAAAAAGCTGAAATCGGAAAAGAAGATCACCAATGATCGGCTTTCGAAAATGACGGGTATACCGCTGGGAACGCTCAGCAAATTTCTTGCGGGGATATCCGATTCCGTAAAGCTTTCGAATATAATCGCGGTATGCAATGCGCTTGATTGCTCGCTTGATTATATAATCAGCGGTCAGCCCGAGAACACGAACAACTACACACTCGACGCGGGCGAGATAAAGCTGATTGAGGATCTCAGACGGTTGGACGCACATGGCAAGGAATTGGTGACGCTCGTTCTTTCGAAGGAGACGGAGCGAATAAACAGCGCGGCGTATTCCGGTATCGATGCAAGCGGAGTTATAATAAGGAACAAAAATTCGGTTCGCAGGCGCTACGGCTCCGAGACCGGCGCGCTCGGGGCAAGACGCGAGATACCGTTTTACGATCTGCCGGTATCCGCCGGTATCGGAGAATATCTTGACGGCGAAAATGCGGAGCATATAACGATACCGCGCGACAAAAAAACTGATGAAGCCGATTTCGCGCTTCGCATAAGCGGAAACAGCATGGAGCCGAAATATCACAGCGGAGATGTGCTGCTGGTGCAAAGTTGCGATTCGGTCGAGGCCGGAGAGGCGTGCATATATATTTTGGACGGCTGCGGTTATTTCAAAATATTCGGTGGGGATCACCTCATCTCGCTGAATCCGGAATACGGTAAGATCCTTTTAAAGGATTTCTCCGAGGTATCCTGCGCCGGAAGAGTCCTTGGCAGATTGAGACATCGCTGAGATCCGGTCGAGCTTGAGAAAGAAGGCATCTTAAAAAGACCTTTTGTTAACTTTTTGTAAAAGCAAGTTGTAAGTATTTACAATGGATCGGTTATATGATAAGATTATTTATGGAAATATGATGTATCATATTCGAAGTGCGATCTCCGCAAATGACATATTTTTGCGATGACGCCAAAAACAAAAAAGGAAGGTCGAGGCTTATGAAAAGATCGTTTTTAAGATGCGGCATTATTGTTTTATGTGTGCTTGCGGCGCTGCTTCTGCTCGTGGGATGTGACAACGGATCCGAATGCAGGGATCACGATTACGGCGATTGGGTACAGATAAAAGCCCCGAGCTGTACCGAAGAAGGCGAGGAACAAAGGACCTGCAAGAATTGTGATCATTATGAGCTGAGGGATGTAGAGGCAACGGGGCACAATTATACCCATTTTGTCACTCCGGCTACATGTTTGAGTGGCGGCTATACGATACACACATGCTCCTGCGGCTTCAGCTATACGGATACATATCCGGATACGGTCGATCATACTTGGAGTGATTCTGTCAGTGAAAAGCCGGCGACCGAGCGTGTCGAGGGGGCGCGAGTCTACACTTGCATCGTCTGCCACATTCAAAAGAAAGAAACCATCCCATGCTTTGAGCATGTTCACAGATATCCCGTGGTCGTTACCGCTCCGACCTGTACCGAAAAGGGTTATACAACGCATACGTGCTCTTGCGGTGACAGCTATGTAGATACATACAGAGATGCTGTCGGTCACAATTATGTTGACGATGTATGCCAAAATTGCGGCAAGTCTCTGATACCCGCTTTGGAACTGAACAGTGACGGCACGAGCTATGTTGTCACAGGAATGGGAATGTGCGAGGAGACGGAGATCATCATTCCGTCAACATATAAGGGGCTGCCGGTCACGGCGATAGAAGCTGACGCATTCGGCAATAATGCGAGCATTACGAGCATATCGATACCCGCCGGTGTCGTTGATATAGGCGCCGGAGCGTTCGTTGGATGCTCAAGTCTTATTTCTATCGACATTGATCCCGGCAACAAGGTTTATCATTCTGCCGGAAATTGCATTATTGAGACCGAATCAAAGAAGCTTATTGCCGGGTGTGCGAGCAGTGTCCTTCCCGACGACGGAAGTGTGATCGAAATAGGTGAGGGCGCATTTCGCGATTGCACCGGTCTTGCGAGCATTGTATTGCCGGTTGGTGTGACAAGCATATCCGATAATGCGTTCTACGGTTGCACTGGTCTTGTGAGCATAACGATACCCGACGGAGTGACGAGCATAGGTGATGGGGCGTTTTCCGGGTGCCATAGCCTTGCGAGCATCACGATTCCGGACAGCGTAACGAGCATCGGCGGGTGGATGTTTTACTGGTGCAAAAGCCTTGTGAGCATAACGATACCCGACGGTGTGACGCATATCGGTGAAATGATGTTTTGGGGATGCGCAAAGCTTGCGAGCATCACGATTCCGGACAGTGTGACAGATATCGGGGGATATGCGTTTTACGGTTGTGAAAGACTTGTTAATATAGAGATACCCGCCGGCGTGACACATATCGGCAAAGGAGCGTTTAATCTTTGCACAAGTCTTGTCTCTGTAAATATACCTGACAATGTAAATATAATAGAACGATACATGTTTGCCGGTTGCTCGAGTCTTGCAAGCATTACGATCCCGAATGGCGTAACAAGTATAGGCGAGGGGGCTTTTTCAGGGTGTTCAAGCCTTGAAAGCATTATATTTCCGGTCGGTGTGACGAACGTGGACGAGGATGCGTTCCGAGATTGCTCGAAGCTTGTGGGTATAGTGATTCCGGATAGCGTTACGAGCATCGGGTGGGGAGCATTCTGCAATTGCACAAGTCTTAGCGAAATTACGATACCACGAAGCGTTATCGCTCTTGGTGAACGCGCATTCTGTGGCTGCTCAAGTCTTGTCTCGCTTATCGTTGATCCCGATAATGAGATTTACCATTCTGTCGATGATTGCATTATTGAAACGAAGTCAAAGAAGCTTGTTGCGACTTGCTTAAACAGCGTTGTTCCGAGTGACGGAAGTGTGACAAGTATAGGTGAGTATGCATTTTCCGGACGCTCCGATCTTGCGAGCATAATAATTCCAGACACCGTAACGACTATATGCGACAGAGCTTTTTCCGCTTGCCAAAGCCTTGTGGATATCACGATACCAAATAGCGTGACAAGTATCGGCATGTATGCGTTTTCCGGTTGCTCAAGCCTTGAGAGCATTACAATCCCCGACAGCGTGACAAGCATCGGCGGGTGTGCGTTTTGCGGGTGCAAAAGCCTTGTGAGCATAACGATCCCCGACGGTGTGACAAGTATAGGTGATGGGGTGTTTGACAGCTGTGAAAGCCTTGTAAGCCTTACAATATCCGACAGCGTGACGAGTGTGGGAAATTCTGTATTCTACCGTTGCAAAAAACTTGAGAAGGTCAGCTTTAAAGGAACTAAAGAGCAATGGCAGACGATATACCCGGAAAAGAAATATAGTTACAAAGAGATGAAGTTCACGGTCTGCTGTGCCGACGGAGATGTCGAGAGCTGGAGGTGATCACCTCTGCGGTAAGCAGATCGAGAAAGTCCAAAACAGTGCAGATCCTTTGCTCGGTCCGCACTGTTTTTTTGATCTGATATGGAATTAAAACTTAAGGCAACACCGCACAATTCGCGGCTTCGCCTTTTTTACTCACTTGCTTGCACAAAATCCGTCATATTTCACAAATCCCATTCGCGTAGGATGAACTACGCGCGCGGAAATTTGTTTCATCTGACGAATTTTCTGACCGCGCAATTGATCAAAAAGAATTGTGCGGTATTGCCTTAACAGCAATTTCAATACCGAGAACGCCGTATTTTTCAATATTTTCGGCGCTGTAATAAGTGAGCATATCATTGGGATCTGCCGGTTCGGTTTCACCATATCCAATTGATATTTTATTGTGGTGCTTGTATAGTTCGTAAAAATCTTTATATCTATACAAATTGACAACCGCGCAGTCCATTATTTCACCGGTCTTTGTATTCGTAAATTGAATAACATCGCCAATTGAAATTGCCGAACGCTTTTCATCGTATAGCCTCATTTCAATTGTTTTTGTCCTGTTTTTGATCGCAAGAAATGAGTCGTTCCAAAGGTTCATTTTGTGAGTCATTCTGATCTCCGTTCTGCCGCTATAGCGGATCAAAGTTTACTTTTCTTTTCAAGCTTATCACATGCTGCCGAGTACATAAGAACAAGTCCCGAGCCGACGAGCATGCCGCCGATGATATCGGTGAGCCAATGAACGCCGCATATCGTTCTGACTACTACCATGAAGGCGCAAAATACCGCAAGCGGGCAGAGAATAGCGATGCGCGCCGTGCGGGACTTTATCGAACGGCGCACTTTGATCATTGCGGTGGGAAGCACGCATATCGAAAGCAGCGTTGTTGATGACGGATAAGAGGCTTCAAGTTTGCCCTCGATCAAAACGGGTCTGTAATTGATGGCAGCCTTCTCAAAAAACAGAAATACCGCTATAACGATAATATAAAAAACTCCGAGCGCGAGAATTTCGCCGTCGACACGCCAAAGGCTCCTTCTTTTTATCAGCTGCACAAGTCCCGAGACGGCAAAGCACAGAGCGATGGCGATCGGAACGAGCCCGAGTAGATCGGTGATATTGTAAAGCGTCATATTTACACCGGTGAGCTCATGAAAAGCTTGGTTCAGTGACGCAAAGCCGACGCGCGATCCGTCGGGTCCTATATCTTGAACATCGACGCACTTTACGAGAATTGTCCATAATATAAAAAGAACGATAAGCGCGACCGCCGTACAGATCTTTGCGGTGAATATCTTGTTTTTGTTTTTCGATGTGTTCATTTGAATCTCCCTTCGCGCCGAGCAGATCTTTTAAAAATGCGATCTTCATTGGTCATTACGTTGGTGTGTCCGATCCTGTGCTCATTCAAAAGCGGTACAAATACATTGTTGCAGGTATGGTGATATACAAAGCCGAGCTTTTCCTGCACCCGCTTTGATCTTTCGTTGCCGTCATAATATCCGTACCAGACCTTTGTCATTTTCAAGTTTTCAAATGCGCGGCAAAGGATCGCGCTTGCCGCTTCCGTCATATAGCCTTTGCCCCAAAAGGGCTTGCCGAGCCAATATCCCAGCTCGCATTCATCATCCCGGTCGGTCATGTCTGTGTGACCGTTCAGCCTCAACTCGATGCAGCCTATAGCTCTGTTGCTTTCCTTTTTGCATATTGCGTAGCACTCGGTACCGTTCAGTATCTCTTGAATGATACCCAAACTTTCTTCGATTGATCCGTGCGGGTGCCAGCCGGCGATAGGCCCCACCGCGGGGTCTTTGGCATATTCGTACAGATCCGACGCATCCGATGTGTGCCACGGGCGAAGCAGAAGGTGTTCTGTTGTGATAAGCTTGGACACAAGCCATGCATCGAGGAATGCCAGCTGTCGCGGTGTGCGGAACCAATGTTCGCCGTCCGCCATTACGGTCAATTTTGCGGAATGAGCATCGGAAAAGTCGGTGATTGTCGTTTCGTCGGTCATATCATCAAGACCGCCATAGATAATTTCGGTGGGCGCGGTCCAATCAAGTGGATGTGCACGAACATACGAAAGATATTCCCATGACAGCGTTTCGCCGAAGGTTGTTTCGATCGTGCCCTTTTTACGCAACTCGTCCTCGGATACATTTGCCCACCGCATCATATTGCAGATCAATTTATCCATATTGACGATAGGAGAAATGAAATATGCCTTTTCGATTTTCTCCTGCGGCAGGGCACACATGGCAAAGTACGCGCCTATGCTGTTGGCGATCAATATAACACGGTCATATTCCGCCGCAAATCTTTGAAATGCTGCCGGAAATTCCGCTTTAGCCTCCCATGGTGTTTTGGCTTTATAGTCAAGTCCCGCTACATCGCAGTTCGGAAAAAGCGGCTTATAACGTTCGGCTTCCTCTGCCGTGCCGCCTTTGCCGTGTATGTATAAAATCAAAGTGTTGTTCCTCATCTCATTTGCTCCTCAAGTTGTATAACAGCGCCAAAGCGTTGCAGCCCAGAGCAGCCGGCAGTGTCCATGTTTTTTCATAGCCAAATATGGCAAGACAAAGGAATATCAGCCCGGCAAGCCCAAGGCCGGTGCTTGCAATTATCGGTAATTTTTTCATAATCGTTTTCCTCGAATTTGTTGCTCATAAAGGTGAGCGGACGGCAATGCGGTTTTTCGCATTGCCGCCCGCATGTTCGTCTGTTAGAAAATCTGACCGTCCAGCTTCAGTTTTTCTTTAGGCGGAAAGAGTTTGTCGAATTTCTCGGCTTCGCTTTCGTCCGCAAAATAACATTCGGGCGGAGCATACTCGCCGGAAATCCCGCTGAGATAGCCCTTCTTCAACTCTTTGCAGAGGAAGAACGATGCATCTGCGCCTTCGGGCAGTCCGTGGTAACGAATACCGAATTTACTTGCGTGATCAAAGCCGCTTTTGCCGTAGAAGTCGATATTTCCCTCAAAGCAAAGCGCCCCGATGCCGTATTCTCCGGCTTTTTCGATCGTGTAGTCCAGCAAAAGCTTTCCATAGCCTTGTCGCTTAAACTCGGGAGCGATGCAGATCGGTCCCATTGTGGCGATCGGAATATTCCGACCGTCATCTGCCCGAATGACCGCTCGAACAAATACGTTCTGTCCGATGATTTTACCGTCCTTTTCCAAAACAAAGTTCAGCTCCGGGATAAAATCCGGGTGGTTTCTCATTTCGTGCAGAACGTAATGTTCAAGGCATCCGGGGCGGTAAACATTCCAAAATGATTCTCGCACCAGATCTTCAACGGTTCGGCGTTCTTCTTTTCTTTCCAAACGAATTTTAATGTCATTTTTATTCATTGTTATAAACTGCCTTTCTGCGAAAGGCATCGACGGGGTTATGAAACCGA
>CAZPYK010000022.1:0-18966 GCA_964590755.1 uncultured Ruminococcus sp. | reverse complement strand
AGCCCACCTCATCCACCGCTGCGCGGTCCCCCTTCCCCCACTGGGGAAGGCTAACGATGTGCGGTGCGAACATACTGCATAGCCCACCTCATCCACCGCTGCGCGGTCCCCCTTCCCCCACTGGGGAAGGCTAACGATGTGCGGTGCGAACATACTGCATAGCCCACCTCATCCACCGCTGCGCGGTCCCCCTTCCCCCACTGGGGAAGGCTAACGATGTGCGGTGCGAACATACTGCATAGCCCACCTCATCCACCGCTGCGCGGTCCCCCTTCCCCCACTGGGGAAGGCTAACGATGTGCGGTGCGAACATTGCGCGCAGCCGCAAGAAAAAAATCTTGCGATCTTCCCGGCTACACCGTAGGGCGAGCTACCTCGCCTGCGACGAGCTGCCGCTCCCGCCGAAAAGATGAAAATCTTGCGATTATCTATCAAGAATTGGCTTTCTTTTCTCTTATGAGCGGCCATGCTCTGAAAAAGGTGACGCCTATGACATCCTCTTCGGATATCGCTCCGATGACCGAGGTTCGGCTGTCGTTTGTCGACGAGCGGTCGTCGCCGAGAACAAAATACGAGCCGACGGGCACGGTATACGGAAATGTCAGATCGCATTCGCCGAGCTGTTTTTCGCTGACATACGGCTCGATGAGCAATTCGCCGTCGACATAAACATTGCCCTCGCCGTCGATCAGCACTGTCTCCCCGGGCAGAGCCACCACCCGCTTGACGAGCGTTTTGCCCTGAAAATAAAAGCCTATGATGTCGCCGCGGTCGATGCTGCCCGATTTGCGCATCACGATGATGTCATTGTTTTCAAGCGCGGGCGCCATGCTGTCGCCGGATATCTGGAATATAGGCAGAAGCAGGGTCGCCACCAGAACCGCGACCGCCGCCACCACGACCAGCACCGAAACGGTGCCCGAAAGCGCTTGACGGTAATATACGCCGCGCATTATGCGCTTGCGTTCGGTATCCACCTCTTCGAGCGAGGGGATCTCGATCTCTTCGGATCTGCGTTTCATTCGGTTTCGTCCTCGTCAATGATCGTCTTTTCAAGCACCGAAAGGTAAAGCTCGGCGGTGTTTTCCGCCCTCTTTACAACATCGGACAACTCAAAAGCAGAACGCGCGACCGATATCGCTTTGTCAACGGTAACGCGTCGCGCCTCTAATTGTTCTTTGAGGCTCTCGTTTTCCGCTTTGAGACGCTCCTCATTTTTCTTCAGTTGGTATATGATATCCACAAGCTCTTTGCGGCTGTAATACCTCAGTTCTTTTTTCATTATTTCGGTTCCGATTTGTTCGATTGCGGGCTCTCGCCAAATGAACGAAAGTTCATGATCTACTTTGACTTATTATAGCATAAAACCGGCGTTCATTTGTGAACATATTGTAAACAATATATATATATATATATATATGGGTAAAAAATTGATTTTGAACAATTTGCAAAAAGTATCCGAAGGGCGCGCAAGACCTTCGGACACTGTATATAAATAAATAGGAAGCTTTTTCTGTCAAGAAAATAACGTTTCGATCGTCTTTTGCGCGCCCGGGGGAGAGTAGATCCAGCGGTCGATATGAGCGGTTCGTTCACAATCTATATAATATTTTATCGGCGCGGCGGGCTGCGGCGAGGCGTGGCTGTCGATGAGCACCAGCTTGACCTTCATGCGCTCGGGAAGCATGCTTTTTATGTATACCGCGGCGGTGTCCCCGGGGTGAAGGTCACCCTCAAATGCACAGCCGCGCGGCTCGGCGAGCCCGGCGAGATTCGGGGCGAGTTCAAGAAACACGCCGTAGCTTTCGATGCTGCGAACTATTCCCGCGACGGTCTGACCGACCGAAAAGCGTGCGGCGTTCTCCTGCCACGTGCCGAGCAGCTCCTTTTGCGTGAGAAATATCCTGCCGCTTTCATGGTCGACCGACCGAACGACGGCATAGATGCAGGCTCCGCAGGCGAGCCTGTCGCGCGGGTGGGAGATGCGGGAGACCGAGAGGCAATCCACGGGTATCAGCGAAGATATGCCGCAGCCGATGTCGGCAAACGCGCCGAAGCTTTCAAGATGCGTGACGCGCGCCTTGACTATATCTCCGGGAATCAGATCCGAAAGATATTCGCGGGCGCAATCGCGCTGCGCGGCGCGTCGGGAGAGCCGCGCGGTGAGCTTGCCGTTCTCGCGCGTCAGCGCGGAGATCTTGAAGCAGACGGGCTTGCCCACTCTGGTGATGACGGCAACGTCCTTTAATTGCTCGCCCGGTCGGCAATATGCCGCTTCCTCGCGCGGAAGTATTCCGGCTACACCGCAAAGATCGAGGTGCAGTGTCATGTCGCTGTCGCACATCAGGGCATATTCCTCGAGAATGGTGCCGTCAAGCATTGCTTTTTCAAGTCCCGCGGGAGACGCGAGGAGCCTGCGGTTCTCGGGCGTGTTGATGAGCGTTCCCTCCGGAGCGTAATTTTGTGTCATGATGTTTTTTCCTTTCCTTATCTTCTTGGGCGGGTACTGTCCTTTGCTATAATGATATTAACGCACGCGGGGGATTATGCCGTCCATGTGTATTAAAAAGTTGTGACGCGCCGGAGAAAACAAGGCGTTTGAGGGTCAAAATGCGAGAAAAAACGAGAAAACAAGGTGATAAATTAAAAAAATCAAAAAAAGTTTGAAAAAGCTATTGACAAGAGGGGAGCGACATGCTATAATAAGCGAGTTGAAAGAAAAACTATATCAAATCGGAGGAAATCACCAAATGTCCACCTTTATGGCGAAAGCCGAAACAGTTGAGCGCAAGTGGTACGTGCTGGATGCCGCAGGCAAGCCTCTCGGTCACACCGCAGTTGCCGCCGCCAACATTCTTCGCGGTAAGCATCGTCCCGAATTTACGCCTCACGTAGATTGCGGCGAATATGTTATCATCGTGAACGCCGACAAGGCTGTTCTTACAGGAAAGAAGCTTGAGCAGAAGTACTATCGTCGTCATTCCGGTTACATCGGAGGACTGAAGGAAGTTCAGTACAAGAAGCTGATGGCAGAGCGTCCCGAATTTGCAATGGAGCTTGCCGTTAAGGGAATGCTTCCCCACAATTCGCTCGGTCGCAAGTCCGCAACCAGACTCTTTGTCTATGCGGGTCCCGACCACAAGCACGCGGCACAGCAGCCCGTTGCTTACAACGCTTGATCGGAAAGGAGACTGAATAATGTATACAAGTGCAAAGCCTTATTTCTACGGAACAGGCAGAAGAAAAAAATCGGTAGCTCGCGTTCGTCTCTATCCCGGTACGGGTGCTATCACCATCAACGGCAGAGATATCAATGAATATTTCGGCCTTGAAACGATGAATCTTATCGTAAACCAGCCCTTTGAGATCACCGGCACTGTCGGCAAGTTCGACATCGTTGCCACCGTTACCGGCGGCGGCTTCTCCGGTCAGGCGGGCGCTATCCGTCACGGACTTTCCCGCGCGCTCGTGCTTGCCGACGAGGCAAACAAGGCTCCCCTTAAGGCAGCCGGATTCTTGACGCGCGATCCTCGTATGAAGGAAAGAAAGAAATACGGTCTCAAAGCCGCTCGTCGCGCTTCTCAGTTCTCGAAGAGATAATCAATATTTTCTCAAAAAGCGAGAAAACAAGAGAATATCAAAGAAAACCGCCGCTTTTGCGATTTCGCAAAAGCGGCGGTTTGGTTTTTTGATGTCCGCGTATCGCGCGGGTGCGCGGCGTTGATGTCAATCTTGATATTCTGAGGTTATGCCGAAATATTCTTCCATGGTGAGTCCCGCGTCTGTCAGCTTTTCGGCAAGCTCAACGCCGACATATCTGACGTGCCACGGCTCGTAGATGTATCCCGTGATAGCCTCCTTGCCTTGCGGATATCTTATTATGAATCCGTAATGGGCGCAGTTTTCGGCGATCCATTTTGCTTCCTTGGTGTATGCAAAGTCATCCTCGACCGAGTTCAGATCCATTGCAAGCCCGCTTTGATGCTCGGAGTGCCCCGGGCGAGCGGAATATCTGTCGGCTTCGGCTTTGCCGTCCTTGGCAACATATTTATTGTAGAGCGTGTCCTGCCTCGAATACGAGCGGAAGCCGGATACTATGGTGAGAGTGATGCCGTCGCGGGATGCCGCCTGCTGCATTTCTTTAAAGGCTATCTCCGCCACGAGAAATATCTTGCCCGGGTTATAATCGGCAGGAAGCGGATATGTTTTGTTGGCGATAAGCACGCCGTCGGCGTACCAGATGCCGTCGATCTGCTCTATCGTATGTTCGGGGGCGGGCTCGGTGGTCTGCTCGGCGGTCGTGATATCTGTTGTCGTTTCGGGTGCCGATATGACGGTCGTTTCGGGGGAGGTTGAAGTCTCGTCGGTGCTTATGACCGGTGAGGTGACGCCGCTGTCCGGCGTGGCGGGGGAGTCGACGGCGGGCGTGGTGTCGGAGCCGTCTCCGTTTCCGAAGCAGGAGAGAAGGGAGGCACCGAGTGAGCAGAGCAGCAGTGTGCCGCAAACGGCTTTGACGAGCAGATTTTTATTATTAAAGTTCATTGTGAATCGATCCTTTCGAGATTGGGGCGTTGTGTTAATATGCAATTATTATATCTCTGCGGTATATCTTTGTCAAGCCGTTTATTTGTAAATTTTTGCGCGGTGTCGAAAAATGTTGCTTTTTCGACACCGCGACAATATTATAAGGTTATATCGTTCGTTGCAAGCGGATTATTCCGTTCTGAGCGCGATAACTGGATCCTTGCGCGCCGCAAGACGAGAGGGTACAAGCCCCGCCGCAAGCGTCATTATTATGCTGACGGCGATAAGTCCCAGCGATCCGAGCAGCGGGAGCGCGGCTCCGATGTTATCCATGCCGGAGAAGCGGTGGATGATGATATTCGTCGGAATGATGAGCAGAAGGGTGATGCCTATGCCCAAAATGCCCGAAACACTGCCGACGATAAAGGTCTCGGCATTGAACACGCGCGAAACATCTCGCTTTGATGCTCCCATTGCGCGAAGAATGCCTATCTCCTTTGTGCGCTCAAGCACGGATATATATGTGATTATTCCTATCATGATAGAGGATACCACGAGAGATATGGCGACAAATGCGATAAGTATCGCCGAAATGACGTCGATCACGGTGGTTATCGAGGACATGAGCAGCTTTACATAATCGGTATATTTTATGGCGAGCTCGGGGTTGCCCTCCGCTTCGACGCGATCGTTGTATTCGTCGATGATGCGCGCTATTTCGTCCTTGTCGCTGAAGGTCTTGGCGTATATGCTGATGGTCTGCGGCTTGTCGAGAGAAACTTCTCCCAAAAGACTCAGATTGCCCTCGTAGGTAGCGGAGGTCGTCGGGAGATAATCCTTGAACATTGCTATTATCTGCTCGTCGCTCATCGTTTGCATATACGCTTCAAGCTTCGTGCGCTGATCCTCGGGGAGTGTTGCGACATATGCGCGGATATCGTCTGCCGTGGCGCCGTCTTCGGCGCGAGAGAAGGGAATTCCGGTCAAAATATCAATATCGGGTGAGTTCTTTTGCGCTTCCACAACGTCGCTCTTTGCGGTCAGCTTGATATATTCGCGGGTCAGCGCGGAGGTGTAGACCACCGAGCCGCCTATCGAGGATGCGACCGCCTCGGCGCTGGGGCGGATTATTCCGACGACCTTGAGAGTGATGCCCTTGTCCTCAAGCTGCTTTGTGATAAGCTCCGAATTTGCGGAAAGGTCGTCGGTCGCCGTCACGTCAGACCATGTGCCGGAGAGCTCGTCGTATACATATCCGTCGGGCTTGGTGAGCATGGTGAAGGTCAGCCCCAGAAAGTCTTCGTAGGAATATACCGTGTTTTCGCTTTCGAGCTGTTCGCCCTTCATGATGCGTTCGAAGAGCGTCGACGCTTCGGATTGATCCTTGATGCCGAGTGTGTAGAGCACGAGGTCGCTGAGAGAGTTGTTTTTGTCGACGACGATCATGACCTCGTCGTAATTGGTCGGCCATCTGCCCGCGATGCAGTCATACTGCGCGTGCATGAGCTCCTCGTCGTCTATCATCTCCTCCCAAACATCCATTTTGTACATCGATGATGCCATGCTGCCCGCTTCTTGGCTCAGTGATGTTCCCGCAGATGCCATGACCTGAGATATAAGCGGGCTGGGATTTACCTTGATGAGCCCTGAGGCGGAATCGGATCTGTAGATGTTAAGGTCAATGTCATAGGTGTATTTTACCGATGATACATATTGCGAAAATTCATTGTCGGGGTCGTCAAGTATCTTTTTGAAAGCCTCAAGATCGTTTGTCTGTATCTCGGAGAGCATGGTGTTGATCAGCTCGGTGTATACGTTGTTGGTATATATCTTTCCGTCCTCGCGGACCTCGTCTTCGGAGTGTGCGCTGCCCTTTATCGTTGATACCAAGCTCGTCAGATCGAGGCTTTCGGCGCTGATCGTTATGGGGTATGAGGACAGGGTGTCCTCCTGCATGCGCGAGATGTATGCCTGAATTCCGGTCTGCAGAGACATGATCAAGGCGATGCCGATGATGCCGATGCTTCCCGCAAAGGAGGTCAGCAGTGTGCGCGCCTTTTTCGTCATCAGGTTGTTGAGAGAGAGGGAGAGCGCGGTGAAAAAAGACATGGAGGTCTTACCGTCGCATCTGCCGCTTTTTTTGGCGGAGCGATCGTTTCTCTTTTTGTCGGAGCGCTGTTTTTCGTCGACGGTGGGCGAATAAGGGTTCGAGTCTCCCGTAACCTTGCCGTCAAGCAAACGAACAAGTCTTGTGGAATACTTTTCGGCAAGTTCGGGGTTGTGGGTCACCATTATCACAAGGCGGTCTTTGGCGACCTCCTTGAGTATCTCCATCACCTGCACGCTGGTTTCCGAATCGAGCGCGCCGGTGGGCTCGTCGGCAAGCAGGATATCCGGGTCGTTGATAAGCGCGCGTGCTATGGCAACACGCTGCATCTGACCGCCCGACATTTGGTTGGGCTTTTTGTTCAGCTGATCGCCCAGCCCTACCTTTTTGAGCACCTCGCGGGCGCGACGACGGCGTTCGGCGCGATCTATGCCGGATATGGTGAGCGCCAACTCCACGTTTGCGAGCACCGATTGGTGGGGGATCAGGTTATAGCTTTGAAAAACAAAGCCTATGGAATGGTTGCGATAGGCATCCCAATCGCGGTCGGTAAATGTATCGGTCGGCTTGCCGTTGATCTCAAGCTGACCGGATGTATATCTGTCAAGTCCGCCGATGATGTTCAGAAGCGTTGTTTTGCCGCACCCGGACGGACCGAGCACCGAGACGAATTCGCTGTCGCGAAAGGACAGTGAGACGCCCCTCAGCGCCGGAACCTCTTCGTCGCCCGCGGTGTAGCTTTTGGTGATTTCCTTTAGTGTGAGCATTAATTCCTCCGTGTGTTATATATATATAATGATGATATCACTTAATTATTTCCGAAATATTGAACTTATATTAATATCGAAAAGCTTTTTGTGAAACAAATCGGTCGAAATATATGAGACGGCATTATTTTGTTGAAAAAATGAAGCAAGCTCGCCTTGCCGTGAGTTCCGGGTCTCACGGCAAGGCGAGCTTGCTTTTTTGAGTATGCGATGAATCAAGCGCGGGACATCAAATGACTATGCGCATTCCGTCGTATGCCGGAGTAACTCCGAGCGGCGCCAACCGCTCCCGCAGTTCTTCGTGCGTTCCGTGCAGAGTGCGTGCCATGTGAGAGGTGTAATATGCGGCATCGTCTGCGGGACCGTGCTGTGTGCGCATGGTCTGAAGCATTATCTCTATCATCGATATGCTCGTGTGCCCGAACATTCTGTCGTCGCCGGGGCAGTCGCCGAGCGTGCATTCGAATATCACGGCATTCGGACGCCTCTTTTTTATGCAGAGCCAGGTATCGTACATTATCCAGCCGGAATCGAGTCCGTAAAAGAAGGACCTGCCGTCGCGACCGATGATATAATTAAAGGTATTCTCCCCCGCAAGATAGGGTCCGTGGTTCGAACGGCAGGGGATGATCTCGTATCCCGCGCGGGTCACGACGGGTTCAAAGGGTGTCAAACGAACATATTCGACGTTGCTCACGCCGGATGCGATCAGCTTGTCGGCGACCGCACCGTCGCAATAAACGGTAAATTCTTTGCCGCATGAAAGGCGCTTTATGCTGTCTGCGTTCATGTGATCGCCGTGCGAGTGCGTTATCACCGTCTCGGTGACGTTGTCAAAGAGATGCGGCATTCCGCTCAGCCGGGCGAAGTCGTATATGTACGGACCGGGGTCTATCACCAGCTTATCATCCGCAAGCGCGGATGAAAATCTGCGAAAGAAAGCCGTGCCCTGTCGGCGGTCGATATTCCAATCCGCCGCGCCGGTTCCCAAGAATAAAAGCTCCATTGTCTTTATCAGCCCTCGGCTTGCTCTTTTCGATGCTTTTCGGAGGGCAACACATAAGGGTCGCCGAGCTTTGTATATTCGCCCGAGCGCAGTACGGCAAGCAGCTCTGTGTTTGAGGTTATCGGCTCATCGGTAATTATTCCGCCGTAGATAACGTCGCTGTCGCGGTGAAAATCGCTGCCCGAGGTCTCGATCAGCCCGTGGCGCTTCGCCCACATGAGCGCGATATCGTTGCGCGAATCATGCACTATGGTGCCGTTGTAGGTCTCGACTCCGTCAAGCAGAGTCGGATCGCCGATACGCATGTAATTGCGGAAGGGATGTGCCTGAATCAGCAAAAGTCCCGCCGCGCGCACACGTTCGGAAAGAGTCGCGATATCCACGTCCATGATGTCGGGATAGGTGCGCAGGAATTCCTCGGAGTCTCCGTATATCTGATAATCGTTTTCGTCGGTGTTGAGCCTCAGCTCGCAGCCTTGAAGTATGTGCAGCCGATCGCCGGCTGCACCTTTCAGTGCGGCAACACCGCCGAGGAAAAAGTCAACATGCTCTCCCCAGCTGTCCTCTCGCCTGTCTCCGTGCTTTTTGTTGTTGAAGGTGAATCTGGAAAAATGCTCGGTAAGCACCAGTGAGGTGTATCCTTTTTTTAGATATCTTTCGACTATCAGCTCCGGCGTGGCGGAGGCGCATTTTGACACTGTTGTCGAATGACAGTGAAGTTCGGTCTTGAAGCTCAAAATTTTGATCCTTCTTCTTTATTTTTATTTTTCTTCGGCGCAAGGATATGCTCGCGTCGCACTTTTGTCTTGCATATGCCGAGCTTTTGTGATAAAATAATATTACTTACAACAGCTCTTGCGGTGTTACTTTGGAGGTTCCCTTTAATCTGTTCTTTTACGTCTGCCGATCACAAACGCCGCAATACCCGCAGTGAGTACCGTGACAAACACCGTACCCACACCGGCGGATGACGCACAGCCGCTCTTTGCGGGCTCGGTCGTTGTTTCGGGCTCGGTCGTTGTTTCGGGTTCGACCGTCGTTTCGGGTTCGATCGTCGTTTCGGGTTCGATCGTTGTTTCGGGTTCGGGAGTTGTCTCGGGTTCGGATGTGGTCTCCGTCTCGGTCGTCGTTTCGGTCGAGGGGGTGCTCAAGACAAGCTCTGTCATATATTTTCCCATCAGTGCGTGCCCGGTGGCGTTGGGATGAATGTCGAGCTCCTTGATATTGGTGTTTCCCGCGGCATCACCGTTTATTACCGACGGAATGTCCGCGATCTCGTATCCCGCCGCCGTCACAACACTGCCGAGTGTGGTGTTAAGAGAATCTATAACGCTTCCCGCGAAGGTTCCGAAGGCTCCCGCCTCGGCAAGCTCGTTCACGGGGTTATACTGAGCGAGAAATATCACTCTTGCCGTGGGATTGTATTCACGCAGAAGCGCGACCGTCTTTGTGAGATTGGCGGAATAATCCGCAAGCGCGCCGCCTATCAGCGCCAGCACCTGCGGTGTTTGGAGCTTTTCCTGCAATGCTGCGGCATCCATGCTCATGATAAGGCTTGCCGCCGTGCCGATATCGGTCGTCTTTTGACCGCCGAGCAGTTCGGAAAGCTCGGGCACAAGATGCAAAAGGTCATTTCCGCCTATCGATAGTATCACCAGCGAGCTTTGCTCGATCTGCGACTTGAGCGACGGCAGAAGCTTCAGCAGATCCTCCGACGCGTCGCCGTTGACCGCTTTGTTTATATAACCTCGGTTCGCGTCGAGCCCCACTGCGGAAGCGAGTATGTTTGCGTAGCTTTGGCACTCATAGGGCGAACCGCCGGGCGTGTAATTTTCAAGTCCGTAGCCGGTGGATATCGAATCTCCCAGCACCAGCATGCCGGAATATTTCACCGGATCGGACGCCGCAGACGCGGGAAGGGCGGCAAGCACGCCGAGCAATAAGCCGGCGCACAGTAAAACGGATAGCTTCTTCTTTAAAGATCTCATGTGTTTTTCTCCTTGGATCTCAATCGGGATTTTCTTTAATATATATGATATCACAACGCATCGACCTTTTCAATAAAAAATAAAATATTTTTTGTATCGGAATTTAAAATGTATCGCAAATTATCCAACAAAATAAAGCGGCTGTTCACCGCTCCCGAGCTTGACCGCGCGAGAAAATGGGCGGGCTTTATATCCTTCAATCTATCCATACTCCTCGGAGCCTGCCTGTTGATGCCATATCGAAAGTTGGTGTCGGGTGCGCTTGAAAAATACGTTTTTTGCTTTCTTAATCGTTTTTTTCATCTTTATTGTCCGACCTGCGGTATAACCAGGGCATTGGATTCGATACTTCACCTGCGCTTTGCCGATGCCGCACGTGAGAATATTTGTGTGCTCGTGTTGGTGATAATGACGGCATATTTCGATCTTCGCGCCTTTATCGCGCTGCTGCGTCGCGAGGAGAGGATCGTTAAGGTCAAATTGGTGCATGTTTGGCTGTTCATAGCCGCGCTTATCGTTTTCGGCATCTTAAGGAATGTTTTGCTCATACGCTTCGGCATCGACCCGTTGGGGGATAATATCGCATATTGGAGCGAGAGATAGCGGAAACGAAAAAACAGCCGTACTTTTTGATAAGTACGGTCGTTTTTTTCGCATTTTGCTATTGTTTTATCATTAACAATGTGATATAATTATACTGTAATTGTATGTCTGAATATAAAAATCAAAAAGAAAGGTCATGGTTTGTTATCATGGAAAAAATGATGAATGCCGCTGTGCTTCACGCCGTCGGCGACTTGAGGTATGAAAAGGTTCCGGTCCCCGAGGTACACGAGGGCGAGGTGCTTGTAAAGGTAATGGCCGCCGGCGTATGCGGCTCGGACCTTCCCCGAGTGTTCGAAAAGGGTACATATCACTTTCCCACCATTCCCGGACATGAATTTGCGGGTCTCATAGTTGACGGTGACCCCGATCTGGTCGGCAAGCGCGCGGCGATATTCCCGCTGTTGCCCTGCCGCAAATGCCCCTCCTGCGAGGTCGGCGAATATGCCAACTGCCACAATTACGATTACTACGGCTCTCGCCGCGACGGCGGCTTTGCCGAGTATATGGCAATAGACAAGCGAAATCTTATCATCACTCCCGACGATCTCAGCTACGCTTGCGCCTCTCTTTGCGAGCCGGGCGCCGTGGCACGTGCCGCCATACGCCGTCTGGGCGTGGAGCTGGGCGATCTTTGCGTCATCTGGGGAGCGGGTCCGATAGGACTTATCGCCGCTCAGTGGGCACGCCGCGCCGGTGCACGCGCCGTTCGCGTCGTCGATATCAGCGAAGAAAAGCTTGCCTTTGCCGCCAAGTTCGGCTTTGAGCCCTATTCCCTCGAAAAGGACGGTCCCTGCGATTGCGCACTCGAGGGCACCGGTGCAGGCGCTGCGCTTTGCGATGCCATCGGCGCACTTAAGGCACACGGCAGACTTGTTCTCATGGGCAACCCCGCACGCGACATGACGATAAAGCAGAGCGTATACTCTCAGCTTTTGCGCAAGGAGCTCATCCTTCGCGGCACATGGAACTCCTCCTACAATCAGGTGATCAACGACTGGACTGCCACCATCGATGCCATGGCATCGGGCGAGATCAAATACGAGGAGCTCATCACACACCGCTATCCGCTTTCGGAATGCAACACCGCCTTCAACATGATGCACGACCGCAAGGAGTTCTACACCAAGGTCACCTTCATCATGGAATGATCTCTCAGCTGTCACAGAGCAGCATTTGCATTCAAAAAATAAGAAAGGTTCAATTTTGCAATGAATAATTCGTCATTGACGGTCAAAACCTCAGGCATGCGTCGCATCGACCACACGGCAGAGCTGTGCGTTATCGGCGGCGGTCTTTCCGGAATTTCGGCGGCGCTTTGCGCCGCAAGACGCGGAGTTAAGGTAATACTCATGCAGGATCGTCCCGTGCTCGGCGGAAACGCATCGAGCGAGATACGCATGTGGGTGCGCGGCGCCAAGGGCCTGCACAACCGCGAAACCGGTATAATATCCGAGCTCGAGGAAGAGAACATCTACCGCAACCCCACGCTTTGCTATTCGATTTGGGACAGCGTGATGTGGGGCAAGGTCAAGGATGAGCCCAATATCGAGCTTCTGCTCAACTGCTCCTGTGTTGACGCCGAAACCGAGTCCGATGCCGAGGGCAAAATACATATCAAGTCGATCACCGGCTGGCAATTGACCACCTACACCTGGCACACGGTAAAAGCCAAATATTATTCCGATTGCTCGGGCGACTCGGTGCTTGCGACGATCACCGGTGCAGAATGGCGCGTAGGACGCGAGGGACACGGCGAATTCGGCGAATCCATAGGCCCCGAGACCGCCGACCGCAAGACCATGGGCATGTCCTGCCTGCTTCAGGCAAGAGAGACAGATCACCCGGTGAAATTCACTCCCCCGGAATGGGCTTACGTATATCCCGAGGACGGCGATTTTGTCGGCACCGGAAAAAAGAGATTCTCGCTTCCGGACGAGGAGCCCTTCAAAGGAGATAACAGCACCGAGGCTCTGCTCGCCTCCGGCGCAAGCATAGCAGGCGTGGATATCAAAAAGATCTCGCAGTGCACGCGCACGCATGATCTGGGCACCTCCAAGACCAACTTCTGGTGGATAGAGCTCGGCGGCGAAAACGATTCCCTTCACGACGCGGAGTGGCTTCGCGACGAACTTCTCAAAATAGCCTTCGGCGTTTGGGATCATATCAAAAACTACGGCGATCATCACGCCGAAAACTGGGAGCTTGATTGGGTCGGCTTTTTGCCCGGCAAGCGCGAATCCCGTAGATATGTCGGCGCTTACACTCTGACTCAGCACGATCTTGAGGCGGGCGGAAAATTTGATGATACGATAGCCTTCGGCGGTTGGCCGATGGATGACCACAACCCCGCGGGCTTCAAGGCGGAGGCGACCGATTCGGCATCCACCCTCTACCCCACGCCCTCGCCCTACGGCATACCCTATCGTGTGCTTTATTCTTCAAATGTAGAGAATCTTTTCTTCGCCGGAAGAAATATCAGCGCAACTCACGCGGCTATATCCTCGACGCGTGTTATGGCGACCTGCTCGCTTATGGGAATGGCTGTCGGTGAGGCGGCTGCCCTCTGCACCGAACATGATGTATGTCCCGACGGAGTATCAAAGCTCTATACCCGTGAGTTGCAGAGCAGGCTTCAGGACGACGGCGCGTACCTGCCCGGTTTTGTTCGTGCAATACCGAATGCCACCCAAAACGCTTCGATAAATCTGCCCGCGGAGGAGCTTGCGTTGCTTCAAAACGGCATTGAGCGCCCGGATGCGGACATGAACAGAAACTATGCCGTGTTGCCCGTCGGCTCTACGCTTGAGTTTGACTTCGGTACCGCACGCGAGTTAAAAACACTGCGCATGGTCTTCGACCCCGATTTCTCACGCGAATCGATAACGCCGAACGCAAAAATGCGTGTTTTCTGCCAGCATTGCAACCGCGGTCTGGATTTTGCACAGGTCAAGGTCGCAAAAACTCTTGTCAAGAGCTTCTCGGTGGAGTGTGACGGCAAGCTCGTCTACAGCACCGATAAGTGCCACAACTCTCTTGTGCGCATTCCTTTGAACACTGCCGCCAAAAATGTCAAGATACGCTTTGACGCCACATGGGGCGCCGAGGAGGTACATCTTTTCTCGGCAGACATAAGCTGAAAAAGACTGCCGAAACAGTCAAAAATAAAAAATGCGGCAGGTCGTGCTTTATCGACCCGCCGCGAAAGGAAAAACGATCATGAAAAAGATCTCAGCACTTATTCTTGCGCTTCTCATGACCCTGTCGCTTCTCGTCTCGTGCAGTGAGGCGGGTACAAAAAACAATGAGGACGACACCACCGCCTCAACCGATGCGCCGATCGGCGTTGTCGAAGAAACCTCGGATCCCACTCTCGACGAGAACGGCTATCTGAAGGACGGTCTGCCCGAGAAAATGGATCTGAACGATACCATCACCATTCTTATGTGGGATGACTACACCATGACCGAATTCTTCTCCACCAGTGAGAACAGCGACATGGTCGGTGATGCCGTTGATGCCAGAAACAGTAAAGTAGAGGAGCGCCTCGGCGTGAAGATAGAGTTCGTCGAAACTCACGGCAGCTCCACCTCCAACCAGCAGAAGTATATGTCCAAGGTCGCGGCAGATGCGCAAGCTTCACCCTGCGAATATGACATCTATGCGACATACAGCCGTACGCCTTGCCAGCTCACGCTTCAAGGATATACCCAAAACCTTATGGAGACCGAATATTTTGATGTTGAAAAGCCCTGGTGGCCGAACGCACTTATAGACGAGTGCATGATCAACGATAAGCTCTTCTTCTGCTCGGGAGACATCTCCACCAACCTGCTTTGGATGATGATAGCCACCTTCTACAACGAGGGGCTTGCAAATGAGTATCAGATCGAAAAGACCCCCTACGATCTTGTCGATTCCAATGAATGGGTCATCGACAACATGTACGAAATGGTCAAGGACATCTACATGGATCTTGATGCCAGCAACGACAAGAGCGATGGGGATAAATACGGTTTTGTTATCTACGAGACCAACATCGACGCTTTCCAGACCGCCGCGGGAATCACCGCCGTTATAAAGGATGAGGATGGCAACCTTGCCATGTCACCGGAGTTTGCGAACGGCGAAAAGCAGCTTGATATGATATCTCGCGTATCCGCTCTGCTCAGCGCAGAGGGCGCATATCACACAAACTCGATCAATATCCGCCAAATATTCTTTGAGCAGCGCGCACTTATGATCACCGACCGTGTGTTCATAGTCGCGGGCAAGGATAACTCGGAAAACAACGGACGCATCGAATTCAGCTACGGCATAGTTCCGCAGCCCAAATATTCCTCCGATCAGGAAAATTATGTCACCAATGTCGGACATCCCTTTACGATGTACGCCATCAACCGCGGTTCACACGATATAGATGCCAGCTCTGCGGTGCTGGAGGCAATGGGCTCCGAAAACTACAGAAGCGTCACCCCCAAGGTGTTTGAAGCTGCCATGAAGGTGCGCTATGCCAGTAACTCCACGGCAAGCCGCATGTACGATATCATTCGCGAAAACATAAGCTTCGATGTCGGTCGTCTGTACGCGGATACCTTCGGCGGTGCTACCGCAAACATGTTCCGCAAGGCGGCGCTCAATTCCTCGATATCCTATACCACGCAGTATAAGAAAGTGGTCGGAACCTTTGAAAAGGCACTTGAAACGATCACAAAAGCTTTTGAATAGATTGGTTTCCCAAAAACACCACGGGCTGCCGCAATGAGCGGCAGCCCGTGGTGTTGTTTTTTTCTCAGTCGGCGTTCTCTTCGTCGGAAGTTTCCTCTACCTCGACCTCAACGTCATCGGTATCGTCGTCCTCGTCATCGAAAAGCTCGTCGTCGCAATCGCAATCGCAGTCGCAATCGCAGTCACAGTCGCAGCAATCGTCATAGCAGCAGCAACGCTCCGCAAAGAAGCGGTATGCGGCGTAAAGCGCAGCGGCAACGGCAAGCGTAACTCCGACGGTAATGGCTATAACCTTACCGTAGTGAGGCTTTTCGGGTTTTCTGAACAGGCACATAACAGTATCCTCCTTTTATTATGAAGCGAATGTATTTATTATAGTATAACATATTATCGAAAAAAAGCAACCCCGGAAGCCACAAAATAAATGTAAATTTTTTATTCTTATAAAATAAACACCCGAAATATGCTTGACTTGTTCCGAGTTATGGCATATAATCTGAACATAAAGCAACTTCCGGCGTGCTGCTGTTGTGCTTTTGAAGAGAGGAGAAGTCGCGATGCAGATCGAATTTGTAAAAATGCACGGCTGCGGAAATGATTATATATTTATCAACGAGAGCGACCGCATGCTTGACGAAGCGCCGTCTCTCGCTCGGCGATTGTGTGAACGCCATATCGGCATAGGGGGAGACGGTCTGGTGCTCATAGGGGCTTCCGATGTTGCTGATGCAAGAATGCGGATGTTCAACAGTGACGGCAGCGAGGGAAAAATGTGCGGAAACGCTATTCGCTGTGTCGGTAAATATCTTTATGACAGCCGTCGCGTCACGTCGGATGAGATGACCGTCGAAACGCTGTCGGGCATACGTCGACTTCGCGTGCTCACGTCGTGCGGCGTTGCCGTGGGGGCTGTGGTGGATATGGGGCGCGCCGAGCTTGCGCCGTGTCGGATCCCCGTGCTCATGGACGGTGACGGGGTGATCGATCGCAGGATCGCGATAAACGGCAAGGAGTTCGCAGTCAATTGCGTTTCCGTGGGAAATCCGCATTGTGTGATCTTTTCGGACGTGCCGACCGATGCCGCGCTTTGCCGCGACGGCGCAGCTGTCGAACGTGCCGCGATATTTCCGGATCGAGTTAATGTCGAATTTGTTACGGTCGTTTCGAGGACCCGCTTGCGTATGCGTGTGTGGGAGCGCGGCAGCGGTATTACGCGCGCGTGCGGCACCGGTGCGTGCGCCTCGGCGGTCGCGGCGGTGCTTAACGGATACTGCGCGTCCGGTGAGAACATAACGGTGTCGGCAGACGGCGGTGAGTTGACGGTCGTGTACGGTTCCGACGGAGCTCTTTCGCTCGGAGGCGAGGCGGTCGAGGTCTTTCGCGGCACGGTGTTGCTTTGAGTCACCGCGACAAAAAACGCTCGTTTTCACATGTTTTTGCTTTTTGCGTATTATGTTATTGGGGAAGGACCCCGAATAATAAAACGCATGCCGCCGCACGGCGGCAGAATGGAGAAAGACATGGCAAGATTTACAAATGTTGCAACGCTGTCCTACTCGGGCGGCAGGACCGAATCCAACACCGTTACGGGGGAGCTGGTGGAAATATTGACCGCGACCAAATCCGCGCTCGGCGATACCTACGAAGCGCGCGACACTCTGACCTATGTGATATCTTTGGTCAACAGCGGAACCACGGCACTCAACGGGATGACCGTGACGGATGATCTCGGTGCGTACACGTTGGATACAACCACGCTGTATCCGTTGGAGTATACCGCAGGTTCGGTGCGTTATTATATCAACGGTGTGCTTCAGACCGCGCCGACGGTGACCGCGGGACCGCCTCTCGCGTTCGGCGGCATCGGCGTTCCGGCGGGAGGCAATGTCATGCTTGTGTACGAGGCCACGCTTACGGATTACGCTCCGCTCGGCATTGAGGCGACTATAACCAACACCGCGACCGTCACGGGAGGAGGGCTTTCGTCTTCTCTTACAGCCGAAGCGACCGTCGCGATGCGACCGCGCGCCGCACTTACCATAAGCAAAGCGATATGCCCGGCAAGCGTGACCGAAAACGGTAAATTGACCTACACCTTCGTTATCGAAAACGCCGGCAGTCTTGCCGCAACCGCGGATGATCTGGTGGTGCTTACGGACACCTTCGATCCGATACTTGAGAATATCACTGTCACATTTAACGGCAACGCTTTGACCGCCGGTACTGATTACAGCTATAACACGGCAACCGGGACCTTTGCGACATTGGCGGGCAGGATCACCGTTCCCGCCGCGACTTATACGCAAGGCACAGACGGCAGATGGTCGATAACACCCGGCGTCGGTGAACTGACCGTGACCGGTACGGTTTGAGTTAAGAGAAGGTAGGTCATTCGGGGAGCGGCGGCGATCCGCTCCCGCGGCGGAAAGGCGTACATACGGCAAGAAAAATAATAAGTGTACCAAAAAGGTGAAGTCAAGTAGTTTGTGCGAAAAAATAAGAAAAATCGCAAATGTTTACAATTTAGACACAGTTTTGCCGCGCATTAGCCGCAAACGATACTGTTTAAGCAGGCGTTATACAGGTCAGCAGAGCTATAGTAGTCAAACATCTCGCGGGGATAGTTGTTGATCCACTTCTCCACCTTGCTTATTTCGGCTGCTGTTGTATGCGTGAAGTCATAGCCCTTCGGGTAATGCCGACGCACCATCCGATTCTAGTTTTCGTTTGATCCACGCTCATAAGCACTATAAGGGTGGCAATAGTAGAGCTTTGTTCTTTGCTGCCCCGGACGGGTTATGCTGCGCTCCATATCTGCACACGCCGAAAACTCAGAGCCGTTGTCAACGGTAATCGTTTGAAATATCTGGCAGAATAGCTCATACCCTAACTCTTGCTCAATTGCATCCAATGCCTTTACAACGCTTGCCATAGTCTTATCCTTCATCAGACGCATTATTTCATTACGGGTTTTGCGTTCGGTCAGAACAAGCAGTGTTTTCTTCGTGCCTTTCTTGCCCTCAACACAATCCATTTCCCAATGACCGAAAGTAAAGCGCTTCAGTATCTCCGGCGGTCTGTTCTCTATACTTTCCCCTTTGGACGGACGGGCAGCTCTTTGAACCTTATCGTACTTTTGTGTGTCTTTATTACGCTTTATAGGTAGATCTTTATTTGTCAGTGTCAGAAAAACGCCGTTCTCTATGTAGCGGTAAAAGGTGGTTTTGGAGATCGTAGTGCTAA
>CAZPYK010000021.1:0-19252 GCA_964590755.1 uncultured Ruminococcus sp. | reverse complement strand
AGCCCACCTCATCCGCCTCGCATTCGCTCGGCACCTTCCCCCACTGGGGAAGGCTCACGATGTGCGGCGCGAACATGGTGCGCCGGAGCGAGTACCCAACAACATGCGGCACGAACACGATACACAACAAAAAACAGCGCTTGAATAAAAAGAAAGGCTGAAAAAATAAAAATGATACTTTACAATACGCTCTCGCACGAACGCGAGGAATTCATTCCAAACGAGCCGGGCAAGGTGAAAATGTACACCTGCGGTCCGACGGTCTATCACTATGCTCACATAGGCAATCTGCGCTCCTATATCATGGAGGACATTCTGCAGAAATATCTTGAATATTCCGGCTATGACGTCACACGCGTGATGAATATCACCGACGTGGGGCATCTGACGAGCGACGGCGACACCGGCGACGACAAGATGCTAAAGGGCGCGCGTCGCGAGCACAAAACCGTGATGGAGATAGCAAAATTCTATACCGATGCCTTTTTTGAGGACTGCCGCGCGCTGAATATCAAAAAGCCGGGCGTCGTTCAGCCCGCCACCGGCTGCATTGCCGAGTTTATCGAAATGATAAAGTCGCTGATGGACAAGGGCTATGCCTACGAGGCGGGCGGAAATATCTATTTTGACACCTCAAAGCTTGAAAAATATTACGTCTTCCACGATTTCACCGAGGAAGATCTCGCCGTCGGCGTGCGCGAGGGCGTCGAGGCGGACGGCAACAAGAGAAACAAGGCGGATTTTGTGCTGTGGTTCACAAAGTCGAAATTCGATTCTCAGGAGCTTAAATGGGACAGCCCCTGGGGCGTCGGTTACCCCGGTTGGCATATCGAATGCTCAGCCATCGCCGTAAAGTATCTCGGCGAGCGAATGGACATCCACTGCGGCGGAATCGACAACGCCTTTCCCCACCACACCAACGAGATAGCGCAGAGCGAGGCGTATCTGGGGCACAAATGGTGCAATTATTGGTTCCATGTGCTTCACCTCAACACCAAAAGCGGCAAAATGAGCAAGTCGAGCGGCGAATTTTTGACGGTCGCACTGCTTCGCGAAAAGGGCTACGATCCGCTGGCATATCGCTTCTTCTGCCTGCAATCGCACTACCGCAAGTCGCTGGTGTTCAGCTATGAGAATCTGGATAACGCTATGACGGCTTACAAAAAGCTGGTGCAAAAGGTTGCGGCGCTGATAAACGAGAACGAAAAGGCTCCCTCGGATGTGGATCCCGAAGCGCTCGCCGCCCTGCGCGGACGCTTTTGCGAGGCGCTTGACAACGACCTCAACACCTCTCTCGCCGTGACCGCGCTCTACGACGTGCTGAAGGCAAAAACCAACGCCGCAACAAAGCTTGCCGCCATCGATGATTTCGACCGAGTGCTCTCTCTCTCGCTGACCGACGCGGCACGCGCCCAGATTGCCGAGGAGGCACGCAAGAAGGAGGAAGCCGCCGCCGCAGCTGCCGCCGCACACGCGGGAGACCCCGAGGCTATGGAGATAGAGGCTCTCGTCGCCGCAAGAACCGCAGCCAAAAAGGCAAAGAATTTTGCCGAGGCGGATCGTATACGCGACGAGCTGACCGCCCGAGGAATAGTTATAGTCGATACCCCCGCGGGTCCGACATGGCACAGGCAATAAAAATAAAAAAGTAAGATAATGAAAAAACTGTTTGAAAAATATCGCGAGCTGATCGTATATGTTTTTGTCGGACTTTTAACTACCGTTGTGGCTTACGGCGTTCGTTTCGCCGTGCTCTATCCGGTTGCCGCGGCAATGTCGCTTGAGCTTTCGGACAATTCCGATCATCGCGTAGCCGTGCTTCGCACCGTCGCGATAAGTGTCGGCTGGGTCGCGGGAGTCATATTTGCTTACTTCACCAACAAAAAATGGGTTTTTGAGGACAAAGTCAGCGAAAAAACAGCCGTTTTGAAGCAGTTCGGCAGGTTTGTCGCCTCAAGACTTGGAACCTATTTTGTTGAATGGGCACTCGGGGTGTTCGTTCCCATGCTGTTGATCGCCTGCGGCTTTGTCGGCTTCAGATTCATCATCGACATCGATGCCGACATGATAGCGACTCTCGTTTCTGTCGTTGTGGTCACGGTGCTCAATTACGTGCTCAGCAAGCTCTTGGTGTTTAACAAGAAACAAAAGTAAGATATCTATAAAGGATGATGCGAAAATGAAAAGACAGATGGTCCTTATCATGACCGACACCCAGCGCTGGGACATGGTCAACTGCTATAAAGAAACAGGTCTTTCCACCCCGTGCATCGATCGTATCGCCGCCGACGGCGTGAGATACGAGCGCGCGTATACCACTCAGCCGGTCTGCGGCCCGGCGCGCGCCGGGCTCTTCACCGGGCTTTATCCCTCATCCTGCGGCTCGTGGGCAAACTGCATGCCGCTGGGGGATAACGTCCACACCATAGGTCAGCGCCTGCACGACAACGGCATACATGCCGCGTATATCGGAAAATGGCACCTTGACGGCGGCGATTATTTCGGCAACGGACGCTGCCCCGACGGTTGGGATCCCGAATATTGGTATGATATGCGCCGATATCTTGAAGAATTGGGCTCGGATGACGAGCGCATAAAGTCGCGCTTGACTCAAACGATGAATTACGAGGATATCGACCCCGACTTTACATACGGCAGTCGGGTGATGAAGCGCGCGCTCGATTTTATGGAGAGATATCGCGACGAGGATTATTTTCTGGTGGTCTCCTTCGACGAGCCGCACGGACCCTATCTCTGCCCACAGCCCTATGCCTCGATGTATAAGAATTACGAATTCCCCAAGACCCCCGCGGTGTATGACACGCTTGAGGGCAAGCCGATACATCAAAGGATCTGGGCGGCGCAAAAGCCTTGCCCGGACAGGGATAAGTTTAAAATAAAGAAGAAATATTTCTTCGGCTGCAATTCCTACGTCGACAGCCTTATAGGCAGAGTTGCGGATGCCGCTCCGAAGGACGCGGCGATGATATATACATCGGATCACGGCGACCTGATGGGCAGTCATTGTCTGTTCGCCAAAGGCCCCGCCGCATATGACGACGTGGCGCGCATTCCGTTCATCATGCGCATGCCGGGCGGCTTGAAGGGCGAGGTGTATGATCGCGCGCCGGTCTCGCACATCAACGTTTGTCCCACGATAATGGAGTTTTTCGGTCTGCCGATCCCCAAGCAATTGGAGGGCGGAAGCATACTGCGCACCGCGTATGACAAAAACGCGCCCGCGGATGACGCTTTTATCATCGAATTCGGGCGCTTTGAGCAGGATCATGACCTGTTCGGCGGACTTCAGATCATGCGCTGTCTTGTCAAGGGGAAGATGAAGCTGGTGCTGAACCTGCTTTCGGACGATGAGCTTTATGACCTTGAGGCGGATCCGTACGAATGCCGCAATCTGATAAACGACGAGGCGTATGCCGATGTTCGCGACGGCATGCACGACGAGCTGCTTGAAAGAATGAATCAAAAGCGCGATCCCTTCCGCGCGTATTATTGGGAGACGCGCCCGTGGAGACACGATGCCCGCCCCGCGTCATGGCTTTATACCGGTTGGACGCGCCAGCGGGAGAATGAGGAGTATGAGCCGCGTCAGTTGGATTACGAGACCGGGCTTGAGATGGTGAACGCACAGCGCCCCAAGCTTGACGGCGCGGCGGTGCCGAAGTATGCTCATCTTGAGGAGCTGATCGATTGGATAAAAAAGGATGCGGCAAAATAAAGCCGCACCGAGCCCGACCGTTTGTGAATTTTCGGTAATAAAAATATAAATTATCTTCGGTTTGCAATCGCGCGGCATTGAATGAGTGGCGGATTTGTGATATAATAGGTGATAAGAATAATGATAGCTATCCGGCTACATCGTAGGGCGCGTAGCCGCTTGAGGGATTGTTTTAATCCGCCGAAAAGATGAAAATCTTGCGATCTATCCGTCAACACCGTAGGGGCGAACTGTGTTCGCCCGTCGAGAGTCGGTGTTGCGGGCGACCACAGGTCGCCCCTACGGAGAGAAGTGCGAACATGTGGCGCCAGAGCGAATACCTAACATCGTGCGGTGCGAACACACTGCATAGCCCACCTCATCCGTCACGGCTTACGCCGTGCCACCTTCCCCCACTGGGGAAGGCTTACAACGTGCGGTGCGAACATGGTGCGAAGCCAAAAAGATAATAATTTTGCGACCATATACGGCTACGTCGTAGGGCGGGGGCTTGCTCCCGCCGAAAGATGAAAATCTTGCTATCTATCCGTCAACATCGTAGGGGCGAACTGTGTTCGCCCGTCGAGAGTCGGTGTTGCGGGCGACCACAGGTCGCCCCTACGGGATTAGTGTGAACAAAATGCGCAACCGTATAGATATCAAAATTTGACAGTTGATAATATTTTGTGCTATCTATATTGATATAACAGATATGATAACGAAGTCCTTTAGGGGCGGGGTGTGAACATCAGATATCGCAGAAACGCTACCCGAGTTTGAAAATGTTCCGTGCTATCTAAATTGGCATAGTAGATATGATATCGAAGTTTCTCATTTGCATGGCCCTAAATGTTCCGTGCTCGTTATATTGGTATGGTAGATATGATAACGCAGTCCTTCACCATCGAGGTATAAAAGCTCAGATATAGATCCAACGCCACCCGAGTATAAAATAGAAAGGAATAAAATAAAATGTCTTTGGCAAAAAAAATATCACCTTCGCTTATGTGCGCCGATTTTTTGAATCTCGGCGCGGAGCTGAAAACGCTTGAGGAATGCGGGATAGAATACCTGCATATCGACATAATGGACGGCGTTTTTGTTCAGAACTACACCTTGGGAACCGATTTTGTGCGCAAGCTGCACGAAAACTGTCCCATTCCGCTCGATCTGCACCTTATGATCACCGAGCCGCACTTGAAGCTTGATTGGTTCGATCTGCGCGAGGGCGATTTTGTGGGCGTTCATGTGGAGGCGGAGCCGCATATCCAGCGCACGCTTGCCGCGATACGCGACCGCGGAGCCAAGCCGATGCCGGTGCTTAATCCCGGCACGCCGCTGAACGTTCTTGACGAGATACTTCCCGACATCGACGGCGTTCTGCTTATGACGGTGAATCCCGGCTTTGCGGGTCAGAAGCTGATACCTCAAACGCTGGAGAAGATAACTCGCCTGCGCCGCATGCTTGACGAGCGCGGATACGAAAATGTCGAAATAGAGGTCGACGGCAACGTCAGCTTTGAAAACGCGGCAAAGATGAGCCGCGCGGGAGCGAATATATTTGTCGCAGGAACCTCCAGCATATATGCAAAAACAGGCAGCGTAAAGGAAAATACCGAAAAGCTTCGTTCGGTGCTTTAATGCTGTCGCATGGCCGCGGGGAATGCTTGAGCTGATGCCGTGTCATTCTGTCCCGAGCTCAAAAACAGAAAGGTCCGATATGTTATGAGAAGGAGCGGAAACAGAGAAAGACATATTCAGAGCAGAGCTTATTTTGAAGATCGCAATGCCGCCGTCGAGGCGTTGAAGCGGTTTGACGAAAAGCTTGATTCTGCCGCCGATGGCATGGGATGCGTTTTGGCGCTTTTGGCGGACATTCCCGTGCGCTCGCGATTTATAACTCTGACCTGCACAAGGGACGGCAGTGTCGGGCTGTATTGCAGCTCGGAGGAGGCAAGGCCGTCGCGATTCGGGCGCAACGGAAAGCAGATACCGCCCATGGTGCGTTCGGTGCTCAGCGGAATAGATGCTCTTTCAAAGCGGTATGCCGCGTCGGACGAGCTTGCGGTGAGCGAGCTTTCCGAAAACGGGAGATGCACGCATGTGTATCTCAAATGCCGCGACGGTTTTCGATCCGTCGAATACGATATGGATGCCCTGAATGAGTGCAATGAGGATATAAAGAGCCTTGACGCAATGCTGAAGCAGCTGCTCAGAACGTTGCGCAGAAGCAAAGAGAAGACCGTGTAATAAAGTAATAAAAATCGAAAATGATACCCCGGGAGGCAGAAATGTGCCTCCCGGGGTGCGTTGTTTCAAGTCGGAACGAGTACCTAACATCGTGCGGTGCGAACATGGGGCGACGGAGCGAATACCTAACATCGTGCGGCGTGAACACACTGCGTAGCCCACCTCATCCACCGCTGCGCGGTCCCCCTTCCCCCACTGGGGAAGGCTTACAATGTACGGTGCGAACATGGTGCACAGACGTAAAAATAATACGATATTCGGCTTGCTCCCGCCGAAAGATGAAAATCTTGTATTCTTCCCGGCTACATCGTAGGGGCGAACTGCGTTCGCCCGTCAAAAGTCGGTGTTGCGGGCGACCACAGGTCGCCCCTACGGAGTTGGTGCGAACGTGGTGTGAAGCTCGGGTTCGCATTCGCTCACCCGAGCTTAAAAGAACGGTCGACGGTGAGGGGGGTGACGGAGATGCCGCCGTCGTGAACGACATCGGCGTCGACGCTTCCGTCGTGTCGATTTTCGTAAACATAAACGCCGCGGGCGAGGTAAAGCCCGTCCTCCCGGCGTTCGAAAACATCGCGGTAGAAGGGTCCGCCCTGCCGCGTCAGCGATATGGCGCATTCGGCGTTTGACATGCGCTCGGGGCTCGGAAAGTTGATATTCAGCAGCCCCTGCGAGCGTTCGAGCAGCTTCTCGGAACGAATGTATTCCCACACGCGATCGAGCAACTCCTCGCTCACAACGGGACCCGAGCGCTTCTCGGCAAACGCCTTGGCGCTCGTCGAAAAGGCAAGCGCGGGCTTGTCGAAATACGCCGCCTCAAATATCGCGCCCACGGTGCCGGAATAGACTATGTCCCGCCCCAGGTTATAGCCGCGATTTATGCCGGACAGCACCAGGTCAAATTCCTCGCCCGCGGAGAGCATGCCGAAGCGGATGCAGTCGGCGGGGGTGGAATCGACCGAATATGCCGCCTTGACGTCGACCGGAAAGTCGACTTTTTTTATTTCGAAGGGGGTGGATATGTTTATTGCGTGGCTCTTGCCGCTCTGCTCGGTCTTGGGAGCGCAGATCGTTACCTCTCCCAAGCGCCGCGCCCAGCGGGCAAGGTCGACGATGCCGCGAGAGCGGATGCCGTCATCGTTGGCTATAAGTATCTTCATTTTGCATTCTCGTGACTTTCTTTGTAATTTTTGAGCAGCTCGTCGGCGTCGCCAAGCAGCGCGCCGATCTCGTCGGGGGAGTAGAGCGTGGCTCCGCTTGCGCAGTCATGCCCGCCGCCGCGATATTTGTTTGCCAGCTTGTCCACCGTGACGAAGCGGGAGCGCAGACGCACGCGGATGGTGGCGCCGTCCGCGTTGTCTATAAAGGCTATCCAGATCAGCGAACCCTTGATAGAATCCAGTGCGCTGACGACGGCGGATGCCTCCTCGTCGCTCAGCGAGAAGCGCGACTTCATGGCGCTGTCGACGTAGATGTACGCCACACCGTGCTCGGTCATTTTGATATTTTCGTAGACATATGCGCGGAACTTCAGCGCGTCGAGCTCCTCAAGATAAAGCTCGGCATAAAGGCTTTCGGTGTCGATGCCCGCCTCAAGCATGGCGGCGGCACAGCGCAGAGTGTCGCCCGAGACACTGCGAAAGCGGAATCTCCCCGAATCGGTGACGATGCCGGTATATACGCAGGTCGCCGCCTCGCGATCGAGGACCAGCTCATCGCGAAAGGTCATATAAAAGTCGGCTATCATCTCGCTTGCCGCCGCGCGGTGCTCTTCGACCCACATTATGTCGCCGTAGGGGGAGACGGGAATGTGGTGGTCTATTTTTATCACCTCGCGACCCATCTGCCATTTTTTGTTTGATATCCGATCGGGAGTGGCGGTGTCGATCACGATGACCAGCGCGTCGGAGTAAAAGTCATCGCCCGGCTGCTCGCTCTCGGTACCCAAAAAGGCGGTGTATTCGGCGTAGTCGGAATTCACCACGCGAATATCCTTTTCGGGATAGGTCAGCGACAGCATGCGGGCAAGCCCCAGCGTCGACCCGACCGCGTCGCCGTCCGGACGGATGTGGCGCGAGATGACTATTTTGTCGTATTCCTTGATCTTTGCCAGTATCTTTTGCTTTATTTCGGTGTTTGCCATTTTCTGTCCTTTCACGAATTCGTTTCCGTCATTTTGTCAAGATCCGCAAGCAGTGACATCGCCGCGGCGCGGTCGCCCAGCGTCGCTCCGCTTGCCATGGCGTGTCCGCCGCCGCCGTATTTTACGGCAATGGGATTGATATTGTATTTGTTTGAGCGTATCTCGCACAGCACGCCGCCCTCGGTCTCGGTGAAATTGACCCAGATATTCACGCCGCGAATGTCCGACATGGTGCCGACCATGCCGCGCGAGACGGTGAAGGTGTCAAGCCCCGAGGCGGCAAGCTCCTCGCGCGTGGTGTATATGTAACCGACGCCGTGCTCGGTGAATTTGATCTTAAGGGTGAATTCCGCGCGGGCGCGCAGCATGCGAAAATCGTCGGAATACAGCTCGGTGTAAATATCCGCGGCGGAAAAGCCGGTGCCGTAGAGATACGCGGCAAGCTCAAAGGTGTGCGCGTTTGTCGAGGAATAGCGAAAGCGCCCGGAGTCGGTGACCATTCCGGTATACAGTGCCTTTGCCGCCGTCGGGGTCAGTCGAATGCCGCTCTCGCGTGCCAGCTCGGCGATAAGTCCGCAGCAGCTTTCGTAGGAGGTATCCACGACCTCGATATCGGCGAATTTTTCGATAAATATGTGGTGGTCTATTCGCGCCGTTTTGGCGGCAAGGGTATAGCGCGAGTCGCTGATGAGCGCGGGCGAGGATGCGTCAAGCAGTATAGACAGCGCGCCGTCGAAGGCGGAGTCGGGCAATTCGTCCGGCTCGGAGCCCTCGATGAAGGCATATCTCCCCGCGGGATCGCCCACCGCGTAGACCTCTTTGTTCGGATAATTTTCCTTGATCAGCAGTTTAAGTCCGGTCTGGCTGCCTATGGCGTCGCCGTCCGGCTTTTGATGTCGGTGGATGATGATGCGCTCGTGCGCCTCTATCTCGCGCAAAATTTCTTCAAACATGTCATTGCTCTTTCTTTTGGTATTGCCAAATTTATATTTTTATTGTATAATAGGTTCGGAATTTAGTGTGTTTCAGATTTGATAGTTCTGTTTCCTCACCTTGACTTCAAATGCTCACGCATTTGAAGTCCGAAGTTTGGGTGCAGATTTTGGATTAGTGCACTTCAGATTTGATGGTTCTGTTTCCTCGTCATGACTTCAAATGCTCGCGCATTTGAAGTCCGAAGTTTGGGTGCGGATTCGGAATGTGATTCACAGCAGAGTTTATAATTAGGTTACCTCGTCATGACTTCAAATGCTCACGCATTTGAAGTCCGAAGTTTGGGTGCGGATTCGGAATGTGATTCAATGCAGAGTTTATAATTAGGTTTCCTCGTCATGACTTCAAATGTTCACGCATTTGAAGTCCGGAAGCAGCTTGCGGATTTCAAAATGAAACAATCCCTCCGCCCTCGCTTGCGCTCGGGCACCTCCCTTTGCACAAGGGAGGCTTTGGTGCGGCGCGAACATGGTGCGCCAACGTAAAACAACGCGACGATCGGCGGCGGGAGCAAGCCCCCGCCCTACGACACAGACGTATAGATTGTGCGAAATGTAGGGGACGGTGCGAATATGGTGCGCATCCGCAAGATAAAAATCTTGCAACCATATATGGCTACATCGTAGGGCGTGGTACCTCGCCTGCGGCGAGCTGCTGCTCCCGCCGGAAGATAAAAGACCTTGCGTTCTATCCGGCTACATCGTAGGGGCGAACTGCGTTCGCCCGCAACAAAGGCTCCGGGCGGGCGACCACAGGTCGCCTCTACCGGGGTTGGTACGAACATGGTGTGTCGGAACGAATACCTAACATCGTGCGGCGTAAACACACTGCATAGCCCACCTCATCCGCCTCGCATTCGCTCGGCACCTTCCCCCACTGGGGAAGGCTTGCCATGGCGAATGCCGGATCTTGAATCCTCGGCGCAGCCGACCGAGGGATCATATAAACTACAATTTATATTATATATTAAATTCAAAGCAAAATCAACCTCTTTTGCGGGATCGCGGTTTAAAAATGCCGCAAAAATGCAATTTACCGAGAAAGGTATGTAAATAAATGAGAAAATACAGACTCAGAGTCGGCCTCGATGTGGACGACACGCTTTACGAATGCAATTCATATGCGCTCTCGCTGATAAACGCGCGGCATCCCGACGAGGAGCCGGTCAGCATCAACGAGATCACCGGCTGGGGAAATTACGGCCGCCATGCCGACGAGCGCATGGCGTTTTATTCGGATCCCGAATTCGTGCGCACTCAGCCGGTGATAGCCGGCGCGCAAAAATTCGTGCGCGAGCTCTCCCGTCTTGCCGACATCTTTTTCATCACCGCCGTTCCGCCCGGATGCATGACGGCGCGCGCCGAGCGGCTTATGAAGGATTTTCCCGAGGTCCCGCCCGAAAATATCATAATCGGCACACGCAAGGACGTTATGGCGGTGGATATCCTGCTTGACGACGCGGCGCACAACATCTCAAGCTCGCGAGCGGCATACCCCGTGCTCTTCCGCAAGCCCTGGAACACCGATATGTCCGGGCTTTTGTCGGTGAACAGCTATGACGATTTTCTTCATCTCTGCAAAATGGTCAGAAGCTCATTTACCGAAAAAGCGCCAGATCTCTCGCACGGCGGCGTGGTATGTCTTGTGGGCCCCTCCGGCTCGCTCAAAAATGAGATCGCACGCGAGCTGACCCGCCTCGAACGCTTCGAAAAGCCGCTCACATCCACCACGCGCCCGCCACGCGAGGGCGAAAGCACCGACGCATATCGCTTTATCGATGAGGAGCAGTTCCTGCGCGAAAAGGATGCCGGGAAATATATCGAAACCACCGTTTACAGCAAATATCATTTCGGAACCTCCGACGACGAGATCGCGCCGATAGTCGCGCGCGGACATTGCGCCGTGATACCGATAGACATTTGTGGCGCGCTGACCGTGAAGAACCTCTATCGCAGCCGCGCCATGCTGGTCTTCACCGATCGCCCCAAAAGCGAGGTGCTGCTCGACATTATCGGCAGAAATATCTCGCCCGAGGACAAAATGCGCCGCATAATGTCGCTGGATCTCGAATATCGCAACGCCGAGATCTGCGATTACGAGCTGCGCGTGGGCAACGATCCCATCGCCGCCGCCCACCGACTCTTTTTGAAGCTCGGGTGACGTTGGATCTATATCCGAACTTCATACCCCGATGGTGAAGAACTTCGATATCATATCTACTACACCAATATAGTTAGCACGGAACATTTAGTTTTTTAAATCTCTGGTGACGTTTGATCGATATCTGATGTTTATACCCCGATGGTGAAGGACGGCTCGGAATTTAGTTAAATAAGATTTCTTCATTCCGGTTACCTCGCGCGAGTTCAAATGCTTACGCATTTGAACTCCATAGTGAGATAAAAATCATATCTACTATACCAATTTAGATAGCACGGAACATGTAGAACTATGCAAATGAAGGACTTCGTTATCATATCTGCCACATCAATATAAATGGCACGGAACATTATCAACTATCAAATTTTGCTGTCTACATGTCAGCATCGTAGGGCGGGGAGATCATATTTATCTTTGGAGTTCAAATGCGTGAGCATTTGAACTCGCGGCTCGGTAACCGATGAAAAAAATCTTATATATCTAAATTCCGAGCCGTTGCTCCCGCCGCCTTTGTTATCATATCTGCCACACCAATATAGATAGCACATAATAAAAATATCCCGGATAACGTTTTTGCGTCATCCGGGATAATTATATTTTACGCACTATGTTCGCACCTACGATGTAGCCGGAGAGAATGCAAGATTTTTATCTTTCGGCGGGAGCAGCAGCTCGCCGCAGGCGAGGTAGCACGCCCTACGATGTAGCCGTATATGGTTGCAAGATTTTTATCTTACGGCTACGCTGTATGTTCGCACATACTCAAAGCCTCCCTTGTGCAAAGGGAGGTACCCGAGCGCATGCGAGGGCGGAGGGATTGTTTCACGCGTTTTGGATCATGCGGCGGAACGAATAAGGTGCACCATGTTAGCACCAACCCCGGTAGGGGCGACCTGTGGTCGCCCGCAACACCGTTTCTCGACGGGCGAACGCAGTTCGCCCCTACGATGTAGCCGTGGAGAACGCAAGATTTTTATCTTCCGGTGGGAGCAGCAGCTCGCCGCAGGCGAGGTAGCACGCCCTACGATGTAGCCGTATATGGTTGCAAGATTTTTATCTTACGGCTACGCTGTATGTTCGCACATACTCAAAGCCTCCCTTGTGCAAAGGGAGGTGCCCGAGCGCAGGCGAGGGCGGAGGGATTGTTAAGACGAATACCCAACATCGTACGGTGCGAACACACTGCATAGCCCACCTCATCCACCGCTACGCGGTCCCCCTTCCCCCACTGGGGAAGGCTTGGCAAACGTCGGAACCTCACCTACAGACGTAGAGAACGCAAGATTTTTATCTTTCCGGCGAGCTCGATGACCTCAGCTGTGCTGAGGTCCGGCTACGAAATATGTTCGCACCGCACGATGTTAGGTACTCGTTCCAACGCTCCATGTTCGCGCCTCTCCCGTAGGGGCGACCTGTGGTCGCCCGCGGCACCGTTTCTCGACGGGCGAACGCAGTTCGCCCCTACGATGTAGCCGGAGAGAATGCAAGATTTTTATCTTTCGGCGGGAGCAGCGGCTCGGTGACCTGTACGAAGAAATTTTATTTAACTAAATTCCGAGCCTCTTTTGCCTTTTCGGCGATGGCGGCGGGGGTGAGTCCGTACATCTCAAGCAGCGCGGGAACGGTACCCGAGCGGCCGAAGGTGTCGCAGATTCCGACGCGCAGGACCGGAGCGGGGCAGTGTTCGCACACGACCTCGCTGACGGCGGAGCCGAGACCGCCTATAATGTTGTGCTCCTCGACGGTGACTATCGCGCCGGTGTCGGCAACATTCTTTACTATATTATCGACGTCTATCGGCTTTATGGTGTGAACGTTCACCACGCGCGCCGAAATGCCCTCATCGGACAGCATTTTTGCCGCCTCAAGCGCCATTGCAACGGTGATTCCCGTCGCCATTATCGTGACGTCGGTGCCGTCGCGAAGGACGGTATTCTTGCCGAATTCGAATTTATAGCTCTCCTTGTCAAAGAGCACCGGCACGGCAAGTCTGCCGAAGCGCAGGTATACCGGACCCTTGTAATTTATCGCCCATTCGACGGCGGCGCGCGCCTCGGTGGCGTCGGCGGGATTGACTATCGCCATGCCGGGAATCGTGCGCATAACTCCCAGATCCTCAAGGCACTGGTGCGTTGCGCCGTCCTCTCCCACGGTGATGCCGGCGTGAGTTGCGCCGATCTTTACGTTGAGATGCGGGTAGGCTATCGAGTTTCTGATCTGCTCAAAGGCACGTCCCGCGGCAAACATCGCAAAGGTGGAAGCAAAGGGTATCTTTCCCGCGGCGGCAAGCCCCGCGGCGACCGTCATCATGTTCCCCTCGGCGATGCCGCAATCGAAAAAGCGGTCGGGGAATTTCTTTTTAAACATTCCGGTCTTTGTGGCGGCGGCAAGATCCGCATCCAGCACCACAAAATCATATTTGTCTCCGAACTCCGCAAGCGCGTTGCCGTATGCCTCGCGGGTGGCTATCTTAATGGTATCTGACATTTCGGTTCCCTCCGTTTCAAGAATTGAGTGATGCCGCTATTTCTGCTTTTGCGGCTTCGTATTCGGCGTCGTTCGGTGCCTTGCCGTGCCAGCCGACTTGATCTTCCATGAAGGAGACGCCCTTGCCCTTGACCGAATGCGCGATGATGGCGGTGGGCTTGCCCTTGGCGGCGCGCGCGGCGGCAAAGGCGGACGCTATCGATTCGAAATCGTGCGCGTCGGCGTGAACGACGTTGAAGCCGAAGGCTTCGAACTTCTTGTCATGCGGCGTGGGATCCATAACGTCGGTTATCCTGCCGTCTATCTGAAGTCCGTTGAGGTCGAGGATGACGCAAAGGTTGTCAAGCTTATAGTGAGACGCGAACATTGCCGCCTCCCAGACCTGACCTTCCTCCGATTCGCCGTCGCCGACGATGGCATATGTGCGCCATGCGGCGTTATCCAGCTTGGCGGCGAGTGCCATTCCGCAGGCGGCGGAGATGCCCAGACCCAGCGAGCCGGTGGACATGTCCACGCCGGGCGTGCCCTTCATGTCCGGGTGACCCTGAAGATATGAGTCGACGCGGCGCAGGGTGGCGATATCCTCGCGCGGGAAGAAGCCGCGCTCCGCCAATGCGGCATAGAGTGCGGGTGCGGTGTGTCCCTTTGAGAGCACCAGACGGTCGCGATCCGCCTTTTTGGGATCTGCGGGGTCGATGTTCATTTCTTCAAAATAAAGATATGTGATGATATCGGCTATTGACAGCGAGCCGCCCGGGTGACCGGATGCGGCGGCGTGAGTGCCCTCAAGAACGCCCATGCGCACCGCGGCGGCGCGACGACGCAGCTCGTTAAGCTTTGCTTGTTCCATGCTTGTGTTCCTCCGTTGGATGGATCTGTTTGATAATGTTATTATAATGTAAAACGCCTCTCTTGTCAATAGCTTTGCCCGGTTTCTTTTTTGGAGAGAATGGGCGCGAGTCGGGCAAAAAGGCGCAAAAAACGGGCAAAATCAAAAAAAGTCGAAAAATGGCGTGATAATTGTGTTGCAAGCACTTGAATTTACGGTGAAGAATTGGTATAATATAAGGGAATGATCACGCAATTCAAGCAAAAAAGGTAAAGGAAGGTTTCCGGGGTATGTCGAACGAGCTGAAAAAGCCCACGATATGGAAAAGAGCATCGGCGTTTTTGTTTGATGCCATTCTTCTTGTTACCCTGACCATGGGTATAGCTTTTATCATATCCGCCATTACCGGCTACGATCGATATGCCACAGAGCTTGACGAGCTGTATACAAAGTACGAGGAGCAATACGGTGTGAGCTTTGATATCACCGAGGATGAATATACGGCAATGTCCGCCGATGAGAAGGCAAATTTTGACTCGGCATCGAAGGCGTTGCAGACCGACAGCGAGAGCGGGCGGCTGTACGGAATGGTCTTGAACCTTACCGTTATGACTATATCGCTCAGCTTTCTTTTTGCCTATATGGGGCTGGAATTCGTCGTTCCGCTGCTGTTCGGAAACGGGCAGACGCTGGGCAAAAAAGCGTTCGGCATAGCGCTGGTGCGCATCGACGGTGTGAAGCTGACCCCGGTAATGCTCTTTGTCCGCACCCTGCTCGGCAAATACACGCTTGAGACGATGGTGCCGATATTCATTGTAATAATGATACTCTTTCGCATGCTCGGCATCACCGGAACGGCGGTGCTGGGACTTTATCTCGTATTTCAGATCATATTGTTCTTTGCCACAAAGGAGCGCCGGCTCGTGCACGACATTATTTCGGGCACGGCGGCGGTGGATATGTCCACACAGCGCATATTCGAGAGCGTCGATGAATTGACCGCGTATAAGGCGCGCCTGGCAAGAGAGCGCATGAGTCGCGAGGAATAACGGCACACGGCAAAAACGGAATAAAAATTTATTACAATATAATATATAATACATATGCCGATTGTCGCGCGGCGGCACGGTAAAGAAAGGCATGGTGGCAGATGAAGATCGTATTACAGAACGTAACCAAAATTTTTCCCAGCCGCAACAAAAAATCAAACGAAGAGGTGGTGGCGGTAAACGATTTTAACATCGAAATACCGGATGGCAAGCTTATCGGGCTTCTGGGTCCCTCCGGGTGCGGTAAGAGCACTACTCTTTACATGATATCGGGGCTTCAGACTCCTACGATGGGCAGGATATATTTCGGCGAGGATGATGTTACCGACCTTTCTCCCGAAAATCGCGGCGTCGGACTGGTCTTCCAGAACTACGCGCTCTATCCGCATATGACGGTAGAGCAGAATATCCTTTTCCCTCTCCAGAACCTCAAGGGTGCGGACAAGCTTACCAAAAACGAAATGCTTGACAGAGCGCACGAGGCGGCAAGGCTGGTGCAGATCGACGAGCTGATGGAGCGCAAGCCCAGCGAGCTTTCCGGCGGTCAGCAGCAGAGAGTTGCAATTGCCCGCGCACTTGTCAAAATGCCCCGCGTTTTGCTGCTTGACGAGCCGCTCTCAAACCTTGACGCAAGACTTCGTCTGCAGACGCGCGAGGAGATACGCCGCATCCAGCGCGAAACAAAGATAACCACCGTTTTCGTGACGCACGACCAAGAGGAAGCGATGAGCATCTCCGACATGATAGTCGTTATGAAAAAGGGTGTGGTCCAGCAGGTCGGCGAGCCGCAGAAGGTCTATGACGACCCGCACAACCTGTTCGTCGCGAAGTTCCTGGGCACTCCCCCCATCAATGTGTTTGAGGGGCGCGTGCAAAACGAGAAGCTTTATATAGGCAACGAGGCGGTGCTTGATGTCAAGCATGTGCCGAACGGCAATGTTTGGGCGGCGATACGTCCCGAGGGCTTTGTGCTCGACGAGGGCGGACGCTTCACCTGCGAGCTGACCGGCATCGACGTTATGGGACGCGACGTCAGCGTGGTGTCAAAGCACCCCGCGGCGCAGACTCCGGTCATTCGCTCGATAATCGGAGCCGAAAACCGTGTCGATCCCAACGCAAAAACGGTAAAATTCACGCTCAAGCCCAACAAGACCTTCATATTTGACAGAGACACCGAGGAAAGGATCCCGTTCGGAGGTTGATCAAATGGAAAAAAAGAATCAATACAAGGCGTGGCTGTATCTTTCGCCTGCCATCGTCCTGCTTTTGATATTCACCGTGTGGCCGATAATCAACACCGTGCGCATGGCGTTCCTTGAAGGCTACAGCGGACTTGAATCGGTCGGCGGCGTGACGTTCAAATTCGGGCTCGGCAATTTTATCAAGGTCATAAAGTACAAGAGATTCTTGAACTGCCTTGGCAACACCATGATACTCTGCTTTGCCACGGTGCCGATCTCCACGATCATCGCACTGCTTATCGCGGTGGGGCTCAACTCGATCAAGAAATTTCAAAAGATACTTCAAACGATATTCTTCCTGCCCTATGTGACCAACTCGATAGCCATAGGCATGGTATTTGCGGCGATGTTCAATATCGTCGGCAGCTTCTACGGGACCGAAAACCAGCTTATCGTTACCGCCGGTATCATCAACAACATAATCGGACTCTTCGACGTAGACCCCATAAACTGGATCAATGCGGGCTCCGACAAAATAGCGAATATGGTCGTTATGATCGTATACATAGTTTGGAACGCGCTGCCCTTTAAGATACTCATTCTGCTGGGCGGACTGCAGAGCATCAACCGTCAGTATTATGATGCCGCGCGCATCGACGGGACCTCCCGCAGCCGCATATTCACAAGAATTACCGTTCCGCTGCTCTCTCCCATGCTGGCTTACGTTATCATTACCGGCTTTATCGGCGGCTTTAAGGAATATACCAGCATAGTGGGTATATTCGGCGAGAATATGGGTCCGCCGGATGATGCGGGCAGACTCAACACCATGGTCGGATTTATCTATGACGCTCTTGAAGAGGGCAAGGAGGGCCGCGCCAGCGCCGCCGCGCTCATTCTTTTCTTGATAATTCTTGCCGTGACTCTTGTTAACCTTAAGGTCAGCAAGAAGAGAGTACACTATTGAGAGGTGCCAAATGGATTCCGTTGTAATGCATGAAAAGGATCTTGCCAGGACCTCGACGCAACAGAAGATAGTCAAGATCGGCGTTAAGGTGATCACCTATCTGTTTTTGTGCGTCATGGCACTGATTATCATTTTTCCGTTTTATTGGATGATAAACTCGTCGCTCAAAACGCTGAGCGAATATCGCGAGAGCGTTCCGACCTTTTGGCCGAAAACGGTCATGGTCTCAAACTACGCCGCCGCGTTCACCGAGGCAAATCTCGGTCGGCTCTTTCTCAATACCGCGTATGTCGGCATAGTTTCGACGGTGCTTTCGCTTATCATCACGGTGCTTTCGGCGTTTGCCTTTGCCCGCCTTGAGTTCAAGGGCAAGGATCTCATGTTCTCGGCGCTGTTGGCGACGATGATGATCCCCGGCGAGCTGTTCACCATCACCAACTACATCACAGTATCCGCCTTTGGGTGGAAGGAGAGCTTCACGGTGCTTATAGTGCCGTTTTTGGTCAGCGTGTTTTATATTTATCTGCTTCGTCAGAACTTTTTGCAGATACCCAACGAGCTCTATCTTGCCGCAAAGGTGGACGGAACGAGCGACCTTAAATATCTTTGGAAGGTAATGATACCCCTCTCGCTTCCGACGCTTATATCGATAACGATACTTAAGATGATGGGCTCGTGGAACTCCTATATGTGGCCGCGCCTCGTTGCCAACGACGAAGCGCACCGGCTGATAACCAACGGACTGCGCAATGCCTTTACCGACACCACGGGAGATGTCAACTATCCCGTGCAGATGGCGGCGGTCGCGCTGGTCTCCTTCCCGCTGTTTTTGGTATTCCTGTTCCTGCGCAAGTACATAATGCAGGGCGTCAGCCGCAGCGGAATCAAGGGCTGATAACGCACTCGCCCGGGTGACGCTTCGGCGTCATCCGGGTCATAGGCGCCGGAGCGCAAGATATCCGTCTCCCGGCTGTTTGTCATGTTCGCACCTTTCCCGTAGGGGCGACCTGTGGTCGCCCGCAACACCGTTTCTCGACGGGCGAACGCAGTTCGCCCCTACGGTGTAGCCGGAAAGATTGCAAGTTTTTTTGCGTCTGCACACTATGTTCGCACCGCACGTTGTAAGCCTTCCCCAGTGGGGGAAGGGGGACCGCGCAGCGGTGGATGAGGTGGGCTACGAAATATGTTAGCGCCGCACGATGTTAGGTATTCGTCTTGACAATCCCTCAGTCGGCTGCGCCGACAGCTCCCTTTGCACAAGGGAGCCTTGGCAAGAGTTGGAACATCGCCTACAGATGGATAGAATGCAAGATTTTTACCTTCTCGGCGGGAGCAGCAGCTCGCCGCAGGCGAGGTAGCACGCCCTACGGTGTTTCAATATAGATCGCAAGATTTTTATCTTTCGGCTACGCACCATGTTCGCACTGCACATCGTAAGCCTTCCCCAGTGGGGGAAGGGGGACCGCGCAGCGGTGGATGAG
>CAZPYK010000020.1:0-19805 GCA_964590755.1 uncultured Ruminococcus sp. | reverse complement strand
TGGAAATCACCGACATTAAGGTAAGAAAGCTTTTCGACGACGGTCCGATGAAGGCGATAGTATCCGTCACCTTTGACAACGAACTGGCACTTCACGACGTCAAGGTAATCAACGCGCGCGACAAGCACTTTATCGTCATGCCCAGCCGCAAGAATCCCGACGATACCTACAGAGATATCGTTCACCCGATCAATGCGCAGTTCAGAAGCAAGCTGGAGGACGCCGTGCTTCGGGCTTACACCGAAGCGGCAGCCGCCGCCGAGCTTGAAGCGACGCAGATCGACGTCGCTCCGACAGAGGTCCCCGCAACATAAGCGCCGTCATTTCGTAATACCTCTTTCCCGGGTCGCAGACATATCCGCAAGGATGTCTGCGGCCTTTTTATTTACGCTTCCGCGTGCGACAGAACTATTCCTCCGGGAGTGACATCCGCCAATCCGTAGCTGCGTCGATAGCCGCTTGCCGCGCCCGGATTAAAAAGGTAAAGCGGCTTTTCAAGCATCACGTCTTGCACCGTCTCTCCCGCGGGCAGATATTTTTCAAGCTTTTCATGCGTGTGACCGAACATAAGGACGTCCGCTCCCGCTCTCGCGGCATACGCCGCGGCGCGATCGAAGCCGCCCTTGACATTCAATCTGTGCCCGTGCATGATCATTATATTATATCCGCACGCTGTCAATATCCGTTCGGCGGGAATATCCGCATATCGCGAGGAGAAAAAGCCGCAATCCTCAAAATTGCCGCGCACGCGCCATAGCGAAAGGCCGTGCAGCTCCACGCGCTCGATATCGTCACTGCCGTCCCCGAGATGCACGATCCCCGCAAGCTCCCGGTCACCTATATGCGCATCTACCGCAGCTTGCATCAGCTCGGTCCTGCCGTGCGAATCCGAAAATACCAAGAATCTCATCATACACCCACCGCATCCGCAACGGCATCACGCTCGGCGGTCAACGTCTCGGGCAACGCGGAAGCAAGCGTGGCACCGCGAGGCACCGAAAACATGAAGCCTCCCGGAATCACTTGTATCTCAAGGCGGCGCAGCTCACATATCTCGCCATCAATGCACACCGCTTGTTCCCTGTCAAATTCAAACACGGCATGCGAACAGGTGACGTATTCGCGCAACGAGTCGACCTTGCGATTCTCGGGGAGTGTGCCGTCCTTGTATTGCTTAACGAGAGTGAGAAACTTCAAGCGAGAAATGTTTTTGACCTTGATGATATTCACCTTGCCGTCGGCAAGCTCCGCCATGGGAAGCGCATCAAAGCCGCCCCCGCAATACGGACCGTTTGCCACGGCGCAAAGCAGCAGCTCGCATCTCTCCGGAGCGCCGCCGTCAAGGCTCAACGTAAAAGAAGCTCCCGGCTTGCGCACCAACGTACGAACGAGCCCAAACACATATGCAAGGCCCCCCGGCACCCACGCCTTGCGCTTCAGCCGCACGGTGTCCTTGACCACTTCGCAATCAAAGCCTATGTTTATCATGTTGGCGGAATATCTTCCGTTACAGCTCACGGCATCAAGCGGAACGGCGGTGCCGTTTATCTGTGCCTCGATATCGAAGAACGCCTCACGAGGCGAGCAACTGCGGCAAAAATCATTTCCCGTACCTATGGGAATAACACCTATCTCCGCGCCCTCGATCCGCGCAGTGCCGTCCAGCACCTCGGATATCGTTCCGTCTCCGCCGCATGCGTAAAAGCGACAGCGCGTACCGCAAAGTGCCCCTCCCTTTGCGCATTCGCGCAGAATGAATTCGGTGGCATCTCCCGGCTTGTCGGTGATATGTATGAGATACTCCGCACCCAGCCTTTCGCATTCCGAACGGATCTTCTCTTTGAGCGGCTCGATCTCGCTGCCCTTTCCCGCGGCGGGATTGAGTATAAACACATGCTTCATTAAAACTACCACGATCCTGTTTAAAGGACATCCTTCCCGCGTCGTACGCAAGCCGAAATCCGAGCACAACGCATACTTCCCCATTTTTGTTCTTAATAATTATATCATCTTTAATCGAATTTGTCTACGAAAAAACGAGATTTTCGGCAACGATTTTTGCTCAAATGCGATTTTTCTTCAAAAAACAGTTGAATATTGCAACGATTTGTGCTACAATAGGTTCGGAATGTGACGCACTGCAGATTCTGCAGTTCTGTTTCCTCGCCTTGACTTCAAACGCCGACGCGTTTGAAGTCCGAATCAAAGTACCGAATTGCGGTAAAATATATCACGGTGCAGTCAATGGACCGTTTATTTTCGCGCTACTATAAGGAGGCGATGTATATGTGGCTGATAGCCGCCGTCCTCTCGGCGTTTTTTGCCGGGGTGACATCAATACTCGCAAAATGCGGAATAAAAAAGACCGACCCCGATCTTGCAACGGCACTGCGCACCGTCGTGGTGTTGATCTTTTCGTGGGTAATGGTATTCGCCGTCGGCTCGTTCGACACCATTGCGCTGATATCTCCGCGCTCGCTGCTGTTTTTGGTGCTGTCGGGGCTGTCAACGGGTGCATCCTGGATGTGCTATTTCAAAGCGCTCTCGCTCGGCGACATCAACCGCGTCGTTCCGATAGATAAATCAAGCACGATACTCACCGTGCTGCTCGCCGTCGTCTGCTTTAACGAGACCTCGCATATCGGCGCGAAGCTTGCCGCCACCGCACTGCTTGCCGCGGGAATATTCCTGATGGTCGAAAAAAAGCCGTCGAACAAGTCCGCAAACGAGCAAGAGGATGATCGCGCTTCCGCCAAGCACGAGAGAGGAGGCGCATGGCTGATATTCAGCATTCTTTCGGCTGTCTTCGCCGCGCTGACCTCGATTCTTGCCAAGATAGGCATCTCGGATGTCGAATCGAATCTCGGGACCGCCATACGCACCGGCGTCGTGCTGGTTGCGGCGTGGGCGATAGTGCTCGCCCGCGGCAAACACCGCGAGCTCGGAAGCATAGACAAAAAGGAACTGCTTTTTATCACGCTTTCCGGAATTGCCACCGGAGCCTCCTGGCTCTGCTATTATTACGCCATTCAAAACGGCGAGGTGAGCATAGTCGTACCGATAGACAAGCTCAGCATTTTGGTAACGGTACTCTTTTCGTATATAGTGTTCCGCGAGAAGCTTTCGTTTAAGGCGTTCTGCGGTCTCTGCCTTATGGTCGCGGGAACACTGTTGATGGTATTTTGGGGATAAAAATAAGAAAAAACGCACTTCAAACGGGAGGTTCATCATGACCTGGGGCAGCTTTGGCATCGTTCATATAATAACACTTCTGATCTCCGCGGGGATCGTAGCAGGGCTTTATTTTCTCCTTCGGCGGTTGAGCGCCGCGTGGCAGACAGCCGTTCTCGGAATACTTTCGCTATCCGGCATAGCGGCAATAATATTCAATCTCACGACATGGGGCTCGCCGCTCGAATATCTTCCCTTTCATCTTTGCTCGCTCAACGCCATCGTGCTGCCCATAGCGGTATTTACGAAAAACAAGACGCTGAACAACATGCTGTTGCTTTGGGCATTCGGCTCGCTGGCGGCGCTCGTCGTGAACACCGCTCAGGCAGATTATGAGCTATTCAGCTTGACCTTTCTCTTTTATTATATTCCGCACACGCTTGAGGTCGGCATTCCGGTGCTGATGTTTTTGCTCGGACATGTAAAAAAGGATGCTCGCTGCATATGGTCAACACTGCTTATCACACTTGCGGCATATACCGTGGTGCACATCATCAATGTCGTGTTGAATTTGTATTTTGTCGAAAACGCGCTTCTCACTCCGTCGGGTGCACCGTTGCGAGTTAATTACATGTATTCGATAAAGCCGGAAAATCCGCTCCTGCAGTTCTTTTACGACATAATACCGAGCAGATATTGGTATATGCTGCTCGCCGTTCCGATGGTTGCGGTGTATCTTTGCATTCTTTATTCCCGCGAACTGCTCGAACGCATCCGCGCACGAAAAGGAGCGCGGCGCAGGCACCCAAAAGCATCCGCATAACGTACGAGGTGGCGGCAGCATGCCGCCACCTCCGTTATAACATAATAATATTAACTAACATGCTTATCTTATATTTAATTAATTTGCAAATCACCCAAACGCAAACATAATATTAACATTTGCGTGATATCATATTATTCGATGAACAAAAAACGGGGGAAGACAACGCCATGTTTAAAATATTGGTAGTTGAGGACGACGAAGCTCTGAACAAAACGGTATGCGCCTTTCTGCGTTCAAACGGCTATGACGCCGTAGGCTGTAAAAACGGCGCCGAGGCTTACGACGCACTTTACGAAAATATATTCGATATCGTGTTATCCGACATAATGATGCCGGGTGTGGACGGATTCGAGCTCGCCCACAGCATACGCGAGCTCAACGCCGAACTGCCGATACTGTTTATGACCGCAAGAGATGACCTCGCTTCAAAGCAACGCGGCTTTCGCATGGGAGTCGACGATTATATGGTCAAGCCGATCGACCTTGACGAGCTGATACTGCGCGTTGAAGCACTGCTGCGCCGCGCAAAGATCTCCTCGTCAAAGCGTCTGAACGCGGGCAGTCTGACCATGGACGCGGAGGAACGCACGGCATATATTTCCGGAGAAGAAATAGAGCTGACCGGTCGCGAATTCGACATACTGTATAAGCTTCTGTCATATCCGAAAAAGACCTTTACCCGCGCCCGGCTCATGGACGAATTTTGGAACGCCGACACCGAGACCACACCGCGCGCGGTGGATGTTTACATCACCAAGCTTCGACAAAAGCTTGCCGATTGCCCCGATGTTGAGATCAAGACCGTGCACGGCTTGGGATATAAGGCGATATTGAAATGAAGAACGAAAATAAGCTTGAAAGGATACTGGGCGCGCTCAGCCGATATCTGACCTTCTTTCTTTTGGTGGCAACCGTCACCTCCGCCTCCACCGCGCTTTTTGTATTCGTGCTTTCAAACACACTTAATATCAGCTTGACCGCAGAGGAGCTGGGGCCCGCCGCCAAGCTGACCTTTATAAATGTTGTGATCTTGGGGGCGCTTTTTGCCGCCGCCGATGCCCTGCGCCGTCGGCTGACCGTCAAGCTCCCCATAGCTCGAATCACCGAGGCGGCGGAGCGCATCTCTCGCGGCGAGCATTCGGTGAGACTGCCCGCGGACGATATGCCGGGCGGCGACACCTTTCGCGAGATAGCCGAAAGCTTCAACAAAATGGCATCGGAGCTTGAAGGTGTTGACGCACTGCGCACGGATTTCACCGCCAACGTCTCACACGAGCTGAAGACACCTCTTGCGGTCATGCAGAATTACGGCACACTGCTTTCGGCGCCGCAGCTTGACGACAGCCTGCGGCTGGAATACGCCCGCGGGATAGTCGACACCTCAAAAAAAGCGGCAGATATGGTAAGCAACATACTGCGGCTCGACCGTCTTGAGCATCAACAAATATTTCCGAACACGTCTCGCTACGATCTGGGCGAGCAGCTGTGCGAGATACTGTTGCAATATGAAAGCGTATGGGAGAGCAAGAATATCGACATCTCCGCCGAGCTTGAGGAGAACGTAATGATAAATGCCGATTCCGAGCTGTTGCTGCCGGTGTGGAGCAACCTTCTTTCAAACGCATTCAAATTCACGCCCGAGGGTGGCAGTGTTTCCGTTGAGCTTTCCGCTGACGAGCAATATGCCACGGTGAAGATCGGCGACACCGGTTGCGGCATGAGTGCGGATGTGGGAGCGCATATATTCGAAAAATTTTATCAGGGTGACGCCTCGCACGCCACGGGAGGCAACGGTCTGGGGCTTGCGCTGGTGAAGAGAGTGATAGATATCATTCACGGCGAGATAAGTGTGGAAAGCACCGAGGGAGTCGGAAGCGTATTCACCGTGAGGCTCGCAAAAGACCCCTTCGGAGACAAGACAAGATGAATTCGATCAAAACGATATTAAAGCGGATGCTTTTCCCTCCCACCGCTTTTTTTGCTCTCATACTGCCGACAGCCGGCGCGGCGCTCACATACACGTCGCTTTTCTGTCCGCCCGATTCGGCGGCGGCGATCGCCTCGTATGTGCTGTCGGCGTACGCTTTGACACTGCTCTGCCTGCGCCTGCCCGACGCGTGGCGCTTTGCGGTACGCTTAAAAAAGGAAAACAAATTAGCAAGGCTTTATTTCGGCGACACGCGCCTGCGCGTCAATCTGTCGCTTGCCGCGTCTCTCATATTCAATATATCATACGCCGCGTTTCAGTTGTGTCTCGGAATATACCATCGCTCGCTTTGGTACTGCTCGATGACCGCATATTATTTCTCATTGGCTTTGATGCGCTTCTTTCTTGTGCGGCACAGCACGCGCCACCGCCCGGGGGAAAGAATGCACGACGAGCTGAAGCGCTACGGCTTGTGCGGCGGCATACTCCTCGCCATGAATCTCGCGCTGTCGGTGATAATATTCATCATAGTCTTTGAGGGCAGATCGGTAAAGCACAGCGAGATCACTACCATAGCCCTGGCGGCATACACCTTTTTCACATTCGCCAAGGCAATAGTTAATGTAATAAGATACCGCAAATACGCAAGCCCGGTCTTTTCCGCATCAAAAGCTATCTCTCTTGCCGCCGCCTGCGTATCCATGCTGACGCTGGAATCGAGCATGCTTGCGACCTTCGGTGACGAACTGACCGACACGACACGCTTTCTCTTTTTGGGGCTTAGCGGCGCGGCGGTATCGATATTCATAATTTCAATGGCAATATATATGCTGATAAAAAGCCGTAAAGGATCAAAGGACGAAAGAAAAAATGGAACAAAACGACAAAAGCTTTAACTACACCTATTCCGCCAAACAACGAGATGAAATAGAGCGGATAAAAAGTAAATATACGGTTCGCGAAGAGAGCACGCTTGAAAAAGTGCGCCGCCTTGACGACGGTGTGACCAAAAAAGCCTCGATCGCGTCGATCATCATCGGGACCGTCGGCGCACTCGTCATGGGGCTCGGCATGAGCCTTGCAATGACCGAACTCGGAGACTTTCTCGGTGCGGCGGCAATGCCCGCGGGCATTGCGATAGGCCTTTGCGGGATCGCGGCGGTCGCAGTTGCTTACCCGATATATCGCGCAGTGTTGAAAAAGGAGCGCCGCCGCGTCGCTCCCGAAATATTGCGTCTGATAAACGATTCGCAGGATCAATCGAGCAGGTGAAAATCGATCCGCCTCTCACACCACAGTACGTGCCGTTCGGCATACGGCAGTTCAATTCAAAATAAACCATGTGCTACCTTTAGGTAGTGATCCGAAAGACCGACTAAGCCTCGCTTGGTCGGTCTTTCTTTTGAAATGGCTCTTACTACACAAGTCTTTTTCACGACCCATCGGTATCTGTCACCACAGTACACCGCATGGAATACATTGTCCGTCCATGTCGATACATTTTGTTATTCCTACGAAGGTTACGAAACTTCGTTAAAGTTTGACGACCGGATCAACGGAGCCCCGAAATGTAATTATTACTTTTTTGATTTTTATCTTTCGGGAAGAGACGAGATATTCGATGTGCAGGCGGCAAAGAGCGGCTCCGGCATTGTGGCATATTCGCTCGGCAACGATCGGTATTTCGGGTGCAACAAAATAAAGGATCTCGACGCATTGGCCGATGTCGTAAATGAGATTTTGGTCTTTGACCGGTAAAACCGAAAAAACTTCAAAAATGACGAAAAAACGCTTGACAGCCGACAACGAGTATGGTAAAATGATATCAAGCCCAATGCATAAAATGGGAAAACAACAATTTTAAGGAGGGCTTCACAATGAAGCGAAATGTACGAAAAAAGATCCTGCTCTTGACCGTTTGCACCTTGATCGTCGGTGCGCTTTTGCTTACCGGGTGTCGCCCGACGAACGAGATAGACGACCCGTGGCTGGATACCTGGCAAGCGGTCGTCGTCGACAGAAGCGTCGAAGTGGAAAAGGTGGAGGTGATCGCGCGTTATACCGTATATTCTTCTCAGATGTCACCTCAACCGCAAGTAACGGAAAGCAAGGATGATATTGAGAGATTATTGGCTGCATTATTCGCACCGGTCGCTTCCTTTAATGTCATTTCAAGTGAAGGCATATCAACTCTGCACGGTTATTATCAATTGAATTTTTACATTTCCGGAGCCGACGAGATATTCGGTGTGCAAATAATATCCGGCAATATTATATATTTTCTTAACGATACCGAATGCTTACAATGCACTGCAATAAAAGATTCCGAAGCACTTAAGAATATCTCCAACACAATTTTGGGAATTAATTCTTTGGGATAAAATAAACATGAAAGGAATATTTAATTATGAAATCTAACAGTAAAAAAATCATTTCCACGGTCATTGCCTTTGTTATGATTTTAAACTCTCTTATGTTTTTATCAAGCATAACGATCGAAGCGAGCGAGGAGAGCGTAGCATCGATAACATTCGGTGATATGGATACATTTCACACCGTTGACAGTGTGTTTTTTTATCGCGATTCAACTGTTATGTCACCAAAAGAAATAACATCGATTCGTGATGATGAGGAAGATGATTATCCCAACGCCATTCCTTTATCGGGCGCATCATACCAATATAATTGCCACTCCTATGCATGGTACAGCCAAGATACAAGTACTAATGATGTGTGGATCCCCGATCCGAGCGCATTTTATGAAGACGGCAGCTATATCGAAGTGTTCACTCCGCAAGCCGGCGATATTGTGTGCTATTATTTCGGAGATGAGATCAAGCATTCCGCGATAGTTGAATCGGTCGGCACCGGGACATCAAACGGCAAATGCGGTAACATCGATCTCATGACCGTGGTGTCTAAATGGGGAGCGGGTGGCCTTTATAGGCACAATGGATATGAATGCCCCTATACCGAATACAACACAGATCCGCAGGAGACGATTTTAATATGTGACAACGTTCGCTATTACCGTCCGGCGCACAGTTCGAACAACCAAGTGGGATATACATTCACGACGGTGGGCACACACCGATACGGCTGCGATATGTGCGACTATGTCGACTTGGACAAGACGCACCCCGCGACCTGCACCAATATAAATGTCGGCAGCGGGCATCGCTACAGCTGCGCGACCTGCAATGCGACCAAGGTGGAAGCTCATTCTTGGATCGAAACCGTGGGCGGCTATTCGTGCACCAAGTGCATGGCGTTGACAACATACATCCCCGTGATAATGGAAAGACTGCCGGCGGAGCTTCTTGAACTGATAGACGAGCTCTACGGCGACGCGGATGAATTTATGCTTCGCATTGACGCCGACACGGTGCTCTATTTCTCCGACGGACAGTATTACATGGTCAGCTCGGCGCTTCCCGACGCCGAGCTCGGCGACATTCGCTCGGTGGTCGAAACAGAAACGCAAACTCAATAATTTCAACTAAAAAAGCGGCTGCCTCGATGAATTGAGACAGCCGCTTTTTGCTCGACGCCGCGTTGCAGCTTGCCTTATTCGGTACGCAAGGCTACGACGGGATCCTTATTTGCGGCTTTTTTGGCGGGAAGCAAGCCGCCGATCATCGTAATGATTATGCTCAACAACACAAGCAATATCGCAGACAGCAACGGCAGCTGAGCCGTGAGGTCTTCAAGCCCGCTCAGTCTTTCGATCAGCGAATTGATCGGGAAGAGCGCCAACCATGACACTCCGATCCCCAAAGCACCCGCAAGACAGCCGATTATGAACGTTTCCGCGTTACGGACGGGCTTTCCATAGCCGTCGGCGACTCGGGAGACGGCATGAGCGAGGAGGTCATGCGCCATATTTTTGAAAAGTTTTATCAAGGAGACCCCTCTCGCGGAGAGGAGGGCAACGGCTTGGGACTCGCGCTCGTAAAGCGGATACTGGATCTTTGCGGCGGAAGCATTCGGGTCGTAAGCGCTCCCGGTGAGGGCGCTGAGTTTACCGTTCTGCTTCCGCTTTGATCGCATCCCTTGCGTTCTTAACGCGCGTCAGTCGTTTATTATACTGTTGCCGAGCGCAAGTATCTTTTCGGCATATTTTTTGCGCCGCGCGGAAAGAAATGCCCTGTATATCGGATAGTTGACCGCTACGATCAGCATGCCGACGATCCCGACGGCTATGCCGACGGTCATGTGCGGGAAGGCGCCGAACGTTTCTCCGATATCGGTCATGACAAGGCTCATGCCCGCACCCATGACCAACGCTCCCACACATCCGAGGGTATAAGCAAGGATATTTGCGGGACGCTTCACGCGAGCATCCAAGGCGCGCAGCGCATCTATGTCACAGGTACGCTTCTCTGCATATTCGGCACAGATTTTTTGTGCCGTAAGTTTTTCATTGTTTCCGTTCATTTTTAAAAGCCTCTCTTTTTTGTTTTATTACGAGCAAATTATACCTCCGCGGTGTTTGAAAAGCTTTTTTAAAATGTTTCGGTTTTATTAAAGCGTTTTTTTCATTATTTTTGCGACTTTGAGCGTGCGACGGCGAAAAAAAACAAAATAAAAGTATTGATTTTTTTTTGCAAATATGATATAATACATTACGCTGTTCGGAATCGACAGCAAACATACCTGCCGGTGTGTTGGAATTGGTAGACGAAGTGGACTCAAAATCCACCGCTGGCAACAGCGTACCGGTTCGAGTCCGGTCACCGGCACCACAGCGAGTGTTCTTACAGCGTTCAAAGCTCTGTAGGAACGCTCTCTTTTTCATACCGCACATCTTCGGGCAAGCCACATACCGCCATCGCAGGGATCGTATAAAATCCGAATACCGCCAAAAAGACAGAGGATCGATCATGGAAGATAAAAAAAAGCCCGCTCAAGCAGTTCCGCAGACCGCCGGCACCGAGCTGTTGCTTCGCGCTCGCGGCGGTGACAGCCACGCTTTCGATCTGCTCGTAAAGAAATACCGCCCCATGCTCGGAGCGGCGGCGTCACAATATCGCGGCGAGGTGAACGATCAGGATTTTGAGGAAATAGAGCAGGAGGCGCTGCTTGCCTTTCATCGTGCGGTGATGAAATACGACATCCTCAGGGGAGAAGTAAGCTTCGGGCTCTACGCCAAGATATGCGTAAACAAGGCAATAATAAGCGCATTGCGTAAAATAAGCCACAGAAAAAAGCATTATGAGCTTTTGCCGATCGATGCAGCTGAGGCGATAGACGCAAAGGGTCCCGCCGACATCTTGATCGAGCAAGAGAATGAACAACGTCTTAAAGACCTTATCAACGCTCACCTTTCTGAATTTGAAAGCAGGGTTTGGTGGATGTATTACTCCGGCGTCGGTGCCGACGAAATCGCCGAGCGCGAGAAAAGATCAAAAAAATCGATCGAGAATGCCATCACGCGAGCCAAAAGCAAGCTTCGCACACTCTTGACCGCAAACGAATAACAGAGGCTGTTAAAAGATCGTCTTTTTAACAGCCCCTGTTTTTATATCACTTTATAAATGCGCAGACAGTGCCCCGCATAGCTTTCCGCACGCTCAGCGGCGGCGGGATCGGTCAAGGCATCGGCGGAAAAGACCGCTCTCATCCCTTCCCCCGTCACGTCGAAGCCGTCGCCCTCGGTGTAGGCAAATTTTTCGGAATCGGTATCGAGTATAAAGCATCTGCGGCATGCATAGCCGTTCGCGTCGGCTATATCCTCGCGTGCGGCTCGGCTCCATATCAGCCTTTGCTGAACGACCGCGGGACGCTCAACAGCATCCAAAATATCCGACACCACGGCGCTCGCCGTCGGAAGTTTGCCGGCACCGCGCCCATAGAACATCGTCTCGCCGAGCATGTTTCCCTCTATCAACACGCCGTTGAAAACATCGTCGACGTGACACAGCGGGCAGGCGGGAAGCACCACACGCGGCTCTGCCGAGGCATATATCCCGCCGACCTTGGGATCCCTTTGCGCAAAAGCTATAAGCTTTATCGACGCTCCGAGCCTTGAGACGAGCGAGACATCCTCGGTGGGAATGTCTCTTATCCCACGCGTATTTACCGCGTCGAGCGGCAAAAGCTTACCGTAGGCTATCGCCGCCATGATAAGTATCTTGCGCGCGGCATCGAATCCGTCCACATCCGCCGAGGGGTCCGCCTCGGCATAGCCAAGCTCCCGAGCGCGCCGCAACGCATCGGCAAAGGACGTGCCGTGTGCCTTCATTTCGGTCAAAATATAGTTTGTGGTTCCGTTCAATATGCCCGCGATCGACACTATCTCATTGTCGGCAAGCTCGTCGGTAAGCGGTCTTATCACCGGTATCCCGCCGCCGACTGCCGCTTCGAAAAGATATCTCACCCCGCGAGCGCGAGCGAGCTCAAGCAGTTCATCCCCAAATTCCGCCACGACCGCCTTGTTTGATGTGACAACCGACTTCCCCGCCTCAAGACAGCGGCGCGTCAGATCGGCGGCGGGATGTATGCCCCCCATCATCTCGGCAACCACGGTGACCTGCGGGTCGTTTATTATCACCGAGCCGTCATGCACTATACGGTCGGCAAACGGGCTGTCGGGAAAATCCCGCAGGTCGAGAATGTATTTTATGTTCACATCATCCCCCAGCCGCGACGAGATAAGAGCGGAATTTTTTTGAAGCACCTCGGCAACACCTCCGCCCACCGTACCGAAGCCGAGCAAGGCTATATCGATCATTTTTTGACCGGTCCTTTCACATCCTTTTTCTCTCCGGCACGCCGCCGAGAAGAAAAAAGAACAATATTTTATTTCGAAAAAGCATAAAGCTATTGCAGTATCGCGCGGAATGTGCTAAAATAAGATATGGCATCATACCGCCGACGTGCGCTCCGCACAGTTCGGATGCGCGCGGTGATCATTACATCGATCCGAGGAAGTAAGCATGAGCTCACCTATAGGAAGCAAGAACAACGTTAAAATATTTGTACTGTATCTGCTGGAAAATATAAATTATCCGCTTGATTATTGTGCCATAAACGACATAGTTATGCAGACCGACTATGTCATGTACCTTGACTTCGCCGAGGCATTCATCGAAATGCTGGACGGCGATCTGATCGCCTCCTTCGACCGCGACGGAACGACCTATTACGAGATCACGGAAAAGGGACTCTGTGTGGCACGGGAGTTAAAGACTGACGTTTTGTCCTCGATACTCGACAAATCCCTCGCCGCCGCCCTGCGTTATCTTGACTTTTCACGCCGCAAGATCTCGACCTCGTGCGAGATTCTGAAAAGGGACGACGGAAAATACGATATAGTCTGCAAGATGACCGAAAACAAGCAACCGATATTCGAAACCACTCTGACGGTGGACACCTTTGACCGCGCCAAACGCATGCGTGACAATTTCAACGATCGCCCCGAGGTGATCTACCGCGGTGTCACCGCTCTGCTTGCGGGAAATATGAACTATCTGTTTTGATCGAATAAAAATCATCCGCTGAGGACGGGGCGCAAGCCACCGTCCTCAGCTTTTCGATCTCAACCTTGACTTTTGTTCGTTTAACGTCTCACCCGATATTCTCGGCAAGGTCGTATATCAGCGCCGAGTACAGGCTCCATTTGCTGAAGCCGCCCACAAGGTTCGATGCGGTACGCTCGTAAAGCACACCGTCCCCTTGATCGGCTGTATAGCCGAGCGGATCGTACACTATGAATTGCAGCTCGTCAAGCGTCGCCGCATTGGGGTTGAGACATTCCGCAAATACGACATAATGCGAGCCGCTGCCCTTTCTCATTTCCGCCACGATTCCCGCGGGATGCTCCTCAAGCAGCTTTGCTATCGTTCTGAGAGTGGGATTGTAGACCTTGCGGCAGGCAACAGCCTTTCCGTCGACGAAAAAGCGCGACGCAATGGAATTCCAGTTGGCAAGAATGGGGTCGCCGTAAAGCAGTTCGGAGACCGAGGTTGCGCCGAAATTATATGTATTTGCCAATGTGGTCGTGTACGGGTCGGCGGGAAGGTTCCCCGTCTGCCCCGATCGCAGATCATAGCCCTTTTCAAGCGTCGCACCGAGGTTGTGCAGCACCATCGCCACCGAGCATATCGCACACCCCTCGGTCATCCACGAATTTCTTCCCGAGATAGAGCGATAATCCACCGCATATCTCTTTTTGACTCCGCTCCCCCAGAAATACAGTTCGGAAAAGAGCGAGGCGTCCCAATCGCTCGCCGTTGTGTTGCGTTGGCTGTACCACGTGAACGCCGCCTTGTCCGTGACGGTCACGGTAAATGAATTGCTCACACCGTCAACCGAAGCGGTCACGGTCGCCGTACCGCAGGAGAGTGCGCTGTATTTTCCCTCCGAGCCGACCATTATAACATCCTCATCGCTTGAGGTCCACTTGACCCGCTCCTGCATGTAATTGTACGGTATCATTCGAACATAAAACTTGCCGGCGGAATACAGCTTCACGTCGGTGTTTTTAAACGCAAAGGTCAATTTGTCCGTTTTGACCGGCTCGAATATCCATTGCTGTGAGGCGTTCCCCTCCGAATAATCGGTAAAGAGAACGAGCTTGTCGCCGTAATATGATATTTCCTCGGTCACGCCGAGTACCGCTCGGTCGTTGTTTCCCTCCACCGGAGCTATGGTGCACGCACCCGAGCGAGTGGCAAAGATATCAAAATACGCTCGTCGATCCTCCGTCAGAAGCTTTATCAGCGGCTCGCCCGCGGATGTGCTTTCCGAATACGCAAAGCAGTAAAGCGCCGTATCGTTCTGCGGTCGTATGACATAGCTTTCATCCTCGTTTTTTTGAAGCAGAAATATCTGCGCCTCGTTGTTCGCGTCCAGCGGCGCCATATATGACTTACACTCCCCGCGAGAGGCGTTCAGATACGCCGTAAGATATTGACCGCTTTTTTTGTTTTTTATTCTGTAAACACCATCGTCCGGCTCGGCAGCCGCCGCAGCTCCCGAGGTGCAGAGCACACACGGCAGCAGCACGAGCAACGCCAGTGCAAGCGAAAGACAGCGCACGAAGGTTTTCGATCTTTTTTTCAAAGAGAAAGACATCACACCTCTTCCTTTGCAATCCGTTTTCTCATTCTGCCGAGATCGCCGAGCATCTTAAACGCATCGCGCATGACTCTCACCTTGGACTCTCCGTGCCTTATGACCTTTACCGGCATCTCAACGGCAGCAATACCGAGCTTGTCCGCCCAAAGCAGAGCCTCAAAATCAAAGGCAAATCCGTCCACTCGGCAACGCGGGAATATGCTCTTTACCGCATCGGCGGCAAAGCCCTTGCAACCGCATTGAGAATCGGACAGCTTAAAGCCCCCTACAAGCCCCAAAAGCCGAATATATGTCTTCGACGCCAGCCTGCGGATAAATGTATAGCCCTCGTATCCGTCACCGCCGATATTGCGCGAACCTATGACGAGCCCCGACTCCGGATTGGCAACAAACATATCATATGCACGGCGTATGACCTCGGTGCCGTACGCAAGGTCGGCATCGGTGAACATAACAAAATCCCCCAAAGCCTCCAAAAATGCCGTTCTGACGGCACAGCCCTTGCCGCGATTGACAGCGTAGCCGATAACACGGACATTGGGGAGCGCAAGCGATCTCACAAGCTCCGCACTGCCGTCGGTGCTTCCGTCATCCGAAAATATGATCTCGTAGCTTTCAAAGTTCTTCTCCATGTATGCCGAAAGCTCGCGTGCGCTGTCGACTATGCACCCGCTCTCGTTGTACATCGGAATACAAACAGAAATTTCCATATGCTTCTCCAAAAACAATTATACGGTGAGCTCAAGGCTTCACGTATACTCTGAATTCGATATCCACCGCCGTGTCCAAGGTCTTAAGAGCATAAAGCCTTCGCATATCTTCCGCCGAGGTGCGGTATCTGTACGGCGTCATGCCGAAAAGCTTGGATATATCCTCGCTGTGCGACTCATCAAAATGCAACATATAACGAAGGCGCTCGGTATGCCGCAGTTCAAGTCCGCGCGGAAGATCCGCGCGCTCCTCGTTTTCGGTCGGCGTATCGTACACCGCTTTTTTGAGCCCCCAAAGATGCTCCCTTCCGGCGCTTCCGACGATAAGCACACCGCCCCGCTTCAATATTCGTGTATATTCGCTCTCCGCACAGGGCGAGAACATGCACAGCACACCGTCGGCGCTCTCGTCTCCGAGCGGAAGCTCGAATACAGACGCCACCGCAAAGAGGCAGGCGTCCGAGACACCGCACGCTCGCGCACGCTTAGCGGCGCGATCGACGGCATATTTTGAAAGATCGCACCCGATCACCCGTCTTTCGGGGGATGCGGTCCGCACCGAATAATAGCCCTCTCCGCAACCCGCGTCAACGAGCACCCCGCTCGGCAAAAAGCTGTCGGCAAGCCGCACTATCGCATCGGCGGCGGGAGCGTAATATCCGCCGTCAAGAAATTCCGAGCGTGATCTCACCGCCTCGGGCGGATCTCCGCTGATCGACTTGTGCCCGCGCACAAAGCCGAGGTTGACATATCCGCTTGCGGCGCAGTCAAAGCAATGTCTCTTTCCGCCCGCGAGTCCCTCACAGACGAGTGAGGTGCCGCCGGCTTCTCCCGCAAGCGGTGCGCCGCACACGGGGCACACAAGTATCTTTTCATCGATAATATTCATTTCGGTCAGATCCCGCAGTCTTATTTTTCTATCTTGACCAGCTTTGCATGGCATGCGTATCTGCCCGTCGGGGTCAGATTCACGCAGGTTGAAAGCGTAAGCATGACATCGTCAGCCGTCATCTCGTATTCGGTCATATATTGTGATTTTTTTGTAACGCGATCGCAAAAGGACATGAACGAAGCATCCGATGAAAAATATGTCATATAATATTTATCGGTCTCATCGGTCTCGTAAAAGGAAAAGATCTCAAAAGTATATATCCCGTCAAAGGTTACCAGCTGTATGGTATGATGCTCGTCAAAAAAGCCTTGACCGTAGGACGATCCGTCATACCGTGCGCCGTATTTGGACGGAAAATCCATATCATATCGCGCCACATCATGGAACATGCTGCCGTTAAGCATATTGTGACCGTATATGACTATATTGCGGTTATCCTCCACCCTTTCGGAATTGCGGAAGTCGACGAAGATCGTTCCCGAATTCAATTTCGATCCGTTAAAACCGTGCTTGAGATAGTATTCGTTGTCTGTGGTCTGCACGACGGGATAGCTGATCGATGTGCCCTCTATCACTATATATCCGTAAATGTCGGGGTTTTGGTCGCGCAGTGTTTCAAGATAGACCAGCTTGCGTTGAAATTCTATACTGCTTGTCACGACAACATCGCCGGATAAGCCGTCTCCGTCGGAGTCCTTTTGCTCGGAATAGCTCGGCATCGGCTCGGACTGTCGCATGGCAGGCAGAAGGCTCGCCAGCAGCGGGTCTCCGCTTGCGTTTCCCGAAGCATTAAATCCGTTTGCGATATCGTCATAGAGAGCTCCGGCTTTGTAATAATCTATAAAGATATCCGCCAGCTCTCCGATGCACACACAAAAGATCGTCAAGCATGCAATCATCAGCATAACGCGAAGCACGCCCGCCGCTCCGCGCTTTTTCTTTTTTCTTTTCGCGCTCTCGGGAGCAACATCGGAGACCGTCAGCTCGTCAAGCGATTCAAGGAATATGTTTTCCCGCGCGCATGCCTCGGCAGCGTCGGATATATACGTGCTTTTATTTTCCGACTCGGACATCGGTCGCTCCTTTCCCGAACTCTCGCGTCGCACACGCGAGCCGCCATTCGATATATTACCGATAATTATATATTATTATATATTATAAACGCAAAAAAAGCAATCGACCGTGTCGGCAATTTCAAAAAATGTTACATATAGGTCCACCGAAGGACAAAGTTCTTTCAAAGACCGAAGGCGACCTCTATCTCCCTTATCTCATTCTCGCTTATCGGAGCTATACTTCCGTGCATCGCGGCAATATCGCACAGCGACTCCGCGCCGAACTCAAGCACCTCAAGACGATCGTATGCGTTGAGCGGAGAGGTACCCGCCACGAGCACGCAGTCATTTTCGATAATGGCTATCGGCGAGCGCATCGATATATCCCTCACAATCGCCTCGGGGGCGTCCTCAAGCGTTCCGTAAGGATATCTCATCGTATTGCGCAGGCATATGTACCCCTCGGGTATCATGTGCGAATTAAACTCAGCATCGGTGACGGCAAAGCCCATGATATACGGCGGTCTTGCCGCGCAGATGCTCGTTATCTCGGGGTGCGCGTCGAATATCCGCCCCGCGATGCGCCAAAAGCGTGACGGCACCTTTCCGCTCTCACAAGCGTCGCCCTCAACATAAACGAGCATATCCCGCGTCAGCATGGGAACATCCTCTCCCTCGGGAGTTATGATAAACCCGTCACCCGCGCGTGAGGCGATCATTCCGTCGGCAGCGGTAAAGAGACGATTTTTATAGCACCTGCGGCACTTGTCGAGCATGTCGTCGCAAAGCTCGGTGAAGCTTTCGCAAGCTTCGGATCCAACATAGCGGAGCGATAACGCCCCATCACTTTGGCGCGATTCCGACTTCTTTTTCAAAGCAAAGTCATCAAGCACACGCGCGGGATGTCCGAGCATCGCCGCGGCGACCCCGGTGCGAGCCGCAAAGTCGAGCGACTCAAACATCATAAAGGCGCGCTCAAGGCTGTCGGCTCCGAGGACCACTCCGTGGTTCTCCAGCAGGACGGTATCACAGCCGCGGGCAAATTCCGCCGAGATCAGCGCTCCCAATCTGCGGCTTCCGGGCAGCGCATATTTTGCTATCGCTATCCTGCCGCAAAGCTCGGAAACGCCCGGCATTATATCCATTTCGGGCAGACGGCGCTCAAGGCTGTACGCCACCAGCGCCGCAGGATGCGCATGCAGTACCGCATGCAGATCGGGTCGCGAACGCAGGACCGCCAAATGAAAGGGATATTCGGTGGACGGACGGTGCTTGCCGTGCACAACGCCATCCGGCGTCACGTACATTATATCCTCCGCACTAAGGTGCGCCTTATCCACCCCGGAGGGGGATATCCACAGCGTGCCGTCATCATCCATTATCGAAAGATTGCCTCCCGAGGTGGTGGTCAGCTTGTTATCATAAAGCCGAGTCATATAAAAGGCTATCTTCTCGGCGGGTGTCATATCAAGTATTTTCATTTTGATACCATACCTCCGTATCGGTCGTTCATACATATATTATATATTTTTTTCCCCTCCGCGTCAATAGAAAGAAGAAAATATGCTTAAATGCTCTTGAAAAAGGAGGATCATTATAATATAATAATAGCATCGAAGATTTCAAGGAGGATCAAAAAGCATGGATATGAGTACGTTTATGGCTGTTCCAGGCGAAAAGCCGCTGGACAGACTTGTCACCGACGGTGGCTTGTGCGGGATATTCCGCACCATGGGCTGCATAGGCGACAGCCTCTCCTCGGGCGAGCTGGTGTCGCTCGACGAGCAAGGAAAGATGCATTACCACGATTATTACGAATATTCCTGGGGGCAATATATCGCCCGCGCGGCGGGAATAAAGGTATATAATTTTTCCAAAGGCGGAATGACGGCAAAAAAATATTGCGAGAGCTTCGCCGAGGAGCGCGGCTATTGGGATCCCGCGCTTGCCTGTCAAGCTTATACCGTCGCACTGGGCTGCAATGACGTTAACCACATAGAGCTCGGAAGCACCGCGGACATCGACACATCCGATTATCACAATAATGCACCCACCTTCGCGGGCTATTACGCGCAGATAATCATGCGCTATAAGGAGATACAGCCGAAGGCGCGCTTCTTTTTGCTCACACTGCCGCACGGCT
>CAZPYK010000019.1:0-21617 GCA_964590755.1 uncultured Ruminococcus sp. | reverse complement strand
AGCGCCATTACCTCGCGGACCTGCTCGACGCGGGCGTATTTCATGTTTTCGTATATCAGCTTTTTCAGCGAAAAGCCGGCGCGAAGGAGGGAATCCTCCAGCCCCTCGGCGTTTGCGACGGATATGGTGTTGCGATCCGCCACCAGCAGCAGCTTTTTGGGGAAGCCCGCCGCCGTAAGAGTCTCGCCGGCACGGCGGGAGGCTCCGCTTGAGATCTCCACCACGCGGGTCACGAAGGTGTGCTCCTTGCCGCAAGGGCAATTTTCAAGGGATTTTAAAATATTGTCAAGATCCATTTTATAACCGTTCCTTTTGCCGAGACGTCGGCATTTTGTTTAAGGCAACACCGCACAATTCACGGACGCCGCCTTTTTTACTCACTTGCTTGCATAAAATCCGTCATATTTCACAAATTCCCTTCGCGTAGGATGAACTACGCGCGCGGGAAATTTGTTTTATCTGACGAATTTTCCGACTGCGCAATTGAGCAAAAAGAATTGTGCGGTATTACCTTACATGTTAATTATAATCCCAACACCGCGATTTGTCAATAGATTTGCGATTCTTGCGCTTCGCGGCAAGGATTTTCCCCAAAAATAAGAAAAAGAGGCGCATTTTTTTCAAAAAAGGTATTGATTTTTCGGGTGCGTTGTGATATAATATAGAAGTCGTGAGCATACGGCCCGTTGGTCAAGCGGTCAAGACGCTAGCCTCTCACGCTGGAAACATGGGTTCGATTCCCGTACGGGTCACCAAACAATGCAAATCCGAACACCTTATTTTTCGTGAAACACTGTTTCGGATTTGTTCTCATAGTAGAGGAAGTCTGACTTCGGTTAGGCTTCCTCTTTCTGCGTAATTTTGAGTTCCAACACAGCCGCTTCAATGAGGTTTTCAATCTCCTCTACATTCAGCGTGAACCCCTTGCTGTTAAGGAACTGTACCACATAATCTTTCTTTTCCTGTCCTCTACCAGTTCCGACATAAATCATTTCTGCCGCTTCGACAGCAATATTTACCCAAAACTTGATAGTGTCCAGCTTCTCGGCACTTACCTTCGTCTTGAGGTAAGGAATGAGAAATGCGGTAATCAGAGAGATAACCAGCGTCAGAACTGCTACGATAATCTGTGTCAAATCAACCATTGTAATATCCTCCTTGTTCATTAAAAGATTGTTCTGTCGGTTCTACCTTGTAAGATTTCATCAGCTTAATGCGATTCTCGACCTTTGCCTTTGCATAGTAGAAACCTGTGCCTGTGGCGGTCTCGGCGGCTACTGCTGGAATGAGGTACTGGAGGGGTGATAAATCACAAGTTCTCCATACCATGATGAATGTAAACAGGATAACCGCTACATTCACAATAGCCGCTACAATCAGTATCAGCTTTGAAAACTCAATAGGCTTTTTCTTCCGGGTATGTCGTGCCATTAGACACGCTTTGTGTAGTCAAGGGAAATCCAGCCAGCCCCGGACTTCAACTTGCCCCACTTGGAAGCACCCTTGCCAGTGCTTTCAGCAACGATGGTGTAAACCCCCTTATCACGAATCGCACCATTAGTACCGTAGTTCGTACCAGCACCCTTACGGATATTCAGTACACTTGCAGTAACCTTTACGAGATAAGGCGTGAACGCTTCTGTGGTAGCAGTTGTAGACTTTCCAGTGTAAACCACATTACCCTTGCTATCGAATACGGAGTAACCCGGATTCTTGTCAGCCATCGCCTTTGCGTTCGCAAGAACACTGTAAGCTCCCTTCTGACTTTTAGCGTCAGCCCATGTCTTACGGACACGATACAAGTCCTTCGTAGTGCCAGTCGTACCAGTAGTGGTAGTAGTACCGCCGAGCTGTTTTGTAACCTCTGTTGCAAGGTCTCCCAGTCGGTTGTACAGCCAGTCTCCCGGACAGGACTTGTTCGCAAACCATCTATGTACGGTCAGCACCATTTCATCGGACTTCGGAGAGTAATTGAGGGTCTTGGTCTTATCAGCCAGCCACAGGAGCTTCGTCTTACCGTTAGGAGAAACCTTTGCGAGAGCGTCATAGAAATACATTCCCTGTATTGAGGGCATAGCTTCACCAAAAAAATAAAGCAGGCAACAGCCTGCTTTATTTTTTTGATGGTTCGATTCGTAGAATCGAACCCTGCAGTTTGTAAATATCTAAAGATCAAAGAAAAAACTAAATACAAACTGCGTGGCTTGACGCGCAAGCGGCAAGCCGTTCGATCTCCCGTACGGGGAAGCAGGCAACAGCCTGCTTTATTTTTTTGATGGTTCGATTCGTAGAATCGAACCCTGCAGCTTGCAGATGTCAAAGAAAATTCGGCTGAACAAAATACAAATTGCGTGGGCTGGCTCGCTGACGCGAGCCAAGCCCAAAAATGCCGGTTTCCCGACCGTCATTTTCGAGCCGGCTGTCCGGAAACAGCCGGCGTTCGATCTCCTGTACGGGTCAAAGCACACCCCAAGGGGTGTTTTCTAAACGAGAGAAGAGTGAAGAGTGAAGAGTGAAGAGAAGATGAAAGAAAAGTCGCGTGCGCGACTTTTCTCTATGATATATATATAAATTCAATGCTTTTCATAAAATCAATGCTTTTCTCCCGGCGGGAGAAAAGCTACCGCCATTATTCATTATTCACTATTCACTTAAAGAGAAAAGCTATCGCATTTTTTCATATTTCAGCTTGAGCTTTTCTTTTCCTTTTCTGCGTTGGCTCTTGCAAGGCTCGAAAAATCGGGGGTTGCGGACCGTCCGCCGCGCGCGGAATTGATCGCATAATCTCGTTGCACGGCGCCCCGCATATAAAGCTGCATAAGGTGGATCACAACGTTTTGAAGATCGGGCTCGCAAGATAGGTCTTTCGTCTCGTCGGGATCTTTTACCATATCAAAAAGCTGAGTTTCAAGAGTATCGTGATATATGATGAGCTTATAGCGGTCGTTGCGTACCATGGTTTCCATTATCGGATGCGGAAAAACGCCGAGATCAAGCTGACCGCTTCCGCGGTACTCTGTTACCGCGCAGGCTCTCTCTGTCCCGCTTTGAAGCGGAATGCTTTCTTTTGATACGTCTTTGATCCCCGCCTCGAACAGCATGGTTGCAAACAGATCGTTAAGCTGTACCATACGCCGACTTTTGCTGCGTCTTTCCCCGTGGGGATATTTGATGATAAGAGGCACATTTGTGCAATCGTCGTAAAGGAACGCGCCCTTGCCGATGAGATTGTGATCACACACCATATCCCCGTGATCGGATGTGAATACTATCATTGTATCGTCGTATATTCCCTCATCACGCAAAGCTTTGATTATTTTTCCGAATTGCCGGTCAATAAACGATATGCCAGAAAAATACCCGCGCCTTATCTGCTCGGCTTCGGCGGGTGTAAACCGTTCAAGCGGATTTTTACACTGAATGTTGCGAGCAACCTTCATTCCCTCGGGGCTGTGCTCCTCCTCGCCCTCAACGTGTACTATCTCTTCTTTGAATTCCTCGTGAAGGAGCTTTTCGCTTTCAAGCGGATGATGGTCATACGGACTGTGCGGATCAAAATATCCGACAGAGAGAAAGAACGGACGGCTTTTGTCGCGTTCTCTGATAAATTGCGCCGATCTCTCGCTTACCCACGTTGAAAAATGCGAATGAACAGGTCTGTTTTTGAGCTTTCTGCCTTTTGCAAGAAGCTCCTCGTATTCTTCCGGGTATTCGGCTCTAAGCCACTTGGCATATCCGTTATATGGGGCATCGAGCATAATGCTCGGCTCGTGGCACAGCTCATACAGGTCAAACCCGTCAAGCGGAGCGCGGCGGTCGCGCTCATGCATGATCCCGCTCACGTGAAGCTTTCCGACGAGACCGGTTTGGTATCCCGCATCGTGCAAATATGACGGAAGCATTTTCTCGTTCTCCGGCAGTATATCAAACAGATTATACACACCGTGTCCGGTGATCGTTTTACCTGTCATTATGCACGCGCGGCTCGGCGTACATACCGGGGTGTTGCAGTAAGCATTATCGTATACCGTGCCATCGCGCCCCAGTGCGTCAAGATTCGGGGTGCTTGTATATCTGCATCCGTAAATTCCGAGAGAGTTTCTTCTTTGCTGATCTGTTATAACAAACAGTATGTTGGGGCGGTTCATCTCGATACCTCTTTATTATGTACGCAAATTGTAATATGTCGTGCCGCAATTGATGGGTGACAAATAAAAAAGAAAACAGACTCCAAAAGTGATATAATGTTAATAACGACAAAAACAAAAAACACCAAGGAGCTGTTTTCAATGGATATTATATCATCAAATGCCCGCTTTCGTCAACGGGTTTTGAAATATTCGGAAAAACATGGTGTAAGTGCGACATCGAGATCCTATAAAGTCAGCAGAAATGCAATATACGAGTGGCGAAAGAAATACGACGGACGGAGTTGGAAGAAAACGGATTTAACTTTGGCAACTCACACAATTGTAACACTGCAAATCAAAAACACCGATGTTTAAAAAAAGTATTGACAAATGGAGCCGGAGTGTGTATAATAATGATATATTGATCAAGGAGGCGGGGAGAGATGGACAAGCACGCGACAATGAATACGCTCAGCACCATATCCGCCGTCTCTGCGTGCGCCTGCCGCACGTCTTCTTTTGCGTCCACGATCGCAGTGCGCTTTTTTGCGGACTGCTTTTTTTATCGCTTTTATTACCTTCTCGGCATAAATAAATATACGCAAAGGATCGCCGCGCAAGCGTAAGCGAAAACGAAAATACAAGGATCATATTTTTGATTCGGCGGTCTTCCTTGCGAGGGTCGCCGAATGTTTTATTATTATGTATATTTTAAGGAGCACCGAAAATGAATTCACTTAAAGATCAAAGACATGCCATTGACGAGATCGACGCCGCCATGGCGCGGCTGTTCGAGGAGCGCATGCGCATTTGCGGCGAGATAGCGGACTATAAGCGCAAAAACGCCCTTCCGATACAGGATCCGACCCGAGAGGCAGCCATCATTGCCGCCGCCTCACAAAGGCTTTCCGATCCCACGCTTTGCGAATATTATACGTCCTTTGTCAGAGACGTTATGAGCATATCCCGCGCGTATCAAAGTCGCCTTTGCGAGGGCATGCACGTGATGTACAGCGGTGCCGAGGGCGCCTTCGGTCACATCGCCGCCCGCCGCGCCTTTCCGGGAGCGGTGCTTGAAGCCTCGCCGGATTTCACCTCCGCTTACCGCGCGGTCGAGGAGGGCAGGTGCGATTGTGCGGTGCTGCCCATCGAAAACAGCTATGCGGGAGATGTGGGCGACGTGATGGATCTTATCTTCTCGGGCAGCCTTTATGTCAACCGCATCATAGAGCTGGCGGTCGATCACAGTCTGCTGGGATTGCCCGGCGCGAGAAAGGATGAGATCCGTACGGTGGTCAGCCATCCGCAGGCGCTTGAGCAATGCGCCGAGCTGATACGCGCAAACGGCTGGAGCACGGCGGCATACTCAAATACCGCTCTGGCGGCGGAATATATCAAGAGTCGAGGCGATCGAAGCATGGCTGCCATTGCTTCCTCGGATGCCGCCGAGCTGTTGGGGCTTGATGTGCTTGAGCGCGGCATCAACACCGCGCGCTCCAACACCACGCGATTTGCCGTGTTTACCCGCGCCATGGAGCTTCCCGAGGCGGACGAAAAGAACGGAAACGAGCATTTTATATTGGTTTTTACCACCAAAAACGAAGCGGGGGCTTTGGCACAGCCGCTGAACATCATCGGCGCGCACGATTTTAATATGCGAAATCTGCGCAGTCGTCCGATAAAGGATATGATCTGGAATTATTATTTCTTCATCGAAGCGGACGGGAATATCAGCTCTCCCGACGGACAAAATATGCTTCACGAGCTTTCTGCGGTGTGCAGCAAGCTCAAGCTCGTCGGCGCGTATAAGTCATGAGGCTGACGGTCAAGCATGCGGGCGGCAGCTATGATATAGTCGCAGAGCGCGGTCTGCTCTCCCGCGCCGCATCCGAGCTGCCGCGCGAGGGGAAGGCGCTTGTGGTCACCGACAGCGGAGTGCCGAAGGAATATTCACGCGCCGTCGCGGCGGTATGCCCCGACACGACCGTTGTGACCATCCCCGCGGGAGAGGCGTCAAAATGCTTTGATGTTTATCGTTCACTGCTCTCGCGCATGTGCGAGAGCGGACTCTGCCGACGCGACCGCGTGATAGCGGTGGGCGGCGGCGTTTGCGGCGACCTTGCGGGCTTTGCCGCCGCGACATATATGCGCGGAATAGATTTTTACAATATTCCGACCACACTGCTCTCGCAGGTGGATTCTTCCATAGGCGGCAAAACGGCAATAGATCTGGACGGTATTAAAAACATCGTCGGCGCCTTCTATCAGCCGAAAAGGGTGCTGATAGACCCCGACACGCTTGACACGCTCTGCCACAGGCAGTTCGCGGCGGGGCTTTGCGAGGTGATAAAAACGGCGCTCACTCTTGATGCGGAGCTTTTTCGACTGATCGAGCAGACCGCCGACATTCGTGCAAGCATAGACAGAATCATTCTGCGCTCGCTTGAACTCAAGAGAAGCATAGTGGAAGCGGATCCGCTTGAGGCGGGGCTGCGCCGCGTGCTGAATTTCGGTCACACCATAGGTCACGCGATCGAGACCGCGGCGGGCGGCGGTCTTCTGCACGGCGAATGTGTGGGGCTTGGCATGCTGCCCATGTGCTCGGAGGAGGTAAGAGCGCGGCTGAGCGCTCTGCTTGCGCGTTACGAATTGCCGCTGTCCCTGCCCGCGGATGTCGACCCGGATCGACTTTGCGAGCTTATCCGGCGCGACAAGAAGTCTGAGGGCGAGACGGTCTGCGCGGTGCTTGTCGACCGCGCGGGAGAATATCGCTTTGAGCATATCACTCCCGCCCGCCTTGCCGAACGAGCGGAAACACTGAGGACTATATAATACCGAAAGGAATATAATCAATGAAAAACACCTTCGGAAGCAGTATAACGCTGACGCTGTTCGGCGAGAGTCACGGTGCCGAGATAGGCGCCGTCATTGACGGAATGTCCCCGGGAGTGCCGATATACGAGGAATATATCTCAAGGCTGCTTTCTCGCCGTCGCCCCGGCTCGGCTGTCGACACCGCACGCCGAGAGAAGGACGAATACAGAATAGTCAGCGGCGTCGGAAACGGCAGAACGACCGGCACGCCGATCACGATACTCATTCCCAACCGCGACGTGCGTTCCTCCGATTATATATACGGCAGGGCGCGGCCCTCGCACGCCGACTATACCGCGTATGAAAAATACCACGGCTATGAGGATGCGCGGGGAGGCGGACATTTTTCCGGACGCATCACCGCGGCGCTGGTTGCGGCGGGCGGAATATTCATTCCCGCGCTCGCCTCTCTCGGTGTTCGGCTCGGCACTCACATAAAAAGCTGCGCCGACGTTTTCGACCGCGAGTTTGCGGTGTATGAGAAGGATATCTCCGCTCTTTCCGAGAGCGACTTTCCGGTGCTTGAGCCGAGGGCGGGAGAGCGCATGCGCGAGGTCATTCTCGCCGCGCGCGAGGAAGGTGACAGCGTGGGCGGCATCACCGAGACCGCTGTCATCGGTCTGCCGGCAGGGCTCGGTGAGCCATGGTTCGACAGTGTTGAAGGAGTGCTCTCGCACGCGCTCTTTTCGCTCGGCGGCATCAAGGGCGTGGAGTTCGGCGACGGCTTTGCGCTTGCCGCCATGCGCGGAAGCGAGGCAAACGACGCGCTCGGAATGTCGGGCGCTCGCGTTGTCGCCAAGACCAATCACTCGGGCGGCATCAACGGCGGCATCACAAACGGAATGCCGGTGATATTCCGCTGTGCGGTCAAGCCAACGCCGTCGATAGGAAAGCCGCAAAGCAGTGTCGATTTCCTTACGGGTGAGGATATCGAGCTTACGATCTCGGGCAGGCATGATCCCGCAATAGTCAGACGCATCTGCCCCGTTATTGACAGCGTTGCCGCCATGGTGCTGTGCGACATGCTTGCCGCGCGCTTCGGCACCGACGTGTTTACGCCGAAGCTCTGAAAGGAAAAAATGAAATACGGACTTATCGGAGAAAGGCTCGGTCACAGCTTTTCCCGCGAGATACATTCAAGACTTGCCGATTACAGCTATGAGCTGTGCGAGCTGATGCCGGATGGCGTCGAAAGTCTTTTGCGTAAGCGCGACTTTTGCGCGATAAATGTGACAATACCGTATAAAGAAACCGTCATTCCCATGCTTGACGAGATATCGCCGCGTGCGGCGCGTATCGGCGCGGTCAACACCGTGGTCAACCGCGGCGGCAGGCTTTTCGGCTACAACACCGACTATCTCGGCGCCGCGGCGCTGATAAGGCATGCGGGAGTGACGATAAAGGATAAAAAGGTGCTCATTCTCGGCACGGGGGGAACATCCAAAACGCTCGGAGCCGTTGCGTCAGACATGGGCGCGCGCTCGGTGGTCTTCGTGTCGCGCAGGTCGGGAGAGGGACGCGTGACCTATGACGAGGCATACGCGTGTCACCGCGATGCCGAGGTCATCGTCAACACCACTCCGGTGGGAATGTTCCCGCAAAACGAGGGCTGCCCGATCGATATCGCCGAATTTCCCGCCCTTTGCGGCGTGGCGGACGTGGTCTACAATCCGCTGCGCACAAGGCTCGTCGCGGCGGCGCAAAAAAGAGGCATTGTGGCGGGCGGCGGTCTGTATATGCTGGTGGCGCAGGCAGTGTATGCCTCGGCGCTCTTCCGCGGCATCGACATATGCGATGTCGATGCGACGACCGAGAATATATACCGCGACGTTGCGCTTGAAAAGAGCAATATCGTGCTTATCGGAATGCCCTCCTGCGGCAAGAGCACGATAGGGGGGCTGTTGGCGGAGCGCACGGGTCGTCGTTTGATCGACACCGACGTGCTGATCGAAAATGCCGAGGGGCGCAAAATATCCGATATTTTTGCCCGCGACGGCGAGGCGGCGTTCCGCACGCTTGAACGAGCCGCGATCGCCGAATGCTCAAGGCAGAGCGGATGCGTGATCGCCACGGGCGGAGGCGTGCCGCTTGACGAGCGGAATATTTCCGCTCTGCGCCAAAACGGAAAAATAATATTCATCGATCGGCCGCTTGAACTTCTTAGTGCGACATCCGATCGTCCGCTCGCCCTTGACCGCGAGGCGCTGGCAAGAAGATATGAAGAAAGATACCCCATTTACCGCGCGTCGGCGGATATGATTATCGACAATTCCGCAAGCGCGGAGGATGCCGCGGCGAAAATATTGAGTGAGCTTGCGGTCGCTTCGACACAACCGTCGGGAAAGGGATGATCGAATAAATGAAATTGCTTATAATCAACGGGCCGAACATCAATATGCTCGGCATACGTGAGCCGGGAATATACGGCAGTGAAAGCTATGACACCTTGCTTCAAATGATAAAGCGCCGCGGTGAGGAGCTGGACATCGTGACCGAGTGCTTTCAATCCAATCACGAGGGAGACATAGTGGACAGGCTGCAGGATGCATATTTTGAAGCTGTTGACGGCATCGTTATAAATCCCGCGGCATATACGCACACCAGCGTCGCCATTGCCGACGCGCTGAAGGCGATAAGCATTCCCGCGGTCGAGGTGCATATATCCGATGTTAACAGTCGAGAGGAATTCAGACGTGTTAGCTATGTTCGCGCGGCTGTCATCGCCGTGATAAGCGGGCACGGTCTTGGCGGCTATCTTGAGGCCATGGATCTGCTTGCCAAGCGTCTTTCGGGAGCGTGTGACAAATGAGAGTAAAACTTTATCCACGCACGGCGCGAGGCAGTGTCACGGTGCCGCCGTCAAAAAGCATCGCGCACCGCATGCTCATCTGTGCCGCGCTGGCGGACGGCAGAAGTCGGATCATCGGAACCGAGGACAGCGAGGATATCCTTGCAACATGTGATTGCCTTGCGGCATTGGGAGCCGACGTTTCGGTATTCAGAAAGGTCGCCTACATAAACGGAACCGGCGGAAGGGTGAGCACCGATCTCCCGGTGCTGGATTGCCGCGAGAGCGGAAGCACACTGCGCTTTCTGCTTCCGATATCGCTTCTCGGAGGAGGAGCCGTACTGCGCGGCAGTCGCCGACTGCTTGAGCGCGGGGTCGACGTCTATCGCGATATGCTGTCTCCGCGCGGGATAAGCTTTGTCGGTACGGATGACGGCATCACCGTTTCGGGCAGGCTCTCCGCCGGAGATTATGCGTTGCCGGGGAATGTCAGCAGTCAGTTTATCTCCGGAATGCTGCTCGCTCTCCCTCTGCTTGAAGGAGGCAGAGACAGCACACTGCATATCATTCCGCCGTTTGAGAGCCGAGAGTATGTCGACATGACGCTTGACGTCATGAAAAGCTTCGGCGTCACCGTCTTCCGCGACGGCGAGCTTGACTTTTCGATAAAGGGAGGCGAGCGCTACGCGGCGCGGAAGGCGGCGGAGGTGGAGGGAGACTGGTCGCAGGCGGCGTTCTTTTCACTTTTTCAAGCGATGGGCTGCGATGTCGAGATCCTCGGACTTAACGACGAAAGCCTTCAGGGTGACAGATGCTGTGTTGAAATGCTCAAAGCGATCAAGCACGGCGGTGCCGAGATAGATATCTCGGATTGCCCGGATCTTGGGCCGGTGCTCTTTGCCGCCGCCGCCGTGTTCGGGCGCGGAGCTCGCTTCGTCGGAACGCGCCGACTTTCCCTCAAGGAGTGCGACCGCGCCGCGGCAATGGCGGAGGAGCTGGCGCACTTCGGTGTGAGCAGCGAGGTGTCGGAAAATTCGGTGCTTATCCGTCCCGGACGATTGCACGCACCCGACGCTCCGCTTTGCGGTCACAACGACCACCGCGTGGTGATGGCGCTGTCGGTCCTTTGCTCGGTCACGGGCGGCGAGATCAATGATGCCGAAGCGGTAAATAAGAGTTATCCCGGCTTTTTTGACGATCTGCGCAGCATCGGAGTGACAAACAGGAGGGTCATCTGAAAATGACGCTTGACAAGAGCAAAAAAATATTGGTCGTGGGGCTGGGGCTTATCGGCGGCAGCTGTGCCGCATCTCTCAGCCGACGCGGATACATCGTGGGAGGTATTGACACCAATGCCGCGGCGGTGCAAACGGCGATCGATCGCGGCTATATCGCGCACGGGCGCGACACTCCCGACCCGGAATATATAGGGGGATTCGATATCCTCATTCTTGCCCTTTACCCGCACATCCTGCTCGATTGGACCGAAAAAAACGCAATGTATATAAGATCGGGTGCCGTTGTGACCGATGTTACCGGAGTGAAGAGCGCCGTCGTTCGTCCCATGCAGGCGCTCATGCCGCGCGGAGTCGAATTTATCGGCTCGCATCCGATGGCGGGGCGCGAGGTGAGCGGCGTGGAAAACGCTCTGCCCGAGCTCTTTTGCGGTGCCAATTTCATCGTCACGCCGACCGAGGCGAACACCGAGGAGGCGATAGCTCTGTGCGAGGAACTCGGCCGCGAACTGGGCTGTGCGAACGTGTGTCGGCTCTCTCCCGAAAAGCATGACGAGATGATAGGCTTTCTCTCACAGCTGACGCATTGCATAGCCGTGGCGCTCATGACCTGCAAGGAATCGCACCATTTGGTGGATTACACGGGAGATTCCTTCCGCGATCTGACGCGCATCGCAAAGATAAACGAGGAGATGTGGACCGAGCTCTTTCTTTTGAACCGAGACGAGCTTTTGGGGCAGATGGAGCTCTTTGCGTCGCATTTCGACGAGCTGAGGCGCGCGCTTGCGGAGGGCGATGAGGAAAAAATGAAACGAATGATGCGCCTTTCCACCGAGCGCAGAAAATATTTCGATAAATGATATAAGATCAAGAAAGGATTATACATCATGAATATGGATCTTAAGCGCAAGCTTCCCGCTCCGCAGGAGGTCATGAGCATGTACCCTCTGACCGAGGAGATGAAGCAAAAAAAGCTTGAAAACGACACCGAGATACGCAAAATATTTACCGGAGAAAGCAAAAAATTTCTGCTGGTCATCGGTCCCTGTTCCGCCGACCGTGAGGACGCGGTGCTGGATTATATCTCAAGACTGCGCGTCGTGCAGGATAAGGTCGCGGATAAGATAGTCATCGTTCCGCGCATCTACACCAACAAGCCCCGCACGACCGGCGTGGGCTATAAGGGCATGCTGCATCAAAGCGATCCGCATCTTTCGCCCGACATGCTGCGCGGGCTTATGGCGATCCGCCGCCTGCACGTTAAGTCGCTTGCCGAGACCGGCTTTTCGGGAGCCGACGAGATGCTGTATCCCGAAAATCATCGCTATCTTGCCGACATTCTTTCATATGTGGCGGTCGGTGCGCGCTCGGTCGAAAACCAACAGCACCGCATGACCGCGAGCGGACTTGATATGCCTGTCGGTATGAAGAATCCGACGAGCGGAGACATTTCGGTCATGATAAACGCCATCAAGGCGGCGCATTCCGGGCATGTCTTCAGCTACGGCGAATGGGAGGTCGAGACCAAGGGCAACCCGCTGGCTCACGCGGTCATGCGCGGTCTGGTCAATCAGCAGGGGCAGTCCTTCCCCAATTATCATTATGAGGATCTGATACAGCTTTGCGAAACCTATGCCGAAAGCGGACTTTCGAACCCCGCCGTCATCGTGGACACGAACCATTCGAATTCGGGCAAAAAATATCTTGAGCAGATCCGCATAGCCAAGGAGATATTGCACAGCATGCGGCATTCCGCCGACATTGCCGCGCTGGTCAAGGGGCTTATGATAGAATCCTACATCGAGGACGGAGCGCAAAAGCTTGAGGACGGTGTTTACGGCAGATCGATAACCGACCCGTGCTTGGGCTGGGAGAAGACCGAGCGGCTGATATTTGACATTGCGGAGCTTTTGTAAGCCTCGCGGGGCTGTGCAACGGCATCGGCGATATTCGCTTCAAATAAGCCCTTGTGCGAAGTCCTTTGCATAAAACAAAAAGAGCATATCCGAAGCTTTCGACAAGTGCTTGCCCGATGGGGCAAGCGGCTGTTTGTCCGGGCTTTCGGATATGCTTTTTATTTGCGGTTTGCTTTCGCGTTCGCGGCGGATCGCACTTATTCTGCCGCGGCAGTCTCATCCTTGACCGAGGCGACCTTCGAAAAGTCGAATTGCAGGAAGAAGATCAGTGTCAGCACACAGCAGGCGAACCATCCCGTGGGGTATGCCATGCCGATGGGTATCAGCTCATTGGATATGTAATGCGACATTATGAACAGGTAGAGCTGTCTTACCCCGATAAAGGAGGTCAGCATTATTATCATCGGAGTGCGGCTGTTGCCCGCGCCGCGCAGAGAGGCGGAGAATATCTGATTCACCGAGCAGAAGAGATAAAATGGCGTTATATGCCGCAAAAGCGTAGTTGCGGAGGAAACTATATCCGGGTCCGCGTTGAAGATGCCGGCAATGCCGGGGGCGAATATCATGACCGGAATGATTATAAGTATCGACACTCCGGTCGAAATAAGATAGGCGATATAGGTGCCTTGCTTTGACCGCTTGACATCTCCCACGCCGAGGTTTTGCCCCACAAAGGTGGTCACGGCAAGCGCGAGTGACTGCACCGGCAGGAATATGAACTGATCCACCTTTGAATAGGTGGTCCAGCCTCCGGTATTGACCGTCATGCTGCCGTTCGTTCCGGCGATATACGACTGTACGAAAACGTTTGCAAAGGCGGTCAGCGCCATTTGGATCGCCGAGGGTATGCCGATGTTGATGATCTTTCTAAGCATCACACGGTCGATCTTGAGCTTGGAGAGCTGCACGCGCACGCAGGACTTTGTGGTGAAGAGCACCCACATGGTGAGTATTGCCGATATCAGCTGAGCTATTATCGTGGCAAGCGCGACGCCCGCCACGCCCATGTTGAACTTAAAAACAAAAAGCAGGTCCAGCACCGTGTTGACTATGGCGCAGACGATGAGAAAGTAGAGCGGACGAGTGGAATCCCCCACGGCGCGCAAAATGCCCGAGCCCATGTTATAGAGCATAAGTCCGATCACTCCCGCAAAGTAGATGGTGAGGTATGTGTTGCCCGCGCGGAACATTTCGTCATAGCCCTCGCGCTCGCTGTCAAGCATCAGCTTCAGCATTTCGGGAGCCAATATCACGCCCAGCACCGTGAATACTACCGCCATTATTAGCGTCATCACCATCGACGTGTGCACCGCGCGGCGAACGCCGTCTTCGTCCTTCGCACCGAAATGCCTGGATATCACGACTCCCGCTCCGCTGGCAAGTCCGGAAAAGAAGCCGATAAGTATGTTTATTATCGGTCCGAGGCTGCCGACCGCGGCGTAATCTCCCGCCACGCCGGTCTGACCTATGACCCATGTGTCGACCATGTTGTAGAGCTGTTGAAAAAGATTGCCTATCAACAGCGGAACGGCAAAGGTCAAGAGATTCTTTACTATACTTCCGCGCGTCATGTCAAGCTCCATCGATCGCTTGCGTCCGACGCGCCCTGCCTCCGTAGCTGCCATTTTTCAAGTCCTTTCACTATATCATATCTTTTTTCGCATTCACAATATAGTATATCACAAAACACGCGACAATGCAAGTACCGGCGGTTATCGTATTTTTTGCGTTGTCGCCCCATGTTCGCACCGACCCCGGTAAGGGCGACCTGTGGTCGCCCGCAATGCCCGATCACGACGGGCGAACGCAGTTCGCCCCTACGGTGTAGCCGGATAGATCGCAAGATTTTTTCACACAGATGTGCGCCATGTTCGCGCGTCCCCTACATTTCGCACAATCTAAATGGCTATGTGTAGGGCGTGCTACCTCGCCTGCGGCGAACTGCTGCTCCCGCCGCTTTTTCGGCTACGTACAATGTTTGCACCGCACGATGTTAGGTATTCGCTCCGACGCGCCATGTTCACCCCCCGGTAGGGGCGACCTGTGGTCGCCCGCAATGCCCGATCACGACGGGCGAACGCAGTTCGCCCCTACGGTGTAGCCGTATAGATCGCGAGAGTTCTATCTTGCGTCTGCGCACTATGTTCGCTCCAACCCTGTAGGGACCGGCGTCCCCGACGGTCCGAACCTCATAACGTTCCCCGCCGCCTTAATCTTTTCTGTTCGGCGTGAGCCGCAAAACGCCGTGGTCTTTCATGCTGTCACGGTTTGCGTCGGGCAAACAGAAAAAATGACAAATTTCGCCGTCGGGTGTTGCTTTATTCGATAAAATTTGCTATAATTAATGTGGGAAGCTTTCCGCATCAAGCGTTCGCGGGATGCCGAGAGCGAAAGCTTGCTCGCATAGCATCGAAAGGACACCTGCCATCATGAAGCGGATAAAAAAGTCGTATCGCATTATCTCCGTCGCGCTTTGCGCGCTCCTTTTCGTCTGTCTTGTGCCGCATGCCGCGGCGCTTCCCGACTATGAGCCGAGTGAGCTCTATGCTTCAAGCGAATTTTACGCCGCGCTGAAAGAGCTGACGCTCACCGGCGACGGACGCTATGACACCGTGCGCGTGGCGCTGACACAGCTCGGCTATCACGAGGGTGACAGCGAGCTTGACTTTGACGGCATGAACACGCGCGGCAACAAGAATTTCGTCGAATACAACCGCATCTACGGCAAGGTGGATAACGGCGAGGGCAACGGCGTGAGCTACGGCTACGCGTGGTGCGCGGCGTTCGTATCCTTTTGCCTGAGGCAGGCGGGGGTCGCCGAGGCGGATGCCGTGACCGAGATCAGCTGTCCGCGCATGGTTAAATGGTACAAGGCGATATCCGACCGCGCGGCATGGCAGAATGCATCATATACACCGACGGCGGGGGATATAATATTCTTCAAAACGGGTACCTCTTCTGCGGTCTCCACCCATGTGGGAATAGTCGTTTCGGTGTCGGACGGAACGATATACACTATCGAGGGCAACAGCGGCGGACGTGTGGGAATACACAGCTATGCCGCGAGCGATTCGGTCATCGTCGGCTACGGCATTCCGAATTACCGCGGAGTGGGAGACATCTCTTCATACGTCTTTGATTTTGATCCGACTCCCGCCGAGGATGCCCCGGGCGTATACTACACTACCGCATCGGACGGGCTTAACTTCCGCGCCGCGCCGAGCTCATCGGCGGCAAAGCTGACAGAGGCACTGCCCGAGCAGACGCGCGTTGAGGTCACCGAGGTCCGCGACGGCTGGGGTAAGATAACCTATCTGGGCAAGACCGGCTGGATATCCATGTCATATGTCATAAACGAGAGCGATGTGGTATATTCTGTATATTATAACACAAAATACGGCACCGCTCCGCTGACGCAACGCAAGCGCACGGGCGAGACTCTGACGATCTCGGATGTCGTTCCCGAGCGCGATGGCTATATCTTCTCGGGGTGGGCGGACAAGAGCGTTTCTCCCTCGGTCACGTACCTGCCCGGCGACACATATTCGGAGGACAGAACGCTTGAGCTCAACGCGATTTGGGTCGAGCGGCAATACAATATAGTTTTTCAATTCGAGGACGGCACCGTGATATCGAGCGAGAGCTATTACTTCGGTGAAGTCCCCAAGCGGCCGGCGGATCCGCAAAAGGCTTCGGACGAGAGCTTTGCTTACACCTTCGACGGCTGGGATAAGGACATCTCCGCCCGAGTGACCGGCGACGAGGTGTACACCGCGCGTTTTACGGCGACTCCGTTGCCCGCCGCAACGACCGATGCCTCGGTCGACGGCTGCGCATCCGCCGTCTCGCTATCGACTCTCGATGCGATGCTTGTCGTCGCCGCGATGGGTGCGCTCATCTCGGCAAAAAAGAAAAAGCAAATAACAAAATGAGTAATATATAACCATGGAAAAGATGAATGTAGCACTCTTTAACGATTCCTTTCCGCCGCTGATAGACGGTGTGGCAAACACCGTTGTCAACTATGCGGCGGTGATACAGAAAAAGCACGGCAACGCACTGGTGGCAACGCCGCGCTATCCCGGGGTGAAGGATAATTACCCCTTCACCGTTTTGCGATATCCCAGCCTAAACACGGTCAAAATGGTCGGCTATCGCACGGGCAATCCCTTTGATGCCATAGCAATGCGCCGCCTTTCGGATTTCGGGCCCGACATTCTGCATTCGCACTGCCCGATGGCGTCACTGTTTATGGCTCGCGAGCTGCGCAGCATCACCGGCGCGCCGATAATCTTTACCTATCACACAAAATTCGACATAGATATAAAGCGCTCGCTGAAGATCGGTGCGCTGACCGAGCCCGCCATTCGCGCAATGGTCGAAAATGTCGAGGCGGCGGACGAGGTCTGGGCTGTCAACGCGGGGGCGGGAGAAAATCTCAAGAGCCTGGGCTACAGCGGCGAGATAAGGATAATGCCGAACGGTGTGGAATTCCCGCGCGGAGCCGCGCCCCGGAGCGATATCGACGACATACGCAGCTGCTATTCTTTGCCTGCCGACCGCCCCGTCTTCCTTTTTGTCGGCAGAATGCTGTGGTACAAGGGTCAGAGGATCATCCTTGACGGATTAAAAAAGATAAAAGCCGACGGCAGGAGCTTCTCTATGCTCTTCGTGGGCGACGGCGGAGATCTTGAGGAGATAAAGCGCTATGCCGAGGATATCGGGCTGGGCGGAGATTGCATTTTCACCGGAGCCATACGCGACCGCGCGACACTGCGCGCCATATATTCGCTGGCGGACATTTTCCTGCTGCCGTCGGTGTTTGACAACAATCCCATCGTCGTAAAGGAAGCAGCGGCATGCGGCACGGCAAGTGTGCTGGTTGAGGGCTCAAGCTCCGCCGAGGGCGTGAGCGACGGCGAAAACGGTCTGCTTATCGGCGAGGATGCCGACGCTATGGCGGCGGCACTGCGTCGCTTGTGCGACGATCCTTCTCTTTCCGCACGGTTGGGGGATGCCGCGATGCGCGACCTGTATATATCCTGGGAGGATCGCATCGATACGGCGGCGGCGCGTTACGGCGAGATCATTGAGCTCAAGCGGCGCGGGGAACTGCCTCCGCGCAAGGCAAAGCTCGACCGCGCGATAACCGCGATGAGCGAATTTCAACACGCGCTGGACAAGGTGCATGACTTTTTCACCGGCGAGGGTCAGATATTCTGAACCGCGTAGGTTGTAGACCAAACAAACGGTCTCGCCGGATCGCCGAAAGTTTTCGCCCGGGTGTCAGCCCGGTCGAAAATGACGGTTGGGATACCGTCATTTTCGAAAAATCGAACGTTTTTGACGCTTCATGCTGCAAAATTTCATGTTATTTGGCGTCAAAACGACGAATTTCATTCGTCGAGTTCGATTTTAGGGGCTTGGCTCGCGTCAGCGAGACAGCTCCGGCGGTCGAGGGCGCGCAGCCCTCGTCGCGCTCCGCAGAGCGCGAAACTCCCACCCGGCGTTTCTCTTTTGTTAACTTTTCTCTTTGCGCCTGTGGTGTCAAAGAGAAAAGTGGCTGAGAAGTTTGTGAATTTTTACATATTGCGTATCTTTTGTCCAGAGCCTGAGAGGGTCAGATATTCCGAACCTCAAATACAAATCCGATCAATACCGAAAGGCAATAATTTTGGAGCTTAACGAGATCTTTGACGCACTGCTTGACGCGCTTGTCGACACCGCCAAGCTGTTGCCCATACTTTTTTTGACCTATCTCGCCATGGAGGCGATCGAGCATTACGCGGGCGAACGTACCTACGCGTGGATAAAAAAGGCGCGCGGTGCGGGACCGCTCATCGGTGCGCTGATAGGACTGATACCTCAATGCGGCTTTGCGGGAGGCGCGGCAAGCCTTTACGCCGGCGGCGCACTGACTGCCGGAACATTGGCGGCGGTATTTGTCGCGACCTCGGATGAGATGCTGCCCATCCTCATATCCGAGGGCGGCGACGGTCTTTGGGGCATTCTTGCCTTCAAACTTGCGGCGGCTGCGCTGTCCGGCTTTGCGATCGACGCGCTTTTGCGCGCGATAAGAAGAAAAAAAGGCGTCGCGCCGGGCGACGGTGAGATAAACATCTCGGCTTTTTGCGAGCACGACGGCTGTGATTGCGACGGAGAGCATCATGGCATACTGCTTCCCGCACTGCGGCATACCGTAAGGATAGGGCTTATAATTCTTGCGGCGTCGGCATGCCTCGGAGTGATATTCTGTTTTATCGGCGAGGAGGAGCTTGCTCGACTGCCGATAAATGTTCCCGTGCTCGGCGAGGCGCTGGCTGCGTTGTTCGGGCTGATTCCCAACTGCTCGGTCTCGGTGCTGCTCACCAAGCTGTACACCGGCGGTGTCATGGGAGTGGGACCGATGCTTGCGGGGCTGATCTCAAACGGCGGTGTCGGTCTGTTGGTGCTCTATCGTGCCAACGGAAGCATGAAAAAGAATGTCGCATTCACTGCATTGATGTGGGCGTTGGGACTCATCTGGGGAGTCGCGGCAAGATATTTGTTCGCGTTTGTTTGACCGATGCGCCGCTTGCGGCAATGATTCGGCGCCAAGCTCGAAAAAAGCCGCAAATCGACTTGAAATGACATGCAAGCTATGCTATAATTTATACAAATAAGATCATACAAATAAAACAGAGGTCACCGGGGGGCGGCAAAGGCTCTCCCGGTGCTCTCCGTCGCTAAAGGCAACACCGCACAATTCGCGGCTTCCGCCTGCGCCTTGGCGCGTGTTTACTCACTTGCTTGCATAAAATCCGTCATATTTCACAAATTCCCTTCGCGTAGGATGAACTACGCGCGTTGAGGCGGGAAATTTGTTTCATCTGACGAATTTTCTGACTGCGCAATTGAACAAAAAGAATTGCGCGGTATTGCCTTAATACTTAAAAGGATACGAATCCCACATGAATAACGAGCATCTTCCCGGCGATAACGGTCGGGTATACATAACCGAAAAGCATACCGCCAAGCGCTCCGATATGCCACCGGAGGCGAGACCGCGGCATGAATTGCCGCGCGTGCACGACAAGACACTCAGCATAGTTCTGCTATGCACGTTCGTGCTCTTCGGTGCGGTGCTTTTGACATTTATCACCGTGCTGTCGCTTTCCGCCGCGGGGACATATTCTTCCGGCGAGGACGATCCCACCCCGCCGCGCGGGGTCAATGCGGTGCTTCCGACCGCCACCTCGGAGGAGGAGGTCGTCACCGAGCCGACGACAGAGGTGACCACGGAGGCGCAGACAGATGCGCCCGCGACGGAGGCTGCCCCCGCGATCGAAACGATCTACGGCATAAATTCCGGCTATGCGGTCTTGATGGATGCCGAATCGGGCTATGTTTTGGCGGCGAAGAACGCGGATGCCGTGATGTATCCCGCGTCTCTTACGAAAATAATGACGCTCATCGTTGCCCGCGAGAGGATAAGCGAGCTTTCGAACAGCGTCACCTTTACAAAAAAGATGCTTTATTCTCTTGAGCTTGATGCCATGAAGGTCGGCTTTTCGATAGGCGAGAGCGTGAGTGCGATCGATCTGATGTACGGTACCATGCTGCCGTCCGGCTGTGATGCGGCGTTGGGGCTGGCGTATCTTTGCTCGGGCAGCGAGGAGGCTTTTGCGGAGGAGATGAACCGCAAGGTCGCCGAGCTGGGGCTCGGACGAACGCATTTTACGAATTCCACCGGCTTGCACGACAGCGAGAATTATTCGACCGCGCAGGATATGGCAAGGATATTCGCCTACGCCTTGAGCGACGAGCTTATGCGGCAGATCATTTGCGCCGACAGCTATTCGGTGGTCGGGTATCTTGACGGCGCGGCGCAAAAGCACAGGGTGATCGACCGCATGCGTAAGAATATCGACGATTATGCCGCCGCATACGGCTCGGTGAAGCTTGAGGGCTTTACGATGCTGGGCGGAAAGACGGGATATATCGACGAGTCGGGCAGCTGTCTTGCGTCCTATGCGGTGTCGGACAGCGGCAGGCATTACATAATCGTGACCGCCGACGCGCGGAATATGCACGAGGTGCTTTCCGACCATTACGGGATACTTATGAAATACGCGAGGTAAGCGAAAAGAAAAGGCGTGCTTGGGTGAGTCCTTGAAAATAATTTGTCGGCATTTCGCTTAGCGGTTTGAACAGAGCGAGCAAGCAAAAATGGTGTTGTGCCTGCGGCACAAATGAAAAGATCCCGAAAGCGATGCTTTCGGGATCTTTTGGCAGCGGTACTAGGATTCTGAACCTTGGTCTGCGATATAAAAAAAGCAAATATTGTCGTTCACACGACGCAGACCTGCTCGAGCACGCCGGGCGTGCTCAATTAGGTTCGAATTGTCAAGTGTCGATAACAAAAAGCAGGAATGAGCTGTGCTCATTCCTGTTTTTTGGCAGCGGTACTAGGATTCGAACCTAGGTAATGACGGAGTCAGAGTCCGTTGCCTTACCGCTTGGCGATACCGCTGTACTGCTATTTTTAACAGAGGTTATTATAGCAGATATTTTATCATTTGTCAATACCTTTTCGCAAAAAAACGATAAGTTTGCGAAAAAAGCTGACTTTTTGCATTTGGGTAAGTTGCCAAAGTAAAATCCCCTTACCGTGAGGAAAAGAAAAGAAGGGGAA
>CAZPYK010000018.1:0-22484 GCA_964590755.1 uncultured Ruminococcus sp. | reverse complement strand
GCGCTCTTCTACAGCGAATGCATGGCAAACACCCGCTATTTCCGCGAATCCTCAATGGATTACGGCATCATTCCGCCCCCGAAATACAACGAGGACCAAGAGCGCTATTATTCGATAATGATCAACCCCTTCGTGCTCACCATTCCGACAAACTCGCCCGACCCCGAAAGAGTCGGATTCCTGCTTGACGCTTATATGGCAGCGTCGCACGACACGGTCGTTCCCGCATACTACGACATCACTCTTGTCGGAAAGATCGCCCGCGACCCCGAAACAGTCAAAATGCTGGGCATAGTCTTCGACAGCCTTTCCTACAACATACATTTCTCAAACGTGACGGTCAGATCAACTCTTGACAATTTGGTCATCACCAACAACACAAATACCGCCACGGCGCTCAAGCGCATATCCAGCTCGATACCCAAGCTGCTGAAAACGATCAACAAACAACTTATCGAGGGCACCGACTGATATTTATTACTGCTCAAAGAGATAACAAAGCCCCCGAGGATCATCCATCCTCGGGGGCTTTGTATCTGAGGCATCGGCTCACTTTGCCGCTTCCTGCATCTTTTGAATGGCTTCCTGCAACGACGTCAGCGAAAGTGTGACCGCACTCTTGAGCCTCTTATAGTACGCCGCAGTGCTGTTCTGCTTTGATGTGACTATGGTGCGAGGCGTCTGGTGAATGTCGTTAAGCTTCTTTGTATAAAGCACTCCGCCGTCGATGTAGATATTTTCATAGATCATATCCAGCATATCCCATGAGGCGGTATCCTGCATATATTTCGACTTGAGAGCCACGTTGTAATAAACGGGCACGACATTCAGATAACTGCTGTACGCCATGTACTCAAGCACCGCTCCCAGCATCTCGGCGCGATCGTCATCCACGGGATGGCAGACGGCAAACGCGGTAAACTGGTCGTGCAGGAAGGTGCGATACTCGGATTGCTCCTCGTTCAGCTTGGGCATGGGGATGACACCGTATTTGTCCGACATATCGCGCAGATTGTCATCCTCGGATGCGCAAAGACGAAGCGTAGCCGTTATCGCAGAGCCGGACGCGAATACCTTGCCGACCGAATTCTGACGCTCACTGTCGCTTCCGGAGGTCACGATATAGGAATTCGCGTCATAAAAGAGAGATATCACCTTTTCAAGGGTGGTGGAGAGCCTTTCGACATCGATCGAATATTCGAACCAGTTGTCGGCATTCTTTGAAAGGATGGGGTTCATGCAGCTGGACCAATAGGGGTCGATGTAAGCCACAGTAGAGGTCGCAAGACCCACCGTGTCACCCTCGTTGATGCTCATAGAACCGTCCTTGTCGGAATAATGATCCTTGCCGAGCGCTATCTGATAATCAAGCGTCCATCTGCCATCCTTCACCACATCAAAGAGAGACTCTTCGTTCAAGGTGACAAGCAGATCGCGATTGAAAAAGGTCACGAACATAAGTCTGTAAAGCGCCAGAGATGCCGCGCCCGTGCACATATATTGCGAGCTTCCGAGCGACGCCACTTCGTTAAAGCCCTGCGACCAATAGGGAGCGGACAGATCGAGATACTGCAATTGCTTCAGGTCGTAAAAAAGTCCCTCGCTGGTGTACATGATCGTCGAATAGCAGCTGTTTGCGATTATGTCATAAAGATGCTCGCTCGTCGACACAGCTGTTTGAAGCGCCTTCGTTACAACATAATTGTTGCCCGTCAGCTTGGTGTTATCTATCTTGATACCGAAACGATTTTCAATATCCGCGGTGCGCTTGCTTATCGCGCCCTGAAGGATATCTCCGCTGTCATCCTCAACGGTCAGCTCGTCTCTTACATAGTCGGCATCGCGCGAAACGAAGGCTATCGTTTCGCCGTCATATCTGACCGATTCGGGAATCGAATTCGTGACCGCGGGAGCCTCGCTCACGGCAGCCTCGGTGGTATTCGCCTCGGGTGCGGCGGTGGTCTCATCAGAAGGCTCCGGCGACGGATCCTTCGCGCAGGACACGCACACGGCGGCAAGCATCAATACCGCCAAAAGAAATGCAATAGTTTTTTTCATGGTAACAGCCTTTCTTTGAAGTCGTTTGTTTACGGATGGCTTTAAGCCTTCCATTTTATCGTTTCTCCGCCGCATTCGGCGCTCCTGTATATTGCCTCGACCATGCGCACGGTCGCCGCGGCATCCTCGGGAGAGCTCTTGATGTTTTCCTTAACCTCGCCGGTTATCAGGCGCGAAAGATAAAGCGATTCCTCCGCCATGTGATCGGCGGGTGTATATTCCGGCTTGAAGGGCTCGCCGTCGTTGGGATATACCGTTACCGCACCGCCCTCAAGCACCACTGTCGCCTCTTCAAGGCAGACGCGGTATTCCATACGGAACTTCCATGACTTTGCCATTCCCCATTCGGCATTTGCCGTCACCACCTTGTCGGGATAGCCGAAAACGGTGTGCGCCGAGATGGGCAGGTCGCCCTTATTCGTCGTATGAGACTGAAGCGTATCCGGCTCGCCGAAGAGATAGCGCACCATATCCACATCGTGAACGTGCAGATCAAGTGCCACGCCGCCCGAACGCGCACGGTCGCGATACCAGCCGTCAAAGCCCCAGCGCGGAAGACTGCTCGAACGGTCAAAATACGCCGCGCGGACCTTTCCGTATCTGCCGCTGTCGATGATATCCTTCAGCACCGTGTAGAGCGGATCGAAGCGCAAGCACATGCCTATCAGCAATTGCTTGCCGCTCTCGCGCCATGCGCGCAGTATCTCGTCGCACTCCTCGCCGGTAAGCCCCATCGGCTTTTCGCTCTGTACATTATATCCGCGGCGAAGCAGCATAGTCACATATTTGCAATGCAGATATGTCGGCAGGCATACGTCCACCACATCGGGCTGCTCAACGCGAAGCATCTCGTCAAGATCGGTATATGTACGATAAGGTGATTCCGCAACGCTGTCCTCGCCCACATTAATGGTTATCAGCTTCTTGAACTGTGCGGGATCGATATCGCACACCGCAACGAGCTTCACCGGCTCGCCGCGCGCGGCAAGCTTTTCGTATCCTTTGCGGTGCGAACGCGCGATACCTCCAAACCCCAAAATTGCTACCTTGATCATCTTTTCTGTCCTTTCATAATTTGCTTTGGCAATATGTGTTTTTGGGCGCGGTAAAGCGACACAACGCGATATGCACGCCACAAACCGTTATCTATATTGTATCACAAAAACCGGATGTTGTAAACCCGAATTTACAAAATGCCGAGCGTGTGCAACAAAAAATAACACACGCTCGACCTTTTGATATATTTACAAGCGCCCGCGAAGCTCGGGGGTCCTCATTGCCGCGCGCAGGACCACTCGGTCATTTTCATGCACCAGCGCTCCCTCGGCTTTATCAAGGCTCACCCACTCAACGTCGGCTATCTCTCCCTCTCGCGCCACGGCTTCGGCATGATCGGTAAAAGCAAGAAAGTATACCACTTCCTTCACCACTCCCGGCGCGGGTCGGTAATTGACCGTTTTGCGGAACGCCGAGGTGATCTTGATCCGCACCGACGTTTCCTCAAAGACCTCGCGCTCTGCGGTCATAAGCTCGGTCTCTCCCACCTCAACATGTCCCTTGGGGAAGGAGCGATTTCCGCCGCGTCGTTGACGTATCATCAATATATAATATTTTCCGTCCTTGCCGCGGCGGAGCACAAGTGCGCCGCAGGATTTTTCATGGATCATCGCTTATAAACTCACATTCCCGCTCATTCGGGCTTAATTTCTTCCATGACATACGCCTCAAGCACGTCTCCGGGCTTAAGATCGTTGAATTTTTCAAGTCCGACACCGCACTCATAGCCCTGAGCGACCTCGCGCACGTCGTCCTTGAAGCGGCGCAGTGAGGATATCTTATCCTCAAACACGACCACACCGTCACGCACCACACGAATGAGAGCGGAGCGCAGTATCTTTCCGTCCTGGATATATGAGCCGGCGATAAATCCGACATTGGGAACATGAATGACCTGTCTGACCTCGGCGTGACCGAGCAGACTCTCGCGGAACTTCGGCGCCAGCATACCCTTCATGGCAGCGGTTATCTCGTCGATGCATTCGTATATCACTCGATAGGTGCGGATATCGACGCTCTGACGCTCGGCGGAATCTATCGCCGACTTGTCGGGACGCACGTTGAAGCCGACGATAATGGCATTCGACGCCGCGGCGAACATAACGTCGCCCTCGGTGATACCGCCCGCGGCGGCATGGATGACCTTTACCTTGACCTCGTCGTTGGATATCTTCTCAAGCGATTGCTTTACCGCCTCCGCCGAGCCTCCGACGTCTGCCTTGACTATGATATTGAGCTCCTTGACACCCTCCGAGATCTGCGCAAACAGATCGTTGAGGTTTGCGCGGGTGTTTGCCTTGAAGGTATCCTCCTTGGCTTGTGCACGACGGCGCTCGGCAAGCTCGCGAGCCATTCTTTCATTCTCCACCGCGTTGAATTCGTCGCCCGCGGAGGGAAGATCGGCAAGTCCCGTGATCTCAACGGGCATTGAGGGCGTTGCCGCCTTTACCGTTCTGCCGGCATAGTCGGTCATGGCTCTTACACGTCCGACCGAGGTGCCCGCTATAACTATATCTCCGCTGCGAAGAGTACCGTTCTGTACCAGCACGGTCGCCACCGGACCGCGTCCGCGATCGAGCTTGGATTCGATGATTATTCCCTTTGCGCGTTTCTTGGGATTGGCTTTGTATTCCTTGACCTCGGCGATAAGCAGTATATCCTCAAGCAGGTCGTCGATGCCCGTGTGCTTCAAGGCAGACACCGGCACGCACATGACGTCGCCGCCCCATTCCTCGGGAACCAGATCGTACTTTGTCAGCTCCTGCTTGATGCCGTCGGGATTTGCGCCCGGCTTATCCATCTTGTTTATCGCAACTATTATCTCTACCCCCGCCGCCTTGGCGTGGTTGATGGCCTCGACCGTCTGAGGCATGATGCCGTCATCGGCGGCAACGACAAGAATGGCAATGTCGGTCGCCATGGCTCCGCGAGCACGCATGGCGGTGAACGCCTCGTGTCCGGGAGTGTCAAGGAAGGTTATATCCTTGCCGTCTATGCGCACACGGTAAGCACCGATGTGCTGAGTAATGCCGCCCGCCTCGCCTGCGGTGACGTGAGTGTTTCTGATAGCGTCAAGCAGTGAGGTCTTGCCGTGGTCAACGTGTCCCATAACGCAAACGACCGGAGCGCGGGTGCTGAGATCCTCATCTCTATCCTCACCCTCGTCAAACAGACGCTCTTCTATCGACACCACGACCTCGCGGGTGACCTCGGCGCCGAGCTCGTCGGCGACCAATGCCGCCGTGTCGAAGTCGACCACCTGGTTGACCGTAGCCATCACGCCCATGAGCATAAGACGCTTTATCACCTCCGCGGCAGTCACCTTAAGACGCATGGCAAGCTCGCCCACCATGATCTCGTCGGGAATGACCGCGTGTACCGGCTGCTTCTTTATCTGCTGTGCGGGAGCCGACGGAGCTCCGCGCTTGCCGCGGCGGTCACCGCGACCGGGCTTCTGCCGATCCTGCGCGCCGTTTCTTCCGCCGCCGCGCTGATTCTGCTGCTGTGCGCCGCCCTGGCCGCGTCCGTTCTGCTGCGGACGCGTCGAACGTCCCGCAGACTGCTCGGAAGAGGTCTGTTGCTTTTTGACCTTCTGCGCGCCGCCCTTTACATCCTTTACCGAATCCGGCACGAAATTGTCAAGTCTGTCATCGTATTTTGAAAGGTCGACCGATGTCGCACCGCTGCCGCGAGTATCCACAACGCGCGTCGTGGCGCTCTTGTTGACGGTGACCGTCTCCTTTTCGCCGCCGCTTGCCGAGCCTATGGCGAGCCCGGGCTTCTGCGATCTTTGAGACTTCTGCTCTTTGGCATCATGCGCACGATCGTTGTTCTTCTTTTGCTGAGCGTTTGCCTGCTCCGCCTTTTTGAGGCGATCTTCAAATCTTTCGTTCGCCGAACGCGCAACGCTCTGCCCGCCTCCCGTGACGGTTTTTTGCGGCTTCTTCTGCTCTGGCGCCTTCGTTTCGGTATTCTGCTTGCCGTCCTTGCCGTCTTTGCCGTCCTTGCCGCCGTCCTTACGGTTCTTGCCGTTCTCGGCGGGAGCCTTCTTTTCGGTCTCTGCGGGAGTCGGCTCCGCCTTCTTTTCCGCAGCCTCGGTCGGCGCCTCCTTAACTTCCTTCTTGGGAGACGGAATATAGGTTATACCGTCGATATAATCCTCAATATTTTCTATTTGATTTTCACGGGTCAGCTTTTCAAAAAGCAGATCCAGCTCAAAGGGCTCAAGCGCCTTTTGAGTCTTGACCTCTATGCCCGCTTCGGCAAAAAAGTCGATTATATCCTTTGGCTTGAGACCGAGATCCTTTGCTATCTGATTTACCTTCACCTGTGCTGTTGCTGCCATATTCCATCATCCTCCTTGGGGTTTAATCAAATACCGAGCGGGAGCGCCGCTTTTTCTATCATTTTGACCATCGATGCGTCGGTGATGCCCACCGCCGCCATACTGCCGCCGCGGCCGCATGCCGCCGCCAGCCGCTCTCCCGTTACCGGAAGCACCATAAGCCTTACATCGTAATATGCGCATCTGTCGTGCAAACGCTTCGCCGTATTTCGGGATGCGTCACACGCCATGACGACCAATGCCGCCGTACCCGACTTCAGCGCGTCGCACACAAGCTCGGTGCCCCGCACCGTTGCCCGCGCACGCACGCAAAGCCCGAGACCGGAGAGCAGCCTCGCCGTCGCGCCCTCGTATTCGACGCTCCCCGGTGAAAACACCAAAGCGTCGTTTTCGATATTATCTGTTTTCTCAGAGCGCTCGGCATCATACGCCGCCCGCTCTCCGATGTTGACATTTTTCCGCATTAATAATTCCCTTATTCGATCCGCACTCGGGCGCATTTTTTCGCCGCACTTGCAAGGCTCGGTGAAGCCTTCGCCTTCGGAGTGCGGTGAGGTAAAGCCTCAGTCCGCGATCTCTGCGGCAAGCGCCGCCCATACCTCTTCCGGTATATCGCAGCCGAAACTCTGCTCTGCCCTGTGCGTCTTTTTTATTCGCAAAAGACATTTGGTGCTCGGACATATATATGCCCCTCTGCCGGCTTTTTTGCCGGTCTTGTCTATCGACACACTGCCGTCGGGCGCACGAACTATCCTGACGAGCTCGCTTTTGGGGCGATGCTCGCCGCAGCCCATGCACTGCCTCAGCGGTACCTTTTTGACCCTCGGCGCGTTTTCGACATTCTTGCTCATATCTTATTCCGTCTTTATATCGACCTTGCAGCCGGTAAGACGCGCCGCAAGACGCGCGTTCTGACCCTCACGGCCTATTGCCAGCGAGAGCTGTTCCGGCTTCACCACCACATGAGCGGAGCGCTCGGCGACCATCACCACGCTGTCGGTGACCGCGGGAGCAAGCGCCGCGGAGATATATGCCGCGGGATCCTCGCTGTAACGAACGACATCTATTTTTTCACCGCCGAGCTCGGCGCAGATAGCATTTATGCGCGTACCGTGGTTACCTATGCAGGCTCCGACGGGATCGACCGCGGGATCGCTCGACTCCACCGCGATCTTAGTGCGCGAGCCCGCCTCGCGAGCCACGCCCTTTATCGAAACGGTACCGTTGGCTATATCCGGCACCTCAAGCTCAAACATGCGGCAGACAAATCCCGCATGCACGCGAGAGAGCGTGACCAGCGGTCCGCGCGCCTCGCGGTTGACCTCAAGCACATACACCTTGATCTTCTGACCTATGGTAAATTGCTCGCCGGGTATCTGCTCGGAGACCGTCAGCACGGCGTATCCCGTGCCGGTATCGATAAGTATGTCGCCCGTCTCGTGATTGACCTTTGAGACCGTCGCCGTGATTATCTCCTCGCGCTTCTTTTCGTATGCCTCCTGCGCCAGCTTGCGCTCGGCTTCGCGTATGCCCTGGATGATGACCGACTTCGCAGCCCCCGCCGACAAACGACGGAAGTTTTTGGGCTTGACCTCAAATTCAAGCACCTTACCGACCACGGCGCGCTTGTTTATGGCACGAGCCTCCTCAAGAGAAAGCTGTGTCTCGGGATCCTCCACCTCGTCGACGACTTCCTTTTGCTGATAGACCTTGACATCCTTTTTTGTCTCGTCGATCAGTATACGCACGTTTGTGTTGTTGCCGTATTCCTTTTTGTAAGCCGCGACCAGCGCCGCCTCTATCTTTTCAAGCATATAATCTTTGGGTATGCCCTTTTCCTTTTCGAGCATATCGAGAGCGGCGAAAAATTCCGTGTTCATTTGACCTTTCCCTTTTCCTTTCTCCTGCCGTTGCCGTGTCCGCAAGGACGCTTCGACAACACCTGTTTTTCCGATAATTTGATGGTTGATAATAATTTTAATTAATGGCATCGACGCGCGACGTCAATCGCCGAAATCGTATACCGTTTTCATTTTGGATATCGCATCCGCGGCGATAGCCGTCGGCTCGCCGTCCGCCGTTTCGCGGATCAGCACCATGCCGTCCTCGCTCATTCCGCACAGCTCGCCGCCGTATACGCGCCTGCCCTCAAGCGGAGCGTAAAGACGCACCTCCACGCGCTCGCCCACACATTCGGCGATGTGTCGCGTAAGCGTTATGTCGCGTTCAATGCCGGGAGAGGATATTTCAAGATAATAAGCCCCGTCTATCGGGTCCGCTTCGTCAAGCAACGGATCGACCGCAGCATGCACTCGCTCGCAATCCTCTATTCCGACACCGTCCTCGGCGTCGATCGTCACGCGCAATATGCGCCGTGCACCCTCCTTGACGAGATCGATATCCCATATTTTGCAGCCGACCTCATTCACCGTCGGCGACAAAAGCTCATAGATCTTGGCGGAGATCCCGCTCAGTTCCTTCTTCATACCGGTCAGATACCCTTTCCGATGCTACCGTATCATTAAATAAGAGTGGACGCAAGCCCACTCTCCATTACATCATATACTCTACGTTAATTATTATACCACACTTTTTGGGGATATGCAATAGCTTTTCGAGCATTTTCGTAATTTTTTTGATTTTTTATCGCCGCGCGCCTCACCGACGCCCCGCCACCTTGCGTTCGGTCCGACCGCTATCGGTTATTAGTAGGATTTCCGAAAAAGAATATAAGATTTTTATATATTTCGCGTCGCCCGCGTGATAAGATTATTAATGAAAAACGAAACACAATAATTTCACGATCCATGCATTTTTCGGAGGTCAACATGAAGAATATACTGAATTTTTCACTTTCGGACAACGCCTCGCGCGTCTTTTGGAGCGCCCCGGGCACTCCCTTGTCGGGCACCGACGGCGGTGATTTTTGGCGCATAATGGCGGACGACGGCTATTACATCGAAATGACCGTGCGCTCCTCCCGACAGACCGCAAAAAGCGTCACGCAAGAGGGCGACCGCACCGTCATTCGCTACGACGGTCTTGTCACCGACGAAGGACGAAGGCTTGACACCGCTCTGACGCTCACCGTGACCGAGACCGACGAGGGCTTCACCTTCGATGCCGTCATCGATAACCGTGACAACGCTCGCATAAACGAGCTGGAATACCCCTATATAGATCTGGCGCGATTGGTCGGCGACCGTGAGGAGGACATCCTTTACCGCCCGAACGGTCTGGGCGAACGCATAAAGAACCCTTGGCGCGCGCTGGCATCCGCCCACACCGAATACATGAGCTCGGACTACAACGAGATAAAATCCACACTTGTTTACCCGCGCCCCTGCACCATGACCTGGCTCGGTATTCAATCGGACAAATACTTCCTGTATCTCGGCAGACACGACGAGCGCACCCGCGCCTGCTGTCTTCTCAACGCCATACAGCCGCGCGAAAGCAGTGTGCCCCGCCTTGTCTCCGCCATATGCCACTATCCCTTTGCGCGAAAGGGAGAGACCATATCGGTCCCATCCTCCGTCGTCGCCATGTCGGAAGGAGACTGGCGTCTGGGCTCGGATATCTACGGCAGCTTTGCGCGTTCGACCTTCTTCACACCGGTCGAACCGAGGGAATGGGTCAAAAAAATGACCGGCTGGCAGCGCATCATACTGCGCCATCAGTTCGGCGAAATATTCTGGAAATATGCCGACCTGCCGCGGCTCTACCTTGAAGGCAAAAAATACGGACTCGACACGCTTTTGGTCTTCGGCTGGTGGCGCGGACGCTTTGACAACGGCTACCCACACTACGAGGTCGACCCCGAGCTGGGCGGCGAGGATGGACTTCGCTCCGCCATCGCCGAGGTCCGGCGCATGGGCGGACATGTCATCCTCTACAACAACGGAATACTTATCGACAAAAACACCGACTTCTACCGCGCCCATCACACCGAGGCGGCGCGGATCGACATCGACGGCAACGAATACGAGGATCATTACAAATTCGAAAACAACGGCACCGTTTTGCGCAACTACGGCTACAAATCCTTTGTCGATGCCTGTCAGGCGACCAAAATATGGCACGACAAGCTGATAGAGAACGGCAAGCTGAAGCTCTCCTTTGACCCCGACAGCATCTTTTACGATCAGATCGGCGGCAGAAGCAAGCTCTGTTTCAATCCCGAGCACGAACACGGCTATCGTCCCGACGACGAAATGGTCTACCGTCGCCGCAACATGCGCGACATTCGCGCCCTGCTGGGGCCCGACCAAGCCGTGGGCACCGAATGCGTGGGCGACTCGCTGATCTGCGAGGTGGACTACGTTCACGGCTGTGACCGCGGCGCGGGATATCGCTCGACGCTCTCGGCAAATGTCCAGACCCTTTTCCCCGAGCTTTACCGCCGCACATTCCCGGAGCCCATCATCTCCAACCGCTGGATACACGACTGCCGCCGCGGCTGGCGCGACGATCTCAACCACGCCTTTATCTACGGCATGCGTTTTGACGTCGCCATCTGGCGGTGCCGCAAGGTCGGGATCTCCGCCATGCCGGAATACGGTGAGCATCTGGGTCGTCTGCTCGCCCTGAAGGAAGAATACAGCCGCTTCTTCTACGACCCGCAAAACGCGCACTTCGTATGTGACACCGACCTCTGCCTGCCGGAGGGGATCCGGTGCTGTGAATACAAGCGCCTCGATTCCGGCGAACGCCTCTTTGCCATGCGCAACGGCACCGATGAGGATATCACCTTCGACCTGTTGGGTGCGCCCCTCACCATCCCCGCCCACAACGTTTCTTTGGTGCTCGGGTGACGTTTTTTTAACTCGGGTGGCGTTGGATCTATATCCGAGCTTCATACCCCGACCGTGAAAAACTTCGTCGATCATATCTGCTATACCAATTCAGATAGCACGGAATATTATCAACTATCAAATTTTGATATCTATCCGGCTACGCATTTTGTACACACCAATCTCGTAGGGCGTGCTACCTCGCCTGCGGCGAGCTGCTGCTCCCGCCGGAAAAATCTTGCATTCTTCCCGGCTACGCCGTAGGGGCGAACTGCGTTCGCCCGTCAAAAGTCGGTGTTGCGGGCGACCACAGGTCGCCCCTACCGGGGTTGGCGCGAACATGATGCACAGCCGGAAGATAAAGATCTTGCGATCTATATTGAAACACCGTAGGGCGTGCTACCTCGCCTGCGGCGAGCTGCTGCTCCCGCCGAAAAGACAAAAAATCTCGCAATCTCTCCTCCCTACGTGGTAAACGCATGAATCACAAGACCCTCATCATCTCAAATAGCAAAAATCGCGGGCTGCCTCACTAACGTGAGACAGCCCGCGAAAGCTGTTTTAACCTATCGAATCAAATTCGAATCAGTCGTTTTCCTTCTTGGAGGTGTAAGCGATGCCGAACACTGCTACCAGCGAGATAGCGGCGACTGCGACAACGGATACGATAGCGTCACCCGTGGGAACGGGAGTGGGATCTACGGGAGTGGGATCGACAACGGGAGTCTCAACGAGAGTTGAGCCGACAGCTTCCTTAAGGGAAACGGTTCCGTTATCAAGCACGAACACCTCGGATCCTGCTGCGGTGTTGGCGGCGGAAACGAATTCCGCGTTCAGCTCGCCGCGAGTGAATGCCTTAACTGTCTCGGAGCCCTCAAGAGCCTTGCCGTCAACGGCGGAGATCTCGATCACGGATGCGGCATTGTCTGCCGTAGCGGTCCAAGAAAAGTGAGTTGCGGTGTTTCCGTCTGCCATAAAGACATTCTCGAAGGTGTACAGTTTAACATCTGCGCTGGAAAGACCGATAACGCAAAGTTGTGCACCCGTGTCGCCGTTCTCGTTCAGATCAACGAGCTTGCCGGTACCGACAACGTTGGAAACGACGGTGCTCTTCTGGTTGGAGTAAGCCATGAACTCGGATGCGAACTTACCTGCCTTGATGTCGCCGGTGTTCACGAAGTTGGTGATGGTACCGTAGGAGGAGCCGGAACCGTAGAGGTATCCGACAGCGCCGCCGGCCTGATTGCCGCCCCAAATAACAGCGTTGTTGACGCAGTTGGTAACGACGGTCTTGACGTCACCGCTCTTTGCGGCGTAGCCGACGATACCGCCGCCGACACCGTCGGCGCTGCCTGCGAGATAAGCAACGACTTCACCGTTGTTAACGCATCCGGTGATCGTGAGATCGACTATGCAGCTGCCGCCGAGAGCGTAACCGACGATACCGCCGGCAGTGGTGGCGCCGCCGTCATTCTTGGCGGTCTCGGTCAAGCTGATCTTACCGTTGTTGGTGCAGTTTTCGATGGTCGCGGACTTTCTCGCGTCACCGAGCATACCCGCAGCACGGCAAGCGGAGATAACGTCGCCGTAGTTAATGCAGTTCTTGATTATGATGGCACCGGTTCCGCTGTAGCCAACGATACCGCCGCCGGCAAAGCATGCGCTGATGCCGCTGGTGTTGGTGATGGTGCCCTTGTTGATGCAGCTGTCAAATACAGCATTGGTGCAGTAGCTGCCGCCGACGATACCGCCGGTGGAGCCGTCGGAGGTGATGTTACCTTCGTTGTTGCAAAGAGTGAAGGTAGCGGGTATATCCGCGCCGTTAAGACGTCCCGCGATACCGCCGACTCTGGACTGAAGCTTGCCCGCGTCGGATGTGGTGACGGTGACGGTTATGTCAGCCTTGTTGGTGATGCCGGAGAACTGACCGCCCTTGGACTGTGCCGCCACGGCGCCGACCGCGGTGTAGGTGCTGGAATCGGTCACGGTAGCTTCGACCTTGATCTCACCGACGGTGGTAAGATCCTTGACGGTACCGTTCATCTGCTTGAACATGGGGACCGAAACGGTCACGGTGTGGCCGTTGCCGTCAAGGGTTCCGACAAAGGGAGTTTCGTTGCCCTCGGCGTCCTTGCCGACGTAGGTCTCATTCACGGTGATATCGGCCGCGAGGTAGTATGTACCGTCGGCAGCCATTGCCAGGAATTCCTCGGCAGTGTTGATGGCGGTTCCTTCTGCGGCACCGGCGCCAACGACGCCCATGGCGAGAACGGAGAGTACCATAACTACGCTGAGAAGAATGGAGAGTGTTTTGCGCATGATGTTTACCTCTTTTTTCTGTTTTTTACCGTGTCGACACATCACCGACACGATATCTTGATACAATTATAACAATTATATCGCGGTTTGTCAATAGAAAAAATGATATTTTTTACGACCGAGGCAAAAAAATCATATAAGTCCGTCTTTGAGCCTTTGCATATTTGCCGCGAGCTCGGCATAGGTATACGGCAGAGTGCGCGTTTTGGGCAGAGCGGGGACCTCATACATCAGCGGTCCGTTATAGCCGTGCCGTTCAAGCGCGGACAAAATTCCCTTCCAATCGTTTATTCCGTCACCCGGAAGGACATGCCTTTCGTCAAGCACTCCGTTCTCGTCGTAAAAACAATCGGATATGTGCACCGAATGTATCCGCAAGCCCGCGGCGGTCAGCGCGTCGATAAAGTGCACGTTGTCCTCTTGCAGGGCGTGGTTGGTGTCAAAGACCACTCCGGCGCCGGTACCGGATAACAGCTCGACCATCTCCTCCGAGCGATTGCAAAGGCAGAGGCGCGGCAGATCCTCAACGGCAAGGCGCAGACCGAGCTTTTCGCATTCCTCGCCCAGCTCGATTATTGCCTCGCGGCTCAGGCGCTTGCGCTCGGGGCGATGCTCGGGATCGATGGGCTCGCTTGACGGATGAAGCACTATCACCCCGGCTCCCGCACGCGCGGCGGCGCGTATCATCGTGCGCTGAGCGTAAAGAGTGACGGCGCGCAGCTCCTTATCCTCGTGTGAGATGTCGATCTTGCGAGAAAAGGGAAGGTGGACCGACCATATCTCCACCCCCTCATCGGCTGCCGCGGCGGCAAAGCTCTCGGGGTCGTCGATAAAGCCGGAGCGATTGAAATAATAATCGAATCTGCCGCACAGCTCGATGCAGTCTATCCCCGCCGCGGCATATTCCGCAAAGACCTCGCGTCCGAAGCGCCCCGCAAAGCATGCCGATGCGCCGGTTTTGAAATTCTTGAAGTATTCCATGGTGTTCTCTCGCTTTCTTTATATTTAATGTATTTTAATAATATTTGCTTTAATATGAGCGTCCGCGGCGCATTCCGCAGGCGACGCAAAAGAGCGCGGCGGCGCAAAGCGCGGGAGAGGACGCGGCGACCGCGGTGCAGATATCCCCGTTCGACGCCGTCGGCACACCGATGAGCGTCAATGCCGCGGCGGCGATGCTGACGGCAATGAGCGGTATTCGCGAGGAAAGCGCCCCCGCAACGGCAAGCAAATAAAGCGCACCCAGCACCGCGCTTGATATCGAGCAGACAACAAGCACCGACGTTCCCGCCTCGCGAAAGCTCGCGGCGGCATAAAGGCAGACCGCCGCCACGGGCAACGCGGTGGGGATAAGGCTGTTCTTGCGCGAGACAAGCATGACCGCAGTGCATATGCACGCCGCCGAGGGAAGCAACGGCAAAAGCGCGCGCAGATCTTCACGCGCATTTCCCTTGAGGCCATCGGGCACCACGACAAGCATCATTACGGCGGCAATTATCATAAGCATTGCCGCAACTACCGCCCAGGGTGAATCGGAGGCGAGTGTTCTTCTGTTATAGGACATCTTTATGCTCCTCTGTTTTCATTTATCAAAAAGGCTCGGAATCAGCAAAGTATACGGCGCACATGTCAGCGCCATAAAGCACGCCAATGCATGCGGGTGCGCCTGCCGTTTAAAGACCAACGAGGCGGAAAGAAAATATATCACCGCTCCGCTCACCGCCACCGATAACACGACAGGCACCAACACCCAAAGGTCGTAAAACGGCGCACTTGAGGCTATCTTGACAAGATATGTCTCGCTGTGCGACGTAAAGGCTTCGATGCTCCAAAGAGACAGCCGCAAAGTTCCGCCGCCGACGGCCATGGCAAGGATATCGCAAAGACAAAACGGAATGATGCACCGTCGCCATTCCTTGCCGACATCCGCGCCGCCACGTCGCGGGCGAAGCAGCAGAAGCGCCGCCATAAGACAAGCGCCGTCAAGTACAAGATCGACGGCAAGTGTCGACCATATCCAGCTTCCGCGGTAAAAAAGGATGCACCAAAAGGGGAAAAATATGCCGCACAACCGCGTGTTTTTCCCGACACGACTCCCCATGTCGTTTAAATCGTTCACGGCTTTCATTGCGGATCGCCCCCTTCCCCGCCGCCCCGGGAATTCTCCCCAACGCTCGCAGCGCGCTTTACTTCGTTAAGATCAAATGCCGCAAAAACGCGGCGCCCCCTCTCGTCGACAAGGCGATAGTGCTCGGATATCACATTTTGCTCTATGCGGTATACCCCTTCATCCGAAACATGCCGCCAGAGCGGAGACGACGCTTCCCGCGCGTCCGCCGCCTCGGATATCTCGGACACATCGCAGTGCGGGACCGTTGACTCGCGCGCGCGCAAACCTGCCGCGCTTCGCAGACCTGCCGCCGCGCCCCGCGGGTCCTCATTCAGCTCGCGGCGAAGGGTGGCGCTGTCCCCGAAAAGCAGACAGAGCGCCGCCGAGCCGGTCCAGCCGAGTGAGGATCGCCCCTTTTCGATGCCGACAAGGGTCTTTTTCGATATGCCGAGCTCGTGCGCCATGTCATCCTGCGTCAGCCCGTATTCGTTTCTGAGCCGACGCAGACTTTCGTCACACGCGGCTATGAGCGTGAGTCTGTCCGTATCCCTCGCCTCCTTTCGGCATCATTCGACAATTATATAGTGTAATAATACACTACAACAAGCAAAAAGTCAATAGGATTAGATCAAAAAAGTGTTTTTTGACACCAAATAAATGTATTTTTTCACCGCACGTTCGTCTGTGCGCCATTCGACCTATTGACAAAGTCTCCGCCCGCGTGCTATAATAGCTTATAATAAACAAAAAACAAGGAGACCGCCATGGCACGCATATACACATCGGCAGATCGGCTCATCGGGCACACTCCGTTGCTCCGACTGACGCACATGGAAAAAGAGCTCGGGCTTGACGCCCGACTGCTCGCAAAGCTTGAATATCTCAACCCCGCAGGCTCGGTAAAGGACAGAGTGGCGCTCTCAATGATAGAGGAAGCCGAGGCATCCGGCGCACTGACCGAGTGCTCGGTCATCATCGAGCCCACCTCGGGCAACACCGGAATCGGACTCGCCTCGGTCGCGGCGGCGCGCGGCTACCGCGTGATCATAGTCATGCCGGACACGATGTCGATAGAGCGGCGACAGATAATGACGGCATACGGTGCCGAACTCGTGCTGAGCGACGGTGCCGCGGGAATGCGCGGCGCAATAGAAAAAGCCGAAGAGCTTGCCGCCGAGATCGAGCACAGCTTCATCCCCGGTCAATTTACAAACCCCGCCAACCCGAGGGCACATTTCGAGCACACGGGACCCGAAATCTACGAAGACACCGACGGCGAGGTCGATATCTTTGTCGCGGGTGTCGGCACCGGCGGAACCATTACGGGAGTGGGAAGCTATTTAAGATCTAAAAAGCCGACCGTCCGCATAGTGGCGGTCGAGCCGTCCGCATCGGCAGTGCTTTCGGGCGAAAAAGCGGGACCGCACGGTCTTCAGGGCATCGGAGCGGGCTTTGTTCCCGATATCCTTGACACCGCGGTGTACGACGAGGTGATAAAAGTCGAGGACCGCGAGGCTTACGCCGCAAGCAGGCTGATGGGCAGGTGTGAGGGCGTGCTCGTGGGAATCTCCTCCGGCGCGGCATTGCATGCGGCGACCCTGCTGGCGCGCCGCCCCGAGAATCGCGGCAAGAGCATCGTGGTGCTTTTGCCCGATACCGGAGACAGATATCTCTCCACTCCGCTGTTTGCCGAATGAGCGGTACGGCGCGGCGGCAGAGTACGCAAGCGATAAACGCAAGGAAGGCGGCTGCATACCGATGAAAAAGATAATGGCTGTATTCGGCGTTCGCTCGGATGCGATAAAGATGTGTCCTTTGATACGCGAGCTGCAACGACACGACGAGCTTAAAACGCTCGTTTGCGTCAGCGGTCAGCACCGCGAACTGCTGCATTCGGTGCTGAATGATTTTAATGTTACGCCGGATATCGATCTCGATATAATGAAGGAAGGGCAAGCTCCCGCCGCCGTCACCGCGGAGGTACTTACGGCTATGGGGAACATCCTGCGTCGCGAAAGACCCGCCATGGTGCTGGTCCACGGCGATACGACAACGGCGCTCGCGGCGGCGCTCGCCGCGTTTTATGAGGGTGTTCCGGTGGGACATGTCGAAGCCGGACTTCGCAGCGGAGATCTTGATTCTCCCCGTCCGGAGGAATTCAACCGTCGGGTGATATCCGTGATAAGCAGCCTCGACTTTGCCCCGACCGCCGCGGCGCGGGATGTTCTGCTTGCCGAGGGCAAGTCGCACGACGCGGTCTTTCTCACCGGCAACACGGTGACCGATGCGCTCCGTTTCACGCTCGGCGAGGAGGCGTGGGAAGCACGACACAGCTTCGGTGGCTCGGTCGGCGACAGCGGCAGAACGCTTTTGCTTACGCTCCACAGGCGCGAAAATCTCGGCAAGCCGATGCGCGGCATGCTTCGCGCCGTGCGTCGCGCCGTGCGGGAGCGCCCCGATGTTAATGTGATATACCCGATGCATCCGAACCCGGAGGTCCGAGCGGCGGCACATGAATGCCTTGACGGCGCCGAGCGAATACATCTTGTCGATCCGCTGGGGGTAACCGAACTGCATCACCTGTTGGCAGGCTCATATCTTGTACTTACCGACAGCGGCGGTTTGCAGGAGGAAGCGCCGACTCTGGGCATACCGGTGCTTGTTCTGCGCGACACCACCGAGCGTCCCGAGGGAATGGAATGCGGCTGTGCCGGGCTGGCGGGCACCGACGAGGACACGGTATATGCCGAGATCTGCCGTTTGCTCGATGAACGCGAGAGGTATCTTTCGATGTCTCGCGCCACCGACATCTACGGCGACGGACACGTGTCGGAAAGAATAGCCGATATACTTGTCGAATATCTTGCATCGAAGGATGAGTAATGCCTTCAAACTTGTCGTATAATTCAAAAGCGGGCTGTCTTAATGCGACAGCCCGTCAGGTTGTAAACAAAAGATATGCAAAATATAAAATGCATAAAGTCCTCAGCCACTTTTCTCTTTGGCACCACAGGCGCAAAGAGAAAAGTTAGCAAAAGAGAAACGCCATAGGTTTTTCGCGCTCTGCGGAGCGCGACGAGGGCTACGCGCCCTCGACCGGCGCCGCCTTTTTGAAAAAGGCGGGCGAAAACTTTCGGCGCTTTGACAAGAACGATTGTTTCGTCTATAGCCGCAAGCGGGCTGTCTTAATGCGACAGCCCGCTTTTGAATCGGTTATGTTATTATATTCCGTATGCGTCAAACCGCCGCGCCGCGGTAAAGTATATCCACCAGATCTCCGATCGGGTGAGCGCGGTGAAGCGGGCGTACAAAGCCCATTCGATATACGAACGACGCGGCGTCTCTTGCGCTCTCGGACACGGTGCGTTTTGAAGATATATCCCCGAATTCGCAACCTTCTACCGCGGCAATGCGACGCATGTGCTCGTTCAGTTCGGCGCGCTTTTCATCCTTTTCGTCGTTGCTCAACGCCACCACGGCTATGCGACAACGCTTGCTCGTTTTTTTGATATGCCTCAAAAGCCTGCGCAGGTTTGCGTCAAAGCCTTCAAGCTCGGCAGCGGTATCGCATTTGTCCGCCTCGCCGATATGCAATATCACCGTGTCGGGCTCAAGCTCGGCAACGCACTCGTCATAAGCGCGGCAGGCAGCCTCGACCTTCAGCCCCGGAATGCTGCGGTTGTACATCGGCTCCTCTATGCCGAACGCCCGCCCCAGCTCCCCGAGCGGAAGACAGGCATCCTCCTTGCCGCCGAAAACAACGATCCCACCGCCCTCGGCAAGCCCGTTAAGCTCGCGATATCCTTCAAGAATGCTTTTCATTGTCAAACTCCTTTTGCCGCTTTCCCGGCGGCATAAAAATCGATTTTAAGATCTTGATGTCGCCGCGCGTGCGGAGGTCGAAACCTTTGCCTCGCGTTTTTTATCCAGCGACAGATTGCGAAAATACACGACCACGTTCAGCGACACTATGGCGAGATTGAGTATATACGCCACCAACACGTAATTTATCTGCCCGGACAGGAGCTTTGCTCCGATTCCCGCCACGTAGCCCAAAATGATCAACAAAATGAAGGTAAGGCTCGTGCCCTTGGCTGTCCCCGCCCTGTACGACTTGATGACGTTCAGCGGCCATGAGAACCCAAAGCATACGAGCATGACCGTCTCAAGGATAGATGCCATTGCTTAATTCCCTTTTCTTTTTTATTTCATCACAATAATAGCACCGCGGGTCGAAAAAATCAATTATATGTAAATTAGAAAGATAAAATCGCGCGGCAGCGCGTTTTTTTTACTTTCAAAAGTCTTTTCAAAGCCGGCGCGATTGCTTTTTTAATTTTTTTATGCTACAATTAGGCTGCAAACGGCAAACAAAGCAAAGCATCGGAGGCAAGTCGATGAGCAAGAAAAAAACAAAAAGCAAAAAGCCGCAAAGACCGTACAGCGCACGTCTTTCCGGTATTCAGCACACCATATTTCACACCCAGCTGGTGCTCATCCTGCTATTGGCAACGATGCTCGGCATCGCTTGGTCACTGGTGAATCTTCATTTTGAAAACGAAAAGCGGGACCGCAACCTGCAAAACATCGCAGAGGCGATATCGCATCTGCCGACGCTGGGAGAAGATATAGCCGACCTCTCGGTCAACGAGAGTCGCCTTGTCGATTATTTCGATACTCTGCGAGACGCGCTTGCCGACGTCGACGTGATATCGCTGGTCTCGGCTGACGGCACGCGACTCTATCATTCGAATCATGAGCTTATCGGCACGGTGTACGACGGCAGTATTCCGGATTTCTCCGAGCACTCGGACGGCTATTATGCCACCGACGAATCGGGTCCTTCGGGCAAACAGCGCCGCGCCTACGCCGCAATATACGATGACGGCGGCAAATACCTCGGCTTTGTCATGGCGATAATGCTGAAAAAGAATATCCGCCTCGATGCACTGCGCATGCTGGTGATATTTATTATAATAACATCCGCGGCGATATTTACCGAGCTTATAGTGGCAAGCAGGCTGTCGGAAAGTGTAAAAAAAAGCCTTATGGGCTACGAACCGGACGTTTTTTCGGCAATGTACCGAACGCGCGACAATATCCTTGAGGCATTGAACGAGGGCATTCTGGCGGCCGACGATCACGGGGTGGTGCAGTTTGCCAACAGCGCGGCGGCGCGTATGCTCTGCGGCGACCCCGAGGCGGTGCTCGCGGGCAAGAGCGTGGATGATCTGGGCGACACGGTGCTTTCAAACAGCCTGAGCTACGGCGAGCTTGAGCTCAGTCTGCGCCTGGGCGGCAACGGAGACATACTGCTCGACCGCCGACCGATCCTTGACGGCGAGCGCACCGTGGGCGCACTTGCGGTGCTTCACGACCGCGCGGAATACACAAGGTTGATGGAGGATCTTGCCGGAACGCGCTATCTTGTCGATTCGATGAGGGCAAACAATCACGATTTCACGAACAAACTGCACGTCATTCTCGGTCTGATACAGATGGAGATGTATGACGAGGCGACCTCATACATTCAAAATATAACCATGGTACAGCGCGAAAACATAAGCCGTGTGATGAACGCGGTGAGCGAGCCGGCTGTGGCGGCACTGCTGATAGGCAAGATCGCGCGCGCCTCCGAGCTGAACATTCGCTTCCTGCTGTGCGACGATTGCCGCTATGACCCCTCGGATATCAGACTGCCCTCAGAGATGCTCATCACCGTCATAGGGAACCTGCTCGACAACGCCTTTGACGCCATGAACGAGCCGGGGGATCTCACATCCGAAAAGACGCTCACCTTTGATATGCGCTCCCGCCCCGGGGCGCTGAAAATAACGATAGAGGATACCGGCTCGGGCATCGCGCCCGAGGATATCGAACGGATATTCGAAAACGGATATTCCACCAAGGGCGAGGGCAGAGGCACGGGGCTGTATCAAGTAAAGGCGATGATCGAAGCCACCGGCGGAAAGATCACCGTCAGCTCCGAAAAAAATAAAGGAAGCCGCTTTAGAGTCGGCTTCGGAGAGGACAAAAACGATGTATAAAGTCCTTATAGCGGAAGACGACCCCATGGTCGCCATGATAAACGAGCAATATATAAAAAAGAACAAAAACTTTGAGGTCGTCGGCAGCTGCCGCGACGGCGCGTCGGTGCTGGCGTTTTTGGAGGCTCACGAGGTCGATCTTTTGGTGCTTGACGTCTACATGCCGGGCATGAACGGCTTTGAAACGCTGCGCGAGATAAGAAAGCGCCGAATATCTGTGGATGTTATCATGGTAACGGCGGCAAACGACCGCGAGGCGTTGGGCGAGGCACTGCACCTCGGCGCGGTGGACTATCTCGTCAAGCCCTTCACGCTCGATCGCTTTCTTGCGGCACTGGAAAAATATATCGCTCAACGCAACGCGCTGGGCGATATCGAAAAGCTGAATCAAAACAGCATAGATCATATAATCGACGGCAGTCGCCGCCAAAGCCGCGAGCTTTATCCCAAAGGGATACAAAAAAGCACCCTTGAGATAATATTGCGGCAAATGGAGTCGGACGGAGAAAGATGGTATACAGGCGAGGATATAGCCGAGCTTACCGGTCTGACGGCGGTCACCGTGCGCAGGTATATGAGCTATCTTACCGACGCGGGCAGAGTCGAAAGCGATATCGATTACGAAACCGGGGGGCGTCCGCGCACACTATATCACCTTTGCTGATTGTATAAAATCCGCAATACTGCGTTAAAGCTTCGACTTGTCGCCCTCGGCATAGGGAACTATGCCGTCGGGCTTCGCGCTCGCTTTGCCT
>CAZPYK010000017.1:0-22485 GCA_964590755.1 uncultured Ruminococcus sp. | reverse complement strand
TTCGGAATGAGATACTAAGCAGATTTTAAACTTCGGTTACCTCACCCTGACTTCAAACGCTTGCGCATTTGAAGTCCGAGACTTAGTGGCAGATCTGTATCGAAATGAGATTTACAGCAGATCTTGAAGTTCGGTTTCCTCACCGTGCACAGCCGCGCGGACATATAAACGCACAATTCGGTACAATTCAAAAATACAAAATGCAAAACACAATGCAGAACGGAGCACTCATGGAAAAAACATTTATCGTTGAGACCTCGGCACGCCACGTCCATCTGACGCATGAAGCGGTCGAAACGCTCTACGGCAAGGGCGCAACACTTGAAGTCAAAAAAATGCTCAGTCAGCCCGGTCAGTTTGCCTGCGCAAACGCCAAGATAACGCTCGTCGGTCCCAAGGGAAGCCTTACCGTCAGCGTGCTCGGTCCGGAGAGACCGCAAAATCAGGTCGAGCTTTCCTTCACCGACGCTCGCGCGCTCGGTATTACCCCTCCGGTTAGGGAAAGCGGAGATATCGCCGGCACACCCGGCATTAAGCTCGTGGGTCCCGCCGGTGAACTTGAGATATCCGAGGGGTGTATAGTTGCAAAGCGACATATACATATGACTCCCGCGGATGCCGAAAGACTCGGTGTCTGCGACAAAGAGATAGTCGGCGTTAAGCTCGGCACATCTCGCCCCCTCATCTTCAACGATGTCGTAGTACGTGTAAGCCCCAAATTTGCGCTTGCCATGCATATTGACACCGACGAATGCAACGCCGCCGCGGCATTCGGAGCCGTCACGGGCGAGATAGTTAAATAAGATATTATAATCATAAAATATAATATAACAACCCATCAAGAAAGGAATGTTCCGAAATGAGCAAAGTAAGCGAATGCCCCTACGCAATGAGCGCTGAGGTCGCCGAGCAGTGCAAGGTGACAAAAGGCTGCGATCACGGTCCCGCTCCGATACCGGAGGAAGGCAAGTGGATCCAGGCAAAGCAGATCGGCGATATCTCAGCATATACCCATGGCGTGGGATGGTGCGCACCCCAACAGGGAGCGTGCAAGCTCTCCCTTAATGTCAAAAACGGTATCATCGAGGAGGCACTGGTCGAAACGATCGGTTGCTCCGGTATGACCCACTCCGCCGCTATGGCAGCCGAGATACTTCCCGGCAAAACTCTTCTTGAGGCTCTCAACACAGACCTTGTTTGCGATGCCATCAACACCGCAATGCGCGAGCTCTTCCTTCAGATAGTTTACGGCAGAAGCCAGTCAGCGTTCTCCGAGAACGGACTTGTTATCGGCGCGGGACTTGAGGATCTCGGCAAGGGCGCACGCTCGATGGTCGGCACGATGTACGGCACAAAGGAGAAGGGCGTACGTTACCTTGAAATGACCGAGGGCTATTGCACCAAGATGGCACTTGAATCCAACGACGAGGCCATCGGTTACGAGTTCGTATCTCTCGGCAAGATGACCGACTTCATTAAGAAGGGCATGGAACCCAACGAAGCTTACGAAAAGTCAAAGGGTCACTACGGACGCTTTACCGCCGAGGACGGCGCCGTCAAGTACATAGACCCTCGCAAGGAATAATAAAAGGAGGAGATAAAAATGGCAACTTTTGAAGGCTACGAAAGACGCGAGGCAAAGATCCTCGGCGTACTCAAGGAATACGGCATCTCCTCTATAGATGAGTGCAAAAAAATATGCGACGATGCGGGCATCGACCCTTATACCATCGTCCAGGAAACACAGCCCATCTGCTTTGAAAACGCAAAGTGGGCGTACACCGTCGGCGCCGCCATCGCTATCAAGAAGGGCGATAAAAAGGCTGCGGACGCCGCCGCCGATATCGGCATAGGATTGCAGTCCTTCTGCATTCCCGGCTCGGTCGCCGAAAACCGCAAGGTCGGTCTGGGCCACGGAAACCTCGGCAAGATGTTGCTCTCCGAGGAGACCGAATGCTTCTGCTTCCTCGCAGGTCATGAATCCTTTGCGGCAGCCGAGGGCGCTATCAAGATCGCCCTTAACGCCAACAAGGTCAGAGTAAAGCCCCTGCGCGTTATCCTTAACGGTCTCGGTAAGGATGCCGCATACATCATCTCCCGCATCAACGGATTCACATACGTTGAGACCAAGTTCGATCCTTACACCGAATCGGTCGAGATCGTGCGCGAGGTTCCCTTCTCGAGCGGTCCCCGCTCCAAGGTCCGTTGCTACGGTGCGGATAATGTTCCCGAAGGCGTTGCTATCATGAAGCTTGAGAAGGTCGGAGTTTCCATAACCGGAAACTCCACCAACCCCACCAGATTCCAGCACCCCGTTGCCGGCACATACAAAAAGTGGTGTGTTGAAAACGGCGTGGGATATTTCTCGGTTGCATCCGGCGGCGGAACGGGCAGAACTCTCCATCCCGACAACATGGCGGCAGGTCCTTCCTCTTACGGCATGACCGACACGATGGGAAGAATGCACTCGGACGCTCAGTTCGCAGGCTCCTCCTCCGTTCCCGCGCACGTGGAGATGATGGGTCTTATCGGCATGGGCAACAACCCGATGGTAGGTGCTACCGTTGCGGTCGCAGTTGCCGTTGAGGAATCCGCAAAAGGATAAGTGGCATCAAGCAGCCCGTGATTGACGCTCGACATCGAATGTGAGCACGACAAGGTTCTTAGCCGAGCCGCGATCAAGCCACATCCGATGCCAAAGGATACGATGCGACACGTTTATTAGCCGAAACGAACAAGCTCGTCATCCCCCGAACTCAAGCTCGAGCCGCAAGATACCCAACCATAGCGAAAACCTCAAGACTCCGCAAACCAACAGTAAATTTGCGCCCCCGGCATCTTACCGATGCCGGGGGCGCAAATCTATCCGAAAAAGCAATTAAGGCAATACTGCGCAATTCTTTTTGCTCAATTGCGCAGTCGGAAAATTCGTCAGATGAAACAAATTTCCCGCCTCAACGCGCGTAGTTCATCCTACGCGAAGGGAATTTGTGAAATATGACGGATTTTATGCAAGCAAGTGAGTAAACACGCGCCAAGGCGCAGGCGGCAGCCGTGAATTGTGCGGTGTTGCCTTAAGACCTCACAGCGACGCGCGAAAGTACACGAAACGGCCGATTATCATAGCGCAAGCAGTGTTATCGGCATATATCCCGCAGTTGCTCTGCCGTCCGCCAGCGCCTCAAGCACAAGACGGTTCACCGCTTGCGGAGTCTCGGAAGCTATTACGTCAAAATCAACCTCCACGCTTCCGCCGCTGTGAGCGTTCACCGCAGGTAAAACCGTGCAATGCGGGCCTTCCACCCTAAAGCCATCCGGCAAAAGCCACCGAAACCTCAACAAATACGGTTGATTTGCAAACACTTTGTGCCGAGCGATAAAGCGGACATGCACACGGTAACGAGACAGCGGCGCTATACAAGGCTCGCCGTCAAGCGTAACGATCGCCGAGGCATATTCAAAATCCACGCGGAAGGTATACGCACCGCGAGAGCACAACTCTTTTGCGTATTTATCATCCGCAATAAACCTTTCGGCAATATCCGCCGGTATATCATCCTCACCGTCCGTAAGCTCAACATCGGCATTGTGATACCAAAGCACACGTCTTACCTGCCTTGCCACTCTGTCTGTCAACTCGGTACAATTTTTCGGAGGCTTCGGAGATGACATCCTGCATTCGGCAAGCGTTGCGGTCACGATGCTGTCACCTATGTGCCGTCGCCAATCCTCCGGTATCGCCGCCGTGCCGCCGCGTATGCCCAATATCGATCCCACCGTTGCCGCCGTGCAGTCGGTATCGTCGCCGCAATTGATGGCATATATCATCGACCTCTTAAAGTCCCCTTCTCCCCATAGCAGACCGAGAAGAGCGTACGTCACGTTTGACGGCGCTTCAAACCATCCGTCGCCGATATCCTCGTTCATTTTTTGAATAACATTCCGCGCGTCTCTGTAATCCATGCCGTCGTCATAGCATTGCAGGAGCTTACGCACGCTCAGCGCCGTCCGAGATGCCGCGGGGATCTTGGAAAGCCCTATATCGATCAGTTTATTTATATTCTTTTCGACGAACGCCGCACTTTCGATCGCGGCGACCAGCATCGCAGCCACCGTCCCCTCGCCCGTTCCGTGATCGACACACGCATCCTCGTATGCATAACGCATGGCAATATCCGGCGCTCCGGGAGCCAGCGATGCCCATATTTCGGTGCGTATCCATGCACCGTTGGAATGCTTCCAGCTGTTGAAGGACTCGCCGGAAAGCGGCGGCTGTATGCCCAACTTCATATTTGCCTTACAGATGCCGTATTCATTCCAATGCGGAGTTATATAGCTGAGCCAAAGCTCGCCCATACGCGCGGCGTTTATCTCCGCGATCCCGCACTTTTCAACGGCTATCAGCCACATCAGCTGAAGATCGAGGTCATCGTTCGGAAGCACGACATTCGCCTCTGTGGCAAATCCGCTTATATCGTGCATCACACGAGAGCCTTCATACGGTGTTCCCATCGTACCGCCGATATTCTTTCCGAGCCAGCAGGCATACACTTTGTCTCGATATGCATCAAAATTCAGTTTCATGTTTCTCTCCTTTTTTGGCGTTTTAATCTACATTTATTCGTGAAACGTTTTTTCTTTTCGGCTTCGGATCATTTAAGGCAATACCGCACAATTTTTTTGCTCAATTGCGCGGTCAGAAAATTCGTCAGATGAAACAAATTTCCCGCCTCAACGCGCGTAGTTCATCCTACGCGAAGGGAATTTGTGAAATATGACGGATTTTATGCAAGCAAGTGAGTAAACACGCGCCAAGGCGCAGGCGTAAGCCGCGAATTGTGCGGTGTTGCCTTAAAGCGCGCCGAGACGGCTTGCACCGGCAAGCCGTCTCGGCGTTATATTCAATATATTCCCGACGCACGTGTCATCTCAACACCCTCACGCTCAAAGAAATATTTGACTCTGTGTGACGCAACGCTCTGTACCATACCGAGCAACAGATATACCGCAAGTGTCGATGATCCGCCGCCGCTTATAAGCGGCAAGGTTATCCCGACGACCGGGAGCATGGCAAGGCACATCCCGATATTCTCTATGCTCTGCACCATAATAAAAGCGGCAACGCCGACACAGATAAAGGACCCCGCATCCTTTCGCGAGGTGCGCGCTATCATAAATATTCTTATGACCAGCACCGCCAGCGTTATGATCACCAACGCACCGCCGACCAGTCCGAACATCTCGCAAACGGTGGAAAATGAGAAATCACTTTCCGCCGAATAGAGCGTCTTGTAGTTTTCGGCTCCGCTAAAGCCTCTTCCGAACAAGCCGCCGGCCTCAACACAGCTCTTGCCCTGAAGAGGCTGCATGCCCTTTCCGAGCGGATCTCCTTCGGGATTGAAGCCGTAGATTATGCGCTCCTGCTGATATGTATGCAGCTTCGGCCACACATACGGTACCGCCACGAACAGTGCACCGAGCACACCCAAAAAATAAAAGCTGCTGAGCCCGGCGCAGAACAGCATCACAGCCACCGCACCGCAAAAGACAAGCGTAACTCCCAGATCGCCGGAAAGCAAAAGAAGCCCCAAAATTATTCCCGCATGCACCCCGAGCCCCGCCAGAACCCATATCTTGTTGATATCCTTCTTTACAAGATCGAGATGCTTGGCAAAGGTCACGATAAACGTGGTCTTGACAAACTCCGACGGCTGTATCGTCATGAATTTCAAGTCGAGCCAGCTGCGATTTTCACCTACGGCAATACCGAATTTGAGCGTGAACGCCAATATGCCGACCGAAAAGACCGCGCAGGGGATCCAAAATCTTTTCAGCACCGTTTCATAGTCGATGGTGGATATTATCACCATGGCTATAACGCCTATCACCGTTGCTCCCAACTGCATGATAAACAGCCTGTGACCGTTTTTCAGATAGTTTCTGCCGCCAAACAGCATAAGGCAGCTGACGGAGGAAAGGATTATCGCACATATCGCCACGATCGGATCTATGCGCTTCAGTTTTTCTTTATATGACGTTGAAAAAGCCTTCATCTCCGACGACCGCCTCCCCTCCGAAGCCGCTTTTATTTTTATATCGTATCGTTAGCTTCCAAGGCAAGCTTAATACTGTCTGCCCCAGACCACCATATGCTTGGCGGGCTTCCCGCAGCACACACACACATCCGAGATGTGTTCCTCTTCAAACGGAATGCACCGCGACTTCACACCGTTCGTGTCGTTCTTTATCTTCTCCTCGCACTCGCTGTCGCCGCACCACATCGCCTTGATGAAGCCGGACTTGTTTTCGGCGATATCGAGGAATTCCGGGTAATCATGCGCGATCGATGTGCGCACGGCAAGATTTTCCTCCGCGCGGCGGTATAGCTCATCGTGAACGGAAGCAAGAGCCGCCGCCACCTCTTCTGCGATGTTATCAAGGGAAACGATCTTTTTCTCGCGGCTTACCCTCGACACGAGCACACAGGTACCGTTCTCTATATCGCGCGGACCGAGCTCAAGACGCAGCGGCACACCCTTCATCTCATATTGAGAATACTTCCAGCCGGTAGAATTATCGCTATCATCAAGCTTTACTCGGAATTTTTCCGCAAGCTTGTCACGCAACGCTCCCGCCGCTTCGAGAACGCCCTCCTTGTGTTGAGCCACCGGAATGATCGCCACCTGTATGGGAGCTATCGCAGGCGGCAAGATGAGCCCGTTGTCGTCGCCGTGGCACATGATGATGGCGCCTATCATACGAGTGGAAACACCCCACGAGGTCTGGTGCGGATATTTTATCGTGTTGTCGCGCGCCGTATAGGTGATATCAAACGCACGCGCAAAGCCGTCGCCGAAATAATGCGATGTTCCACCCTGAAGCGCAAAGCCGTTGTGCATCATAGGTTCAACGGTATAGGTCTCCTCGGCTCCCGCAAATTTTTCCTTTTCGGTCTTGCGACCGCGCACCACGGGGATCGCCAGCGACTTTTCGTAAAAGTCGACATATACATCCAGCATGCGGCGGGTCTCCTCGCGAGCCTCCTCTTCGGTCTCGTGCATAGTGTGACCCTCCTGCCACAAAAACTCGGCAGTGCGCAGGAAGGGGCGCGTGGTCTTTTCCCAACGAACCACATTGCACCACTGGTTATAAAGCTTGGGCAGATCGCGATAGGAATGGATTATATCATGATAATGCCGGCAAAAGAGCGTCTCGGATGTCGGGCGCACGCAAAGACGCTCGGAAAGCGTATTCTGCCCTCCGACGGTGACCCATGCGCATTCGGGAGCAAAGCCCTCGACATGATCCTTCTCGCGCTGCAAAAGCGACTCGGGGATAAACATCGGCATATATACGTTCTCGTGCCCCAGCTTTTTGAATTCGGCATCCATTATGCGCTGGATGTTCTCCCATATCGCATATCCGTAGGGACGTATTATCATGCATCCCTTCACTCCGGAATAATCGGCAAGCTCCGCCTTTTTGACCACATCGGTATACCACTGCGCAAAATCAACATCCATGGATGTTATCTGCTCTACCATTTTTTTATTTTTGTCTGCCATGATGTAAACTATCCTTTCAGAAAATACAACAGTAAATATATAATATATTATATTATAAAGCATCCGACGCTCCGTGTCAAGCGTCGGATGTTAATTTTCTCAAGCATTCAATATATTCATAAATTCTTCGCCGGTGATGGTCTCGTTTTCGTAAAGATACTTTGCGAGTTCCTCCAGTTTCGGGCGATTATCTTCAATGATGGTCTTTGCCTTGTCGTATGCTTTTTTGACCAGTTCCACCACCTTGCGATCTATCTCGGTCTGAGTCTCGGGCGAACACGCAAGCGTCGCATCGCCGCCCAGATACTGATTGGTAACGCTTTCAAGCGCGACCATTCCGAAATCATCGCTCATACCGTAGCGCGTTATCATGGCTCGCGCCAGGCGCGTTGCCTGCTCTATGTCATTGGATGCACCGGTGGATATCGATCCGACCGCAACCTCCTCCGCGGCTCTGCCGCCGGTAAAGGTCGCTATCTTGTTCTCTATCTCCTCCTTGCTCATCAGATAGTGGTTGCCTTCCTCTACCTGCATTGTGTACCCGAGCGCTCCCGATGTGCGCGGAACTATGGTTATCTTTTGCACCGGAGCGGAATTTGTCTGCATCGCCGCGACAAGCGCGTGACCTATCTCGTGATAAGAAACTATCATCTTCTCCTTATCGGTGAGAATGGCATTCTTCTTCTGATATCCGGCTATAACCACCTCTATGCTCTCTTCCATGTCCTCCTGCGATGCCGCTTTTCTTCCGTCGCGTATGGCACGCAAAGCCGCCTCGTTGACTATATTTGCAAGCTCCGCGCCCGAGGCTCCGGACGCCATACGGGCTATGTGCAGGTAATCGATGCCGTTCTCGGTCTTTATCTTCTTGGCGTGTACTCTGAGTATAGCCTCTCTGCCCTTAAGATCCGGCAACTCCACGGGAACGCGGCGATCAAAGCGTCCGGGACGCGTCAGAGCGGGATCGAGCACCTCGGGGCGGTTGGTAGCCGCAAGGATGATGACACCCGCATTTCCTCCGAAGCCGTCCATTTCGGTAAGCAGCTGATTCAGCGTCTGCTCTCTTTCGTCATTGCCGCCGATCCTGCCCTCTCGCTTTTGACCTATCGCATCTATTTCATCGATAAAAACTATGCACGGAGCCTTTTCCTTTGCCTGACTGAACAGATCGCGCACCTTTGACGCACCCATGCCCACGAACATTTCAACGAATTCGGAACCGGACATGGAAAAGAAGGGCACATTTGCCTCACCCGCCACCGCCTTGGCAAGCATGGTCTTGCCCGTGCCGGGAGGGCCTACGAGCAGTATGCCTTTGGGCATGGAAGCGCCTATCTCCTCATATTCCTTGGGATCATGCAGATAATGCACGATCTCCGCAAGGTTCTCCTTCGCTTCATCCTCTCCCGCAACGTCGGAGAACTTAATTCCGTTAGAGGACTTGACATAGACCTTTGCGTTGCTTTTGCCCATGTTGAACATCATCGAGTTGCCGCCGCCCGCTTTTTTCATTATCATGCGGGAAAGCAACTGACCTATAACGATAAACATAACGATAGGCAGGACCCATGACACCAGGAAGGAAACGATCGGAGATGCTTCCTCTATTATCTCGCCCGCAAATGTCGCGCCCGAGGCGCGAAGGCGTTCGATCAGACCCAGATCCTCGCTCAGCCTGGCGGTCTTGTATACCGTTTTATCATTCTTAAGGGTGTACAGGATCACCGATTCCTGTATCTCCACTTGATCGACCTCGCCACCCTCCGTCTTGTCCATAAAGGTACCGTAGTCGACCTCCCTTATTTGATTGCGCGCTATCATCGGGGTCACAAAAATATTGATAAACAGTATCACCGCCAAAACTATACAATAATAAAATATAAGCGGCTTTTTCGGTTTTTTTACCTCATTCATATGTCAGCTGTCCTTTCACCTTTTATCGTACAAAGCATTCCGTGCCGAAATTGCGGTACGGATCATGATATCATTATAATATTTCACCGTGACAGAGCATAAATATTTTTTTGACGGATGTGTGAATTTTCAAGGCAATACCGCACAATTTTTTTTGCTCAATTGCGCAGTCAGAAAATTCGTCAGATGAAACAAATTTTCCGCCTCAACGCGCGTAGTTCATCCTACGCGAAGGGAATTTGTGAAATATGACGGATTTTATGCAAGCAAGTGAGTAAACACGCGCCAAGGCGCAGGCGGGAGCCGCGAATTGTGCGGTGTTGCCTCAATTTTCAATAATATTTTTGCACAAAAATTGCAAAATCACTTGACAGAAAGACATGAATTAATTATAATAAATGTGTACAAAAAAACAAACCTTTTCAAAAAAGGTCATACAAAACAGTACAATTTTTAAGAAAGAAGGACAACAATCATGCGCAAAACACTCTCCATTCTTCTCAGCGTAGTTATGGTACTCTCCGTTCTCGCCATGGGCGTCGTTGGCGCCGGTGCCGCAGAAGGAACCGCCATCAACACTGCCGAGGAATTCCTGGCAATGGCTGCCGACGGTACATACTACCTCGCGGCCGATATCACCGTGAATGAGACCTACGTCGGCAAGGACGCCGAGGGCAACGACGTTGCTTTCACCGGTACTCTTGACGGCAACGGCCACACCGTGACGGTCTCCGCTCCCCTGTTCAAACAGATGAACGGTACCGTTAAAAATCTTACCACTGCCGGCGAGATCACGGTCGAAGCCTCCGCAAAGGTTCAGGTCGGCGCCGTAGCGGCTTCCTCTAAGGGTGCCACATTTGAAAATGTGACCAACAAGGCAAACATCACCGTTACAACCACCGATGCAACGCTTGAATTTGATGTCGGCGGTATCGCCGGTCGTCTCAACGGGCATGGCGACATGCCTCACGCTGCCGAATTCAAAGGCTGTGTAAACGAAGGTAATGTTACCGCTCACGGTAAGGTCGGCGGCATTGTAGGCGGAAGCTATGACGGCGGCGCAACACTTGCCGATTGCGAAAACCACGGCAATATCGAGAATCCCTCCGGCATTAAGAACGGCTTTGCCGGCGGCGGTATCATAGGCTACAACGGAAGCGGCGCCATCGTCGTTACCAACTGCTATAACACCGGCGCGATCGTTTCCGCTCTCCATGCTGCCGGTATCATCGGCGACTCCAGAAAATCTGCTACCGTTACCAACTGCACCAACAAGGGCGACATCTCGCTCTCCTCTGTTGCAAAATCCGATTACGATGCTGCCGCAGGCGGAATCGTAGGATTTGGTCTTGACACCGGCTGCACAGTTCCGCTCACCACCACCGGTTGCGTGAACGAAGGCAACGTCACCGCTTACATCCCCGGCTCTGCCGACGGACGTGCAGGCGGTATCATCGGTTACACCCAAAAGTGCGCCAAGGTCGAGGTACGCATCGTCAACTGTGTCAACAACGGCACGATCACCGGCGGCGCACAGGCCGGCGGCTTGATAGCCTACGCATACGGCTCGGGCTCCACCTTCGTATACATCGACGGATGCATCAACAACGGCGACATTTCCGGCGCACAGTTCAACTCTCACTTTGTTGCCTACACTAACCAGAACGCCACAGTCATCAAGAACTCTGTCGGTTCCGGTAAGCTCACAAAGATCGACGAAGGTAAGGATGCAGTCAATGTCATCGTCGGACTTTCCAGCGGTGATATCACCCAGTACACGATCGAAAATATCTTCCTTGCCGACGAGGGAACCACCGAACTCCTCTCCTGGGCAACAAAAGATGACAATGCGGCCAACCGCATCTCGCTGAACGACACCACCGCTCTCGGCAGAGACCTCACCGGTGCCGTCATCGACGACAGAACCATCGAAGCCTCCAACATCAAGGCGATCACTCGCGGCGAAATGGGCGCAGACCTTATTGCCGCAGCCAATGCCGCTGTCGGATCCGAGCTGTTCGCTCTTGATAACGGCGTTGCAGCCTCCAAGACCGAGATCGGCTCCACCTTGGTTCCCGCTCCCGTAGATCCCGTGGATCCCGTGGATCCCACTCCCGTTCCCACGGGTGACGCTGTTGTATCCGTTGTCGCTGTCGCCGCTGTCTCGCTGGTAGCAGTGCTCGGCATCGCTTACACCTCCAAGAAGGAAAACGACTGATTCGAATTTGATTCGATAGGTTAAAACAGCTTTCGGCTGTGACGAGCTTGCTCGCCACAGCCGATTTTAATTTTCTTTATTTATTGATTCGACGCAAACCCGATCATTGCATGGCGGCACCTATCACGGTTCCGTACTGCGAAAGCTCGGGAATGATAAAATTCACATCAAACGGCTTGCAAAGCCCCTCAAATGTACTGCGCACCGGGGATATCGTGGTAAGATTGCCCGTAAGTACTATATCTCGAATACCGTAATTTCTCGCGGCGAATATAGCCATCATCGCCACCGTCTCGGAGACCATATTAACTATACCGAGCGCAATATCGCTGCGCGATGCCATGTCGCTGAGATTGCCGAAATTCGATGCGGTAAGCTCGTCGTTGAGCCCGCTGAACTGTCCCTCGCGCGAGATATCCTTGACCCTGAGGTTTACCCTTGAAAGCTCGCCTCCCTCGCACAGCTGCTCTATATGCGCCACCTCGTCGATGTTGAGCAGCCTGCGCGAAAGCCCGACAAGCGTTCCTCCGCCGACTCCCGTGCCGCCGAGATATTCGGTGGTCGCACCATCCTCGGTCCGCTTGGCGTGTATCAGCGCCGTACCCGTGCCCATGCTGACAACTATCGCCTCGTCAAGACCGGAAAGATACAGCCCGCCAAGGCCAATGCTTTTGAATTCGGTGACACTGCGACAATCCAGCGAGTATATCGGCGAACTGACAAAGCCCGCTCCCGCCCCCGTCATCATAACGCGGTCTATGTCATCAAGAGAAAGACCGTTCTCGGATGTAAAGCGACCGAGTGCACCATAGGTCGAGGTCACGGGATCGGTGGCGCGAACGAATATCGGAGATATCAAGCCGCCCTCGGCGTCAAAGCCGACTATCTTAGTCGTGCTGCCCCCCACATCTATTCCGACTATCGTCTTGTTTGTATCGTTTTTGATCCTTTTGCTCGTAAGATCGGACATAACTTGCCCCTTCCCTTTCTTTCGCACAAAGCCGCATTATACGGCAATATTGAAGGTTTCCGCCCTCCGCTTATGTATATTTGCGGAATCTTTTAATATTATTGTAGCATCATCTTGCAAAAAAGTCAAGAAGGTGATATAATTATATTGAAATATAGTACTTTGAAAGGATATACACATCAAAATGGAATTCAAAAATCCCCCATCTTCCGTCTTAAACGAAAAAGAGCTGTACATATTCGATATGGACGGCACGATATATCTCGGCTATAACGTTTTCCCCTTTGCCATACGTTTTATAAATAACCTCCGCAAAAACGGCAAAAAGGTACTCTTTTTTACCAACAACGCCTCTCACACCACCGATTTTTATGTCGGGAAGCTCACAAAACTCGGTTTTTCGCCCACACGCGAGGAGATAATGACCTCCGGCGACGTAACGATCGAATTTTTGCGCCACCATCGCCCCGGCAAAAGCGTTTATCTTGTCGGAACCGATGAGCTGGTCGAAAACTTCCGCGAGGCGGGCATCAATATGCTGAACGGCGACGAGGACAAGGCGGATATAGTTATAACCAGCTTTGATACCTCGCTGACCTATCAAAAGCTCGACAACGCCTGCCGCCTTGTTCGCGGCGGCGCGGAATATCTCTCCACTCACCCCGACTTCAACTGCCCCACCGAGACCGGCTTCATCCCCGACAGCGGCGCCATAGCGGCATTCGTCACCGCCTCCACCGGAAAGACTCCGACCTACTTCGGCAAGCCCTATCGCGAAACGGTTGAAATGATCAGCGAAGCAACGGGAATCGCACGCGACAAGATGTGCATCTTCGGCGACCGCCTCTACACCGACATAGCACTCGGCAAAAAGCACGGTGTATGTGCGGTGCTTGTTCTCTCGGGCGAGACAACTCCCGAGGATGTCGATGCCGCTTCGATCGCCGAAAAGCCTGACTTTGTCTTCCCCTCCCTTGATGAGGTCGACAATGTAATGTTCGGAAGCAATTGATCGAAAAAAATCTTTAATTCGAAGAGGAACCCAAACATGGCATACGACGCCGGCATGCTTGCCGCCGTTATAGATGAGCTTGATCGCGGCTCTGCCGGCGGCAGAGTGGATAAAGTATATCAACCTCAAAACGACACCGTAATACTCGGACTGCGCACGCGCGAGGGCGCACGCCGCCTGCTGCTTCGTTGCGGAGCAAACGATCCGCGCATGGCTTATACCGACGAACCCGCGGACAATCCCGCCACGCCGCCCACGCTTTGCATGCTGATGCGCAAGCATTTTGTCGGAGCGATATTCGAGGGCGCGACGCAGGAGGGCTTTGAACGCGTTGCGAAGCTCACCTTCAGCGGGCGCGACGAAATGGGCTACGACTGCAAAAAATATATCTACGCCGAGGTCATGGGCAAAAATTCAAACATGATCTTCACCGACGGTGACGGCAGAATACTCGGCGCGATGCGCCAGGTGGATTTTACCACCTCAAGACTGCGCCAGGTTCTGCCGGGCATGAAATACGAGCTTCCCCCCGCACAAGACAAGCTCGACCCGATGAACGAGACCTCCGACGGCTTTTCATCTCGTCTTGACACCGCCATGCCCGAAAAAAGCGCGGCAAAGTATATCAACTCGACATATCTCGGCATCTCCCCCGTCGTAGCGCGCGAGATAGTGTTTCGCGCATGCGGCAGCGTTGATGCAAATATCGGAGATCTCTCCGCATATATGCTCCGACGCGAATTTTTCGCCGTCGTTGAGCTTATAAGGGATAAGCGCTTCATTCCGACGCTCGCGTACGCGGGCGGCGCACCGGCGGAATATTCCTTTATGCCGCTGTTGCAATACGGCGAGGAGAATATTAAGACCGTCGAAAGCTTCGGTGCGCTGATGGACAGCTTTTACGGTGAGCGTGACCGTCTGGCACTGATACGCTCACGCGCAGACGATCTGCTGAGGACCATGAGAGCCGCCGAAAGCCGACTTTGCCGCAAGCTGGACGCTCAAAGATCAGAGCTTGCTGATTGCGAACGCGGCGAGGAATACAGAAGTGACGCCGATCTGATAATCGCAAATCTCTACCGCATCAAGCGCGGCGACACCGCCGCACGGCTCACCGATTATTCAAAGCAGACCGATGACGGAAGCTTTGCCGAACGAAACGTGACACTCGATCCTCGCCTTTCCCCCTCGGCGAACGCTCAAAGACTGTACAAAAAATACAACAAAACGAAAACGGCAAAGCGCGAGCTTGCAAAGCAACTCTCTCTCGGCGAGGCGGAGCTTGAGTATGTACGCTCGGCTCTCGATGCGCTCTCGCGCGCCGAAAGCGGAGTTGAGCTTGCCGAAATACGAGAGGAGCTTTGGCGCTCCGGATATGCAGGAAAGCAAAAGACTCCGCCGCCCAAGAAAATAAAAAGCGCCCCCGCGGAATTTATCACATCCGGCGGATATACGGTGCTGTGCGGCAAAAACAATCTGCAAAACGACGAGCTGACATTCCGTCGCGCCGACAGATCGGACATTTGGTTCCATGTTAAGGGTGCCCCGGGGTCGCATGTGATCCTTGTGTGCGGCGGTGAGGCACCGGACACGGACATGACCGAGGCGGCAGAGATCGCCGCGTATCATTCAAGCGTGTCGGACGGCAACAATATTGCCGTCGACTATACCGCGGTCAGAAATATAAAAAAGCCCGCAGGCGCACGCCCCGGGTTCGTCATTTATCACACAAATCAAACGGCGTATGTGTCGCCGGATCCGCATAAGATCGAAAAAATGCGCAGACGGTAAAGCTGTCTGCGCATTTTCACAGACTGTAGACAAAAGATATGCAAAATGTAAAAATGCATAAAGTCCTCAGCCACTTTTCTCTTTGACACCACAGGCGCAAAGAGAAAAGTTAACAAAAGAGAAACGCCGGGTGGGAGTTTCGCGCTCTGCGGAGCGCGACAAGGGCTCTGCGCCCTTGACTGCACCGCCTTTTCGAAAAAGGCGGGCGAAAACTTTCGGCGCTCAGGCGAGACCGTTTGTTTGGTCTACGACCTGTAAAAATGCGCAGACGGTAAAACCGTCTGCGTATTTTCATTAATACCGTTTTACTCGGTGCAAATATCGCAAAGAGAATAGTTTATCGCGCGCGCAAGCTCAGAGGGACTCATCTCAAGCTGCAAGCCTATCCGCCCGCCGCTGAAGAATATCCGCTCGTATTTCTCCGCGCTGATATCTATAACCGTTCTCAGCGGCTTTTTCATGCCTATAGGCGAGCAGCCTCCGTGGATATAACCGGTAAGCGGAAGCAATTCCTTTGACTTAATCATGGCGATATTCTTCTCGCCCACAGACGCTGCCGCTTTTTTCAGATCCAGCTCGTGGCTCACCGGCACCAAAAACACATAATGCGCACCGCTCTTTCCCACCGTCACCAGGGTCTTGAACACCTCGTCGCCCTTCTCACCCAGCGCCGCAATTATCTCCTCGCCGCTTACCGCACCCGAGGCTGTGTAATCATGTATTTGAAAATCTATCTTCTTTTGTTCAAGCAGCCTTACGGCATTTGTTTTCTCGTTATTGTTTTTCATCATCCACCATAGCATATACTTTGCGGGACTGCAAAGCAAAACTTCGCAGCCCCGCGCTTTTATTTTATTTCAGTCTGTCAGGTCCTAAGTCCCGCATTTTGAATAAGCTCATCAACTATACCCTGTACCGCAGGTTCAAGCTGCTTCAGAGAGAGCCTGCTGGATCTGCCCCAAGAGCTACCCGCAACAGCTGCCTTCGAGGGTGACTCGCTCATAAGGTTGAGTGAATCCGAGAATATACGACCAAGGTCGTAACGAATGGTGCTTCTGATGATATCGTACATACGAGAGTCATCGTTGTCCTTTGCGTATCTCAGCTTCATGTTGACTTCAAAGATAGCGGGAGTCGTGCGGCGATATGCCTCGGAAGCCCACGTCTCGATGACCGCGCTGGCGCGCGAGGAATCGGAGCATCCGTTTGCAACGCTGTAAAGCGTGAAGGGGTTACCCATAACGGTTACATAATCGGTCTGATCGGTGTCATACATGGGCACGGGAACAATGCCGTACTTCCATTCGACTTCGTTGAGCTTACTGTTGTTCTGGTTATCAACAAGGTATGCACGATCAAGAATGAAGAGTGCGTGTCCCTCGGCAAAGGGCTTCTTGTAGTTGGAGGTATCGGTGAAGCAATCCTCGCTTGTCAGCCAAGCGCCAAGCTTATCCACCAACGATACAGCCTTTTCGCCCGAGTAATCGGGAGAAATGACAAGCACCTCATCTTCATCGCTTTCCACCAGCCACAGATCTGAGCCGGTGTAAAGAGCGTCAATGTGGTAATAGAGCGAGGTGAAGCCAAAGGTATCCTGGTAATCAGACTGGCTGTTGGGGTTGGTGTCTTCATATTTGTCGGTGGACATCTCGATCAGCTTATCAAGAGTCCACTGCTTGCTGTCAACAAGAGCATACGGGCTTTCGAGCTCGTATTTCGCAAGCATCTCTTTGTTGAAGTAAACAGCATACATAAAGTGCAGGTTGTTGGTTGATATATCGCCCGAAATGAAGTAGAGCGACTTGCCTATCGTACAAGTATCAACAAGCGTATCCGGCCACCAGGGCTGCTCGTAATTGATGTAGTTGTCATCAATGGTATTGAGGTCCATCAAAAATCCGCGAGTGGCAAGCATTCCGGAGGTGCGGCTGTATGTGGCTATGACATCATAGTATGTACCACCGTTGAACTGTGTCTCAACATATTTTGTGAAGTTGGCACGCTCGCCGGAGTCGCCGTCATGACCTTCCCAATCAAGGGTCACGCCGAGTCTTTCCTGCACCATGGCGTTACGAGCCTTGATGGCGGAAATAACACGGTCGTCGGTCTCATCCTCGTCGACCTCAAATTCGGGTCTTTCGGCATCGCTCCAGTAAAGCACCTTTACGGATGCGCCGTTATAGGTGAGATCTTCGGGGATGTCATCCTTTTGATATCCGAGATACAGATCGTCATCGGTATCCACGGGATTGTCGGGGGTTGCTATCGTGTCCTCGGTAGTGTTGTCACCGTTTCCTGTGTCGGCACACGCTACCAGACCAAAAAGCATGAGCGCGGCACAAAGAAGTGCCAATAATCTTGAAAGCTTTTTCATAGGGAATCTCCTTATTGTATTTTTCTACACATCATATTATACTACTTTGTTACCGACATGTCAAGCGTTTAAATTAAACAATACGCAAAAAGCTATTTTGGCAAAATGTACAACGTCAGTTATCACATTTTTCCTGTAGAAGCATATAATTATAGCAAGCATCCGAATTATATAACGCCGCAATACGGCGTGGGAGAAGATAAGCGTGAAAACTCAATGATTCAAAATCGAAATATCACCCGCTTCACGCATAAATTATTTGTGCCGCCGCCATGGCGGCGGAATGGAGATCGATATGCCAAGATCATGTGAGATGAAAAAGTTGATAGGACTTTTGGTACTCTGCTTCGGGGCGGGAATATTCCTTTCCTTTCTCCTGCCATGGAGACTGCTCGCCTTCATAGAAGCCGCGGCACTGCTCTGCGCCGGCTTTTTACTGCTAAAATAAACAACAAACGAATCGGAGGTCACCGCCTTGAGAAGGATAAAAATGATAGTGTTTCGCCCGCCACGGATCTTTTCTCCGCTTTTGCGTCGACTTTTCGGCACACCGCGAGCGCCGCACGGCAAATAAAACCGCGCTCTCCGATAAGCGAAGAACGCACGGCAGGCTTTAAAGAAAAGCTTGCCGTGCGTTTATGTGTACCCGCCGAGCCGTGTGCCATCTGTGGAAACCCTGCCGAGCAAGGTGGGCTCCTATCTCGGGCTTTACTGCTCCCAGCGTCCCCACCGCCCCGCGAGACAAGTCGATCGGGGGTGCGGCGGGGGAGGTCTGCAAACCACCCTCGACTCCGTATTTCGGATCCCTTAAAAGTAATGTCGGTTCCGTTTGAAGGTCATCACGAACTAAGCAGGATATTTGTGTCTCTGCGACGAATTATTCTCCGTCGTAGTCGTATTCGGCGTCAAAGGCATCGTCAAAGGTCGCCGCAACGCGGTCAAATTCCGCGTCGTCTTCGATCTCGACCAGCTCTTCCTCGCCGTTTGCGTCCTTGACGCTCTTTAAAATAATGTACTCGGTAAAGCCGCCGTCCTCATCGGCAGATCCCGCGGGAATCAGCGCGAAATACTGAACACCGTCCACCACACAGCCGCCGATGACCTCAAACTCTATCTCGTTGTCATCCTCGTCAAGCAAGGTAACGAGTTCGGCCTCAAACAGCTCACCGTTGTTTTCGTTTTTATCCATCTGAAGGTCCTTTCCGAAGACGCACACGTCTTCCTCTCTGCTATTATTTTATACCATTATCTCCGCTTTGTCAATGGTATTTTCTGTTTTCACCGAAAAATATTTTTTCAGTCCTCAACGCCCAGATCCAGCACGCTTGAAAGAATATAATTCGACACGAACATTCCGTTTGATGTAAAGCGATAGCTTTCGCCGTCACGAACAACGAAGCCGTCCTTGACATACTCATCAAGCAGATGACCGTACTTTTCTTCAAAGGAAACGCCGAATCTCTCGTCGAATTTGCGAATGTTTATTCCCTCGTCAAGCCGCATGCCCAGCATCACATACTCATCCATGCTCTCGCGCGAGCGGATCTTGTCGCAGCTTGCGACGATATTGATATCCGAGCCTATTATCTCAAGCCCGTCGATATAATCGCGCACCACACGCGTGGATGAGAAGCGTTCGCGTCCGAAATAGGAATGCGCACTGGCACCCAACCCCAGATATTCGTCGCAGTGCCAATATTTAAGATTGTGGCGCGATTCGCACCCCGGCTTTGCAAAGTTCGATATCTCGTATCTGTTGTAGCCGCGCGCGTCAAGATAATCCACCGCACGCATATACATATCGTATTCGGCATCCTCGCCGGGAAGCGTCAGCGTCTCGCGTCGACGCGCAAACGGCGTGCCCTCCTCTATCTTAAGCGCATAGAGCGAGATGTGCTCGGGCGCGCGAGAGGCGACGAACGCCAAAGAATTCATAAACGAATCCACATTCTGCTGCGGAATGCCGTACATAAGATCGACACTTATGTTGTCAAAGCCGGCTCGGCGTGCATCGTTGAACGCCGCCTCGGATTCGGCAACGCTGTGCGTCCTGCCCAGCGCCTTCAATTCGGCATCGGATGAACTTTGCATGCCTATGCTGAGCCTGTTGACGCCGAGACGGCGCAAACGTCTCAAGCCTTCAAGCGTCACCGTGGCGGGGTTTGACTCCATTGAAAATTCCGCATTTTTGGCGATCTTAAAGTTACGCCATACGCCGTCTATGATCCTTTGCATATGCGGCAGATCGAGGTATGTCGGAGTGCCTCCGCCGATATAAATGGTATCTATCTCATAAGGGCGGCACTTTTCGCGCCAATCCTCCATTTGCAACAGCAACGCATCCGTGTAATGCTCAATCACAGCCTCGTTGTTTGGGACAAAGGAGCAAAAATCGCAATATTCACATTTGCTCTTGCAAAACGGAATGTGTATATAAAGTCCCAGCGTTTTTTTCTTTTTTTTGCGTAGATCGAATGACATGCCGAAAAAAATTCCTTTCTTAATATTGTTTTATCTTGTATCGTCTCCGAGCTTAAGCACCGCCATGAACGCCTCGGGAGATATCTGTACCGAGCCCAGACGCCGCATCTTCTTTTTGCCTTCCTTCTGCTTTTCAAGCAACTTTTTCTTTCGCGTGATGTCGCCGCCGTAGCATTTCGCAAGCACGTCCTTGCGCATCGCCTTCACCGTTTCGCGGGCAATAATGCGCGAACCTATCGCCGCCTGTATCGGTATCTCAAACAGCTGGCGCGGAATATTGTCCTTAAGCCGCTCGGCTATCTTTCGCGCACGCGCATACGCCTTCTCCTCGTGCACGATAAAGGAGAGCGCATCCACCTTTTCGCCGTTGAGAAGAAAATCAAGCTTGCACAGCTTCGAGTCGCGATATTCCAGCAGCTCATAGTCAAGCGAGGCATAGCCGCGCGAGCGGCTCTTAAGCGCATCGAAGAAATCGTATATTATCTCGTTCAGCGGCAGCTCATAGTGAAGCTCGGTGCGCACGTCGTCAAGATATTTCATATCGATAAATACGCCGCGGCGATCCTGACACAGCTCCATAAGCCCGCCCACATATTCCACCGGCGTGATTATGCTCGCCTTTACTATCGGCTCGCGCGCCACGTCGATCTCGTCCGGCTGCGGATAGCTTGACGGGTTGTCAATGCGCACCGTTTGACCGTTTTTGAGCCTTACCTCATATATAACGCTCGGCGCGGTGGTGATAAGATCAAGATTGAATTCCCTTTCAAGCCGCTCCTCGATTATCTCCATGTGAAGCAAGCCGAGAAAGCCGCAACGAAAGCCAAATCCCAGTGCTATCGAGGTCTCCGGCTCAAAGGAGAGCGCCGCGTCGTTCAGCCTCAGCTTTTCAAGCGCGTCGCGCAGATCTCCGTAGCGCGCGCCGTCCTCGGGATATATTCCCGCATATACCATCGGCTGCACCGCCTTAAAGCCGGGCAACGGACTGTCTGCGGGGGCATCGGCATGCGTTATCGTGTCGCCCACCTGCGTGTCTCCCACATTTTTGATCGACGCGGTCATGTATCCCACATCCCCCGCCGATAAGAGGTCGCGCTTTTGAAGTCCGAACGGCTCCATAGTGCCGACCTCGATCACGTCAAAGGCGGCACCGCTGTTCATCATCACTATTCTGTCGCCCGCGCGAATGGTGCCGTCCTTGACTCTGATGTAGACCACCACTCCGAGATAGCTGTCATAGTACGAATCGAATATCAGGCATTTAAGCGGTGCCTCGGGGTCGCCCTTGGGCGCGGGAATACCCTCGACCACCGCCTCAAGCACGCGATCGATGTTTATGCCCATTTTTGCCGATATCTCGGGACACCCCTCCGCGGGAATGCCTATCACATCCTCTATTTCGCGGCGGCAAGCCTCGGGGTCGGCAGATGGCAGATCTATCTTGTTAATTACAGGTATTATCTCAAGGTCGGAATCAACCGCCAAATATGCGTTTGCCAGCGTTTGCGCTTCAATACCCTGCGTGGCATCTACCACGAGGAGCGCACCCTCGCAGGCATTGAGCGAGCGCGAGACCTCGTAGTTGAAGTCGACGTGCCCGGGCGTGTCGATAAGATTGAGCTCGTATACACCGCCGTCGGGAGAGCGGTAATCGAGCCGCACGGCGCGCGCCTTTATCGTGATCCCGCGCTCGCGCTCAAGCTCCATGTTGTCAAGCACCTGCTCTTCCATGTCGCGCTTGGCAACCGTGCCCGTCGCCTCAAGCAGGCGATCGGCAAGCGTGCTCTTGCCGTGATCTATATGTGCGATTATCGAAAAATTTCTTATATGTGTGCGGTCGGATCTCTCCATAAAAACTCCATTCCGCCGCCATGCGGCGGCACAAATTGCTCATGAAATTCACCTGTGTCGCTTGCGACAAAAATGGGGTCGGGTCCCATTTTTAAGGTGAATTTCTGCGTGAAACAGGCGCTCTTTAGGTTTTGAATTATTGAACTTTCACGCTAACTCCGGTGCCCTTCCTTATAACGAGATTTTAAGCGTTAGAATATGTATATCAATATTATATAACAAACCGTGCCTTAAAACAAGAGGAAAAATGAAAATTTGTGAGTTGCCAAAGTAAAAACCGTTTTCAAAAGCAGTGGGCGGTATGTCAAA
>CAZPYK010000016.1:0-23146 GCA_964590755.1 uncultured Ruminococcus sp. | reverse complement strand
ATATGGGTGTTTGAGAGAGGCGTTCTACCTTTCGCACATAGTATAAAACTTTTTAAACGTTTCTTTTTTTCATTTTTTTAGTGCAATTCCTTCGATTATATGATATAATATATTCTGGTCTGATATATACAGCTCGGCACCGCACCCGCGGAAGGAAAGGCTCGGAACTCATATGACAAACTCAAGCAATTACTACACAGTATGCTTTACCGGACATCGCACTCTCGAGCGCAACGAGCGCACGGAAGTGCAAGAAAAGCTCGATCGTACCGTTCGTTATCTGACGGAAAACCGCGGCTCGGTCATTTTTCGCGCAGGCGGTGCCCTTGGCTTTGACACCATGGCGGCTCTCAGCGTTCTGCGCTGTCGCGAGCTTTATCCTCATATAAGGCTCGAACTGTATTTTCCGTGCCCGGAACAGGCTCACGGCTGGCATCAAGCAGACATCGATATCTACAACGATATCAAACGTCGGGCGGATCGCATATACGTGGCATGTCCGACCTATGCCCCCGGCTGTATGCATCTGCGCAATCGACTCTTGGTGGATGGCAGCGACATCTGCATTGCCTATTGCAAAAGGTCCACCGGCGGCTCGGCGTATACGCTCGACTATGCCAAGCGCTGCTACCTTGCCACCTGCAATCTCGCGCACGAATCGCTCGTGCCATGAAATTTGTTTCCAGATAAAAAATATATTATTATCAAAGAGGTGTATCATTCAATGAAAAAAGCTCTTATGTACGGCGCCGGCAACATCGGCAGAGGCTTTATCGGAAAAAGATTCTGTCTTTCCGGCTACCACACGGTATTTGTCGACGTAAACGCCGACATGGTCGAAAAATTGAACGCGGCGGGCAGATATCCGATCTATGTAACCAAGGGTACCGAATATGTTCCCGAATGGGTCGAAAACTGCTCTGCGGTGAACGGCAGAGATGAGAATGCGGTCATCGACGAGATAGCCTCGTGCGATATCATGGCAACGGCGCTCGGCGTCAACGTGCTGCCGCATGTCGCTTCTCTCATAGCGCGCGGCTTGCTTGCGCGGCGCGAGCGCGGCAACGGACCGCTTAATATCCTTATATGCGAAAATCTCATCGGCTCGGATAAATATCTGCGCGAGCTGGTCGCACCGCACATTCCCGCCGAGGCAATGAGCTATTTCCTTGACGAGGTCGGCTTTGTGAGCGTCTCGGTCGGAATAACCGTTCCCCCGACACCCGAAAAGTTTCTTGCCACCGATCCTCTTGCCGTTTGCACCGACCTTTATCGCGAGCTGCCCGCCGACGCGCTCGGCTTTCGTCCGATCGGAGCCCCCACGCCCGAGATAGACGGCATGGTGGTCTTCAGCCCCTTCGGCTTCTTTATCGAACGCAAGCTGCTCATTCACAACATGGGTCACGCGCTCATGGCATACCTCGGCTATCTCAAGGGCTATGAATACATATACGAGGTCGCCGCCGACGGCGAGATAAAATATATCCTCACCCGGGCGCTGGTCGAATCCGCGCGTGCGCTTGCAAAGCGCCACGGAGCGGCACTTGACGACGTGATGACATTTGTCGAAACGCTGATCCCTCGTCTTGACAACCCGCTGCTTGAGGATTCGCTCTTCCGCGTGGGACGCGACACCAAGCGCAAGTTGGGAGCGGGCGACAGACTGGGCGGCGCGTATCTCATGGTGCGCGAGCAGGGCGGCGTTCCCGCACACATCGGTGTCGGAATTGCCGCGGGATATCTGTTCGATCATCCCGACGACCCCATCGCCGCCGAGGTCTCCGGATACGCACGCGAGCACGGGATTGCCGCCGCGCTTGAAAAATACAGCGGCATAACAGCCCCCGAGGACGTGGAGATGATAAGCGAATTCTATGACATGCTCTCCCGCCGCGCCCCCTTCGCGGAATTCGTCGCCGCACTCAATAAATACAAGACAAGGGCATAAAAAACAGATCAATTTATTTCGAAGAACACCACGTTTACCGCACCATGCATAACTAATTAAAACGAGTATAACGCATATATTGCAAGAAAACACACCTACGCAGTGTGACAGTATCAAAGCTTCCGCAATTATTTCGCATTGCGGTACAGTCAAAATGAAAGGGCACGATCATGAACTATCAAATATTTATCAGTTACCGTCGTGACGGCGAAGATACTACCGCAAGGTTGATCTGTGAGGCATTAAAAAGTAAAGGGTACACTGTTTTTTGTGATTACGATGCTTTGGAAGGTGTGCGTTTTGACGAAATGGTCCATGCCGCCATCGACCAGTGCAACGACTTTATATTGGTACTGCCTCCCGACAGTTTGGTGCGTTGGGTAAATGAAAATGATTTAGTAAGGCAAGAGATCACACGTGCATTAAGCGGAAACAAAAATATTATTCCTGTAATGTTAAACGGATTTGAGTTTCCGGGAACACTGCCGGATGATATTAAAGACATATTGCGATATAACGGCGTGCGATTTCATATGGACAATTACGAGACAGTTGTTACTAAAATAATCGAAAAACTATCGACGCGACTTCCGAATAGCTCACATGAAATCAAAGAATTACACGGTTTGGCAGTTAAACACAGCAATTTCGGTGATTACAGCAAAGCGGCCGAACTGTACGAAAAATGCTATAATCTTCGTTGCAAGGCGCTCGGAGAGGAGCACGCTGATACGCTTACGACATTGCATGATTTGGCAAACGCATACTTCCATCTTGGCAATCGCCAAAAAGCGGCCGAACTGTATGAAAAATGCTACAATCTTCGTTGCAAGGTGCTGGGCGAGGAGCATGCGGACACGCTTACGACATTGCACAATTGGGCAGATGCACACTTCCATCTTGGCAATCGCCAAAAAGCAGCCGAACTGTTCGAAAAATGCTATAACCTTCGTTGCAAGGCGTTGGGCGAGGAGCATGCGGACACGCTTACGACATTGCACAATTGGGCAAACGCACTCTTTCATCTTGGCAATCGCCAAAAAGCAGCCGAGCTGTTCGAAAAATGCTACAATCTTCGCTGCAAGGTGCTGGGCGAAGAGCATGAGGATACGCTTTGGGCTTTAAGAAACTTGGCCGTCACTTATAATAACCTCGGCGATTACAGCAAAGCAGCCGAGCTGTACGAAAAATGCTATAACCTTCGTTGCAAGGTGCTGGGCGAGGAGCATAAGGATACGCTTTGGGCTTTAAATAACTCGGCCATCACTTATAAAAAGCTCGGTAATTACAGCAAAGCAGCCGAGCTGTATGAAAAATGCTATAATCTTTGCCGCAAGATGCCCGATGAAGCGCATCCGGGCACGCCCACAACACCGAACGATTTAGCATCTCAGAACCGAAAACTCGGTAATCGTCAAAAAAATGCCCAGGTTCCGAAGGTTACCAACGTGAGCATCGAACACTTAGAAGTAAAAACAAGAAAAGACTCTGCCGCGCAAGGCAAACCGAAAATTTACTTCACTTGCCACCCCGATGATTTCCGCTTTTTTGATAAAATCGGCGACGATATATTAAAGCTTCACGATTGTGCGATATATTACACAGCAGACATGACAGCGCCGATTCCCGAGGAATACCGCGCGGCTGACCTCGGACAGATGAACCTGTTCGTAACGCCGATAACATGGCGAATGCTGACCAAACCGAATCGTGCCATGGACGATGACTGTGCATTTGCCATCAAAGAGCACATTCCAATACTGCCTCTCATGATGGAGACCGGTATTGATGAGTTTTATAGAAAAAAGTTCGGCAACCGCCAATATCTCAATCCGAACAGCCACGACTTGACAGCGCTGGGATACGAGCAAAAGCTAAGTCAATATCTTTCGGAAGTTCTCTTCGATAGCAAGACCGCCGAGCGCGTGCGCAAGGCATTTGACGCTTACATCTTTTTAAGCTACCGCAAAAAGGACCGTCACCATGCCAATGAGCTGATGAGTCTGATACACAAAGACCCTCACTTTCGCGACGTTGCAATCTGGTATGACGAATTCTTGACTCTCGGCGAAGATTTTGATGATAATATTCAAAAGGCACTGGATAAGAGCGATCTGTTCGCGCTTCTCGTCACGCCGAATCTTGTCAACGAACCGAATTACGTACAGACGATCGAATATCCGAAAGCGCGTAATGCCGAGAAAAGGATCCTCCCCGCCGAGATGATCAAGACCGACCGCCAAGAGCTTGAAAGCAAGTACCCGGGAATCCCGGCATGCATCGACGCACACGCCCGCGAGGCACTCTTCGAGGGTGTGTTCGATGCGTTCAAGGACATCTCTCTAAAGCCGAACGATGACGACCCGGAGCACAATTACCTAATCGGATTGGCTTACCTTAGCGGCATCGACGTTGAAGTCAACCGTGAATATGCAATCAAACTGATCACCTCGGCAGCCGAAGCGAACCTGCCCGAAGCAATGGATAAGCTGTATCGCTTATATCAAACTGACGGTTCCAAACAAGCACTCGTTTGGATCAAACGCCTAACAGAATACTACATATGTACATTCGGCGTAAATCATCCAACGACGCTTTACGCATATGAAAATTTAGCAGATACATACTACCAGTTCGACCATTACGACAAAGCGGCCGAGCTGTACGAAAAATGCTATAACCTTCGTTGCAAGGTGCTCGGCGAGGGGCACAATGATACGCTTCGCGCATTGTACGGTTTGGCCAATACATACTACGAGCTCGGAGATTACACCCAAGCACGAAAATCATCCGAAGAATGTTACAAGCTTTCAATGAAATTCGGTCAAGCCGACCAGCGCGCGCTAGCAGCCTTGAACGCTGTAGCATCGGTGCACCGAGATATCGGTGATTTTCGAAAAGCGGTTAAACTGTTTAAAAAATGCTATACACTCTCATGCAAATCACTCGGTAAAGAAAATCCGAGCACAATTACGGTGTTGCTCAATTTGGCAATGACATACGGAGATCGGCTTTCTCTAAAAACACTCAAGCTGTCCAAAAAAGTTTATAAGATTGCTTGCAAAGAAATCGGCGAAGAAAGCCCACTGGCGATTTACAGCTTATATATATATTCATTACACTGCTTTATGCACGGCTGTAAACGAAGAGGATTGGAACTGATGAGAAAGGCCATGGACTCTGCTGTAAAGGTTCTCGGTGAAGAACATCCGTCCACAATTAAAATTTCGCTGGCAATGGCGCAAAACTTATTACTAACGGGTTCCCCCGAAGGATGGCTGATGTTGGAGAAATGTTACATTACAGCTCGTGCGGTATTTGGCGAACAACACCAATTCACAAGAACTGCTCTGAAATTTATGCTAACATATGCAACTTTACTTGATGCATTAGACGACGAAGGACAGCCGAATACAGTTACTGCATTAATACGCCTGAGTCAAAAGAGCTGGAGATTTCTTCTTAAATTTTATAGTATATTCCATGGCTTAATACTTTTTATACTAGCAAAATTCGGTTTTATTTCACTGCAGTCAGCCAGAAAACATCTTGATATTTAACTAACATTACTAATATTTTTTACGCGCTCTTGGCGTTCTTTGCCCCATCACGTTCCTTCTTGATAATTCCCCGGATGGCCACAAGTCGCACAGGCACAAGCGTAGACAAGGGGCACCTTTTCGTCTGACACCTGCCGCGAAGCTCCGTTCGAAGCGCATATTTGCGACAAAAAGTCCCCCGACGCTTGACAACGCACGTCGCATTTGGTATAATTACCGTGTCAAGACCACCATTATAAAATCACAAAATTCGACCATCGAATGCTCGGAGGCGGCTCAACATGACCTTGCTTGATATTTTCGGCGGTGCGTATCCGCTTTATACGCTCGCGTGCTCTGTTATATTTCCGATAATCGCCGCCGTGGCGGTGTTCGTTTGTCTGCGCCGCGCCGGAGCGGCGAGAAGGATCCTCGGCTATTTCATTTCCATGCCGATATATGTCTCGCTTTGCGTGTTTCTGCTCTGCGACCCCGGCACCGGCATCCTCTCTTTGCTCGAAAAACATTCCGTGACCGTACACCAACCGCAGGCAATCGGCTTTTTGGCGTCGGTGGCACTCGGAGTACTGTATTTGGGCACGGTGTCCGCAATTTGCGGCGGAAGAACGCAAAAAAAAGGCGGGCGCGTCGTTTCGGCAATACTCACCGCGATCTTTTTTGCCGCAGAAGGATACTTGACCGTCATGGCGCACATTCTGCGCCCCGAGGCTGTCAAAACTCTCGCTCTGCCGAATTGCACCGAGCTTTTGAAGCATTACGGAATTTCGTTTGCGATTCCGATGGGAATGGATATCCTCGCTCTTGCGGCGGCGGCGCTTTATATTCTTGCATATTTTCTCTGCTTTATCGGCTCGGCACCCAAAAAAGAGTTCTCCGCACGCCTCTCCGAACGCCGCACGGATAACTACGATCCCATGATAGAGCCTTGCTGTGCACTGTGCGAGCACGCGCAGCTCCTCAAGGATGATCACGAGCATGTGCTTTGCGACAGCTGCGGTATCACCCCCGAGCGTCACTCCTGCCGCGGATTCGTTTACGATCCGCTCAAGCGCCGCCCCGCACGCCTGCCGCGCGAGCCGCGGCTTGATGATCTCACGACTCCCGATTCGAAATGAAACGTCTGCATGTCTGCCATGTGCTGACCGACGCAAATGTCGGCGGCGCAGGCAAGGCTCTGAAAGCGTTGCTCGACAACGCGGATCGAGAACGCTTTGTCTTTTCGGTCATACTCCCTCGGGGCTCGGCGCTGTTGCCGCTGATCTCGGATACCGATGCGCAGGTGTTTGAGCTTCCCGGTATCGCGGACAAATCAAACGCCCCCGGCGCGTTTTTCGCGCTGGGGCGGCTCATACGGCGATTGGCGCCGGATATAGTTCATACCCATGCCTCGCTGACCGCTCGTGCGGCGGCAAGGCTTTTCGGCGTTTCTACAATAATCATGACGCGACACTGCCATACGGGAGAGCGCGCGACTCACACGCCGTTCGGCGGCATCAAGAAGCTTGCGTCGCGTTGGCTGTGCACACGCGCGATCGCCGTGGGCGAAGGCGCGCGCCGGGATCTGATCGCCTGCGGCATTCCCGACTCGCGTATAGATGTGATCTGTAACGGCGCACCGCCTTTGCGCGAGGTACCGGGCGCCGAGACGGAGGCACTGCGCCGCCGATTGGGCATACCCGAGAACACCTGTACGGTCGGCATCTTCGGCAGACTTGAAGCCTGCAAGGGGCACGAGATCTTTTTGAAGGCGGCACGGCTCTGCGCCGCCCGGGATCCCGACATGCGCTTTCTCATAGTTGGAGACGGAAGTCGGAGACGGAAGCTTGAAGAGCTTGCCGCGTCGCTCGGCATCGATGATCGGGTGATCTTTTGCGGTTTTTGCGACGATATCGCTCCTTATATGTCGCTCTGTCGGATCAATGTCAACACTTCGGTGCCGGGAGAAGCGGCGTCTCTTGCCGTGATCGAGGGAATGAGTCTCGGCGTCGTGCCGACAATGAGTGATTGCGAGGACAGGGACACATTGATCGGCGGCTGCGGAATTGCCTTTCCCGCCGGATCGGCAAGCGGAGCGGCAGAGGCGATAATGCGGCTTAGCCGAGACGACGAGCTGACCCGACATTTGTCGGCGGCGGCAAAAGAGAAATATCGCACCGAGCTTTCCGCCCAAGATTACGCGCGCAAGATCGAGCGTGTCTATCTCGCCGCCGTGAGCGACATCGCTAAGGCTTCCGCGCGCGCACACCGACGCTCGTGACGCAACACTGTACAGCGCATGCTATTTAGCTTCGCACGCGCTATGCACGCAAATGCGTTACGCCCGATCCGAAAGGACTTTTAATTTGAGTTCCGTGATGTAATTTAGCTTCCGATCGCAATAACGAGGCTGTCAAAGTGAAAAAATCGCCGAAACGGCAAAAAAGTTTCGTTTTTTTCAAAAAAAGACTTGACAAATAATCAAACTCGTGATATTATATTAAGGCAGTTTTGAAACAACGTGCGGGTGTAGTTCAATGGTAGAATTCCAGCCTTCCAAGCTGGCCGCGTGGGTTCGATTCCCATCACCCGCTCCATTTTCCTAATAAGGAAGCCCCCGCAGAGCGGGTCATGCGTCTTTAGCTCAGCTGGATAGAGCAACTGCCTTCTAAGCAGTAGGTCGGGGGTTCGAGTCCCTTAAGACGCGCCATATGGTGGGTGTAGCTCAATCGGCTAGAGCGTCAGGTTGTGGCCCTGAAGGCAGTGGGTTCAAATCCCATCACTCACCCCAGATAAAAAACGGGCATGTCTCGCTAACGTGAGACATGCCCGTTTTTCGTGCTATCGCACCGCGACTCTCTCAAGCCTTGCGCCGAGACGACTGAGCACCTCGTTTGAAATGCTTCCGCTTGCGCGAGCAAGGTCGTACACCGATATCTCCCTCTCGCCGCTTTTGCCTATGAGAACCGCCTCATCCCCCGCACATGCCGCGCCGATATCGCCGATATCCACCATCAGCTGATCCATACAGACCCGCCCGGCTATCGGTGCATACCGTCCGTTTATCAGCACGCCGCCGCGACCGCCGGAAAGCGCACGCGGCACTCCGTCGGCGTAGCCTATTCCCAGCACGGCTATAGCCGTATCCCGCTCCGCTCTGTAATCAAGACCGTAGCCGACATATTCTCCGCGTCCTACAGCCTTTACAGCCGTCACACGCGCCTTTAGGGACAGCACGGGGGAAAGCGACGGCATATGCTCGGCGCGGTCCTCACGGTCGCTCAGCACGCCGTAGAGCGCTATCCCGACGCGGGCATAGCAGCCTCCGAGCTCGGGATAGTTCAAAAGCCCATAGCTGCCGAGAATATGCGTGCGCGGTCTCAGTCCTCGCGCCGCGAGCTCGGACGTAAGCCGCCGAAAAGCATCCGCCTGCGCCATGGTAAATTCGACATCCGATGTCTTTTGCGTATCATCGGCACACAGGTGTGTAAACATCCCCTCGACACGCAAGCCGCGCATTCGGAATATCGACTCAATTCGGTCGACCTCGTCGGCACGCTCGCCTATACGGTGCATGCCGGTGTCAACGGCGATATGTACCCTCAGCTCCTTGCCGAAGCCGGACATGCTTTCGGCGTGCTCGCGGCTCACGGCTGTTTGTATCAAGTCGTATTTTACGACCGTGTCAAGCTCGCAGGGATGCGTATACCCCAGCACCAATATATCGCCGTCAACTCCCGCGCACCGCAGCTCGGCGCCCTCCTTTGCCGTGGCAACGCAGAAGGAGGACACCCCCATTGCCGCGAGCTCGGTCGCGATAAGCGCGGCGCCGTGACCGTATGCATTCGCTTTTACCGCCGGCATCAGCTCACAGCCGCTCGGAAGCATTCCAGAAAGCGCGTTTACATTCCGACGCAGTGCGGACATATCCAGCTCTATCCATGCGCGTCCTTTTTGTGCATCGTTCATCGATCGTCACCTCCGCCATCACGAAATATCACGCGCGGATGCGGAGAGACCACCGTGCAACCGGACGGTATATCGATACCGACGACCGCTCCCGCGCCTATTCTCGCGCCGTCGCCTATCTTGATATCCCCCACGAGCGTCGCGCCGGCGCCGATCAAGCAACCGTCTCCTATCACCGGGGCGCGCCCGTTCACCTCGCCTATGGTCACGTTTTGATATATTCGGCAATTGCGCCCTACGACGGCATATCTTGAGACAAATACTCCGTGCAGTCCGTGCGGAAGCAGGGGCTCGTCCGCAAAAACGGCTCCGGGGCCGACATATCCGCCGTGTTTGTGCGCCGATCGGCTCATCAGAAAGGTTAGCACCCGCTTTGACGCCCGCCGCTTCGCTTTTTGCCTCATGCGGTAAAGGAACCAAAAATATCTCAGATCATCGCCGCGCGAAATATCTCTTATCAATTCACCAAAGCTCATATCGGCCTCCATTCCGTCACTATCCTGCCGCCGCAGTTGTCGTCGGATATCTCGCGGCGGTACTCATCGGTCGCGGTGGGAAGCTTGCCGCGATAATATGACACGCGAAATGCGTACCCGCCCTCGTCAAGGCTCTCGCGCTCGCCGTCGTCGGATTCCGCGCGCAGTGCGTCTGTATATTCCTCAAGCGTCAAGCCGCGCCGCGCAATTATCGTTGCGTGCGGCACACCGACGAACCTGAAATGCCACGGCTCGTGCGCTATTCCGGTCACCGCTTCCTTGCCGCGCGGATATCTCTCAATAAAGCCGTAGCGTGCGGCGTTTGCTCTGAAAACAGCGCATATTCCGTCGTAGGGAAAGCTCGGACAGATGGGATCTATCTCCCCGCCCGCCAACGCCAGATCGACGGCAAGCCCCATCTCGTGCTCGCTGCAGCCGGGAAGCGCCACATATTTCTCGGCAAATTCAATGCCGTCCTTTTTAAGCGTATCCTCCCATATCCGCCGTTGCTCCTCACGCGAACGCCATCCGCTGACCGGAAGCACAAGCCCGCACCCGCCGATATCATCGATAAGCCTTTCAAGCAGCACCGCGGCGCGGCGATCGAGCAAAACGTTATCCGCGACCTCGACAAAGGTGTCGGTGCTCGGTGCCGCGCGAAGCGGATGCTTTGCATTCACTAAAATAAGCTCGTTCATCTTGCCGCCTCTATCGCCCTTGTGATCACATCGGGGAAGGCTCCCCCCGCCGCGCGCATCATGCCGGGAAAGCGGCTGTGCGCGGTAAAGCCGGGAATGGTATTGACCTCGTTGAAGACTATCCGTCCGTCAGGCGTCAGGAACATATCGACGCGCGCAAATCCGCGGCAATCCAGCGCGCGGTATATAACGCCGGCAGTGCTTTTGACACGCTCCCTCACCGTCTCGGGAACGCGCGCGGGAACGTGTATTCTTGACGTGATCAGCTTGTATTTTTCGTCAAAATCAAAGAATCCGCGGCAGAGCTCCACCTCGTCCGGCTCACCGAAAACGAGCGCGTCTCCTTCTCCCATCACCGCACAGCCGACCTCAAAGCCCTCTATCGTTTCCTCTATCACGACGGTGTCATCGTAAAGAAGCGCACTCTTCACAGCCCCGTCAAGCTCATCCTCGGAAAATATCTTTGAGATTCCGAAGGATGATCCCGCACGCGACGGCTTGATAAAGAGGGGATATCCGAGCTCCGCGGCACGGGCACGCAGAGCCGCCGCGTCATGATCGCCGCTCACGGTAAAGGAGCGCGGCACCGCGACGCCCGCACGCGCGGCAAGCTCGTGCGCGCGGTATTTGTCCATGCAGATCGCCGACGCAAGCGTTCCGCACCCCACCAGAGGTATCCCCGCCAGCTCGCATATGCCCTGCAGCGTTCCGTCCTCTCCGTTTTTGCCGTGCAGAACGGGAAAGACCGCATCAAGCTTTATTCTTTCGACGCCGCCGTCGCGAAGCACCAAAAGCTCATGCGCGCGACGATCGGGCGAAAGACAGCAATCGGCGAACTTCTCCCCGCCCCATTCGCCGCTTCGCACCGTCGCGGCATCGTCGCGGCAGAGCCGCCACTTCCCCTCTCGTGTGATACCTATGCATATCGGTATAAAGCGCTCTCTGTCGATATTCTCTATCACCGCCGCCGCGGACTCAAGCGACACATCATGCTCGGGCGAGCATCCGCCGCAGATCACGGCTATTCTTTTTTTCTCTTTCATAACGATCTCTTACCTCCTTGATCGCAAAAAGCTTCACCGTGCTATATTTTAGCACAGTGAAGCTTTTTTTACCTTCATATTTACTTTTGAATAGCTGTTATCTGTCTTACAAAATTCTTAATTTTTTTCGACGGAAGCGGGAAAGGAAACAAGAAAGCCTATTTTTTCATCCGCGCTTGTTGCAGAGATGGTTCCGCCGTGAAGCTCTGTCAGCTCGCGAGCTATGGCAAGCCCCAGACCCGCGCCGCCCGTGGCACTGGTGCGGGAACGATCGGCACGGTAGAATTGCTCGAATATCCGCTCAAGCTGTGTCGGCGGAATGGTCGCGCCGTGATTTTCCACGCGAATGACCACGCGCGCGCCCACGCGGGAAAGCGTGACCGCTATTTCGGTATCGGGATAGCTGTAATTTGCGGCATTTCTGAAAAGATTGTCAAAAACGCGCTCAAACTTATCCGGGTCGCACAAAAGCTCTATATCGGAAGAAAGCCGCGCATCAAAGCGCAGCCGCTTTTCCGCCAGCACGGGCTCGAATTCAAACATCAGCTGTTCAAGCATGCGCGTGAGATTTATTCGTTGCATTTTCAGCTCTATATGGCTGAGGTTGAACCGCGTTATGTCAAAGAATTCGTTTACAAGGTCCTCCAGCCGCTGAGCCTTATCAAGGGCTATGCGAGTGTATTTATCTCGGTTTTCGGGGGAGATATCCTTTTCGTCGGTCAAAAGAGAAAGATAGCCTATCACGCTCGTCAGCGGAGTTTTAAGATCATGCGCAAGATATACGATAAGATCGTTTTTGCGTTGCTCAGCCTCGCGGGCTGCCTTTTGGGCGCCCAGCGCTCGCTCGCGAACAAGATTCAGCTCGTTTTGCGTCTCTCGCATTCCGGCGGACAGATGCACCGTCTCCTCCGGCTTTACCGCCAGCTGCTCCGCCGCCGCCACGACCTCGTCAAGCTCGCACAGCGGACGCGAAAAATAGATATATGTTATCACAGCCCAGCCGCAAAGAAAGGCAAGCCCGAAAAAGAGTATGATATATTCCCGCACCGTATAAAGCAAAGCGTATATCACCGCATAGATACCGTCACCCTTGGCACCCCAGTCTATCATACAGCAGATGCGCCACGCAAGCCAAACAAAGGCAACGAGAAGCAGCAAAAAAATGACAAGCGTCAGTGTATACCTGAACATTATTCCGAAGACTCCGCCCCGACGCTTGGATGCATCTTTATTTTTCAATCGTATACCCCACTCCCCAGACCGTTTTGATGAACCGCGGCTTTCTGCTCGGCTCGTGCAGTTTTTCGCGCAAGCGCGCGATGTGCGCCATTACGGTATTGTTGTTGTCAAGGTATTTTTCCTTCCAAACGGCTTCAAACAGCTCCTCGGAGGATATGACCCTGCCCGCATTTTCGCACAGATACCATAAAAGCTCGAATTCTATCGGTGTCAGCGTCAGCTCCTCGCCGTAAAGCCGACACTTTCGGCTGTCGTGACAGATATACAAGCCGCCCTCGTCGTATTCGGCGCGGCAGACCTCGGCTGTGCCGGCATTGTATTTTTTATATCTTCTCAGCTGTGTGCGCACCCGCGCCAGCAGCTCAAGCGGACTGAAGGGCTTGGTCACATAGTCGTCGGCGCCCAGCGTCAGACCCATTATCTTGTCCATATCCTCAACCTTCGCCGTCAGCATGATTATCGGGAACATATATTTTTCCCTCAGCTTGCGACAAAGCGCAAAGCCGTCCATTCCCGGCATCATCACGTCAAGCAGAGCAAGACCGATCTCCGTGCGTTCGGCACACGCAAGCGCCTCGTAAGGATCGTAATATTTTTCGACCTCATAGCCATCGTTCTTTAAGTAAAGCTCAACGAGATCCGCTATCTCACGCTCGTCATCCACGACCAATATACGTTCGGGCATGTCATCATCTCCTCTCGGATCATTTAATCACATTTTTTCGCGTTTGTCCTTGTAAAGATATTGCCGAAATCTTATTTTTTTCATACATTTTCTTCAAAAGTCAAAAGCCAAACGCCAAACGTCAAACATCGAACATCGGCTCGATATCCTCGGGAGAGATGCGCGTCAGCATCCATGTCATATAAACGGCAACGCACACCCCCAGCCCTGCCGTTATCGCCACCGTGGCAGAGTCCCAGACCAAGCCCTCGCCGAGCATGGGAACGAGATATCCTCCGCAATCGAAAAGCGCATGCAGGATGATCGCATGCAGGATCGAGCCGGTGCGAAGCAGCACTATCGAGCACATTCCGCCGATGAGAAAGGAATATCCCACTTGAAGCAGGGTCGCTCCGACACCCGCACCGGACAGGAGATTGAAAAGATGCACCGCGCCGAACGCCGCCGAGGAGATAAGCGTCACAAAGAAGATCTGCCGCTTGCTTTGCCGCCTTTCGGAAAGCAGAAGCATATAAAAAACTCCGCGAAATGCCAATTCCTCAAAGGCTCCGATAAGCAGGCTGTAAACGCAAAAGACCGCAACATGCCACGCCGATGCGGTCACTCGCGCCGCGCCCGAGGCGAGCCCGATGATGGGAAAGTTGTTTAAAACGACGAGCAGTGCCGGCAAGCATTCGACAAGCGAGCGTGCCCCGCGCGGACAGGGGGAGAATATATGCCACCCGAGCCGCACCGTCAATGCAAGAAAGAGCCCCGTCCCTATCGCGCGTATCAATATGCCGCGATAAAGCTCGTCGAGCAGTGCGTCCTCCGAGAGGTGCGGCGGGCTTATTTCAAGCCACAAAAGAAGCGCGGCGGATATAACGAAGATCACCGCCAAAATGTCGGGGCGGCGACGCTTTCCGTCTCCCTTGACGGCACCGCTTTCATTTTTGCTCATCCGACTCACTTCCCCCGCGTCGCGCGCCGCACACACGCCCCGACACCATCAGCGCAAGCCCCACCAGCACAAGAATGACCGCGGTGAACTGCGAGGGGGTCAAAAAGCTTACCGGGCTTCCCCCGCGGTCGTCGGTGCGCATATATTCGGCAAAAAAGCGCCACACGCCATAAACCGAAAGATATACGGCAAGACAGCCGTCAAGCCCTTTGACCAACCGATGGCAAAGATAAGCGAACAAAAGTGCCAAAAAGATCGATTCATACAGCTGCACCGGCACCACACGCGCATCAAGATACGCATTGTAGACGGAAAGCGCCGAGTCGGTCACCTTACCGTAACAGCACCCCGCAAAGAGACAGCCCACTCTGCCGAGGCTGTGCGCGGCGGCAACGCAGGTCGCCGCTATCGACGTTACTGTGCCAAGCTCTCTTTTGTGCTCGCCGTCGCGAAAAACAAAATGCCCCACACCGAAATAAAAGGCAAAAAACACCGCCGCGCCGCCGATAAAGCCGCCGTAAAATGTCGCACCGGTGTTTTTGGTTATTTCAAAGCTTCCGCTCTCAAGCGCATTGTAGACCGCTTGAAAAAGCACCGCCGAGCCGTACCCCAGAATGACCGAAAACGCTCCGTCGATCAAGACAAAGTTGTTCAGCCGCGCGGAAATATCACGCTTGTCCGAAAACAAGCGAAATATGAGCATAGCCGCCGCAATGCCCGCGCAAAGCATTACGTCGTACATATCTATACCGGGCAAAATATCATATGGATACATGCAAAAGCTCTCCTTTTTTCCACCGTAAGGCAACGGCGGTGCAAAATTCTCCAAAGGAGATATCTTACACCGCCGGATACCTAATTCAAATTATCGTTATTTAAATTATTTTCTTATTTTTTCTTGCGTGCGACCCAAGCGGAGCCGACAATGGCAGCGATAACGACCGCGCCCATGCCGATCGAGCTCGAGCAGCCGCTGCTTGTTGCGGGAGCCGCGGTGGTAACAGCGGGCTCATCCACCTTGTCATCGGCAGCCTTTGTGGTCTCGTCAGCCTTGGTTTCGGGAGCCTTGGTGGTCTCGTCAGCCTTTGTGGTCGTGGCAGCCTTTGTGGTCTCGGGAGCGTCGGTCTCGGTCTGCTCAACGGTCTCGGGGTACTTGTAGAGAGCAAGCTCGGTCTCGGTCAGGAATTCCTGAACGTAGATGCCCATCAGGTTAAGTCTTGAGCCGTTCTTTGTCATGACTGTATCGCCGCTGTAGTTAAGGTGCCAAAACTCAATGGAATGGGTTCCCTTGGTCAGTTCGTATGTAATGTTGTAAACATAGCCGACCTGGAAGAACTGAGAGTTCACACCGTTCGTCGTCGTGATATTCGTGGTCTTCACTTCGTCGGCGGTGTAGGTATAACTATATTCCCTAAAGGTAAGCTCGGTGTCACTGGTGTTGACCTGGTATTTCTGCTGACCGCCGTCGATCGAAATGCAGAAGCCGCGGTCCTTCGCGTCGTTGTCAACGGCGTCCTCTTTGATCTGAGCGCAGCCGACCACAACGAACTCGTAGATGCCGTCCTTCGGAATGTCGACATTGTAAACGAGTTTGGCAGTCGATCCATCGGCATAGGTGTTTGCCCAGAGCGCGGGATATTCGAAGATGGCATACTCCTCTTTAGCGGAGATATCGATAACGAATCTGTCGTTAAAGAAGTTGTTGAAGGGGATACCGTCGATGAATATCGTTCTGGTTCCGGTGCCGGGAGCCGTGAAGCCCTCGTCTCCGCCGTTTACATAGGAGAAGGGATCGAGGAACTGAGCGTCTGTTCTGATAACGGGCAGGAAGTTCGTGTAGATGTCAAGTGCAGTTGCGAACTTAACCTCGGACGTTATGTCGATGATAGTTTCGTCCTTCGCAAAGGTGGGAAGGCACATGGATATTGCGAGAATGCAGACAATGGCGATGGAAATGATCTTTTTCATGATAATACCTCCGTAATGGTTTATTTTATTTTAACGCGAAATTTGCCTTTTGTCAATAGGTATATAATTTTTTTGACACAATACACAATTGCAGTGCACGCTTTTTGTGCATTATCACGTACTCAAAATTTTCACTTTTTATCCGCATCCGCCATATCGCTCACACATGCGCCTCAAGAATGCCCCGCAGCGCCGCCAGCGAGCTTTGCGGGCTTCGCGCCACGCGAATATTGCGCTTTTTCGCTTGATCTGATGCGATATTGAGCATCTTGTGCGACATGGTGCTCGTAAAAAGCACCAACAGATCCGGCGAGCCGAAATCCATGATCCCTCGATCTGTCTTCATATATATTTTCGCCTTACAGGAATATTCACGGCAAAGGTCCTCGTACCTGCGCGCCATGCGCTCATTGCCTCCGACTATTACTACGCTCACGGTCGCCTCCTCATGTTTTTTTGTTTTTACCGAAAATGCCGCCGAGGAAGGCGCTTCGCTCAACGTTTTCGGTCTTAACTCCGGTCACCTCGTAGCCGGTGGCGGACAGTGCCGATTTCAACGCATCGATATCCGGCATTTCCGCGCTCTCTATCACGCATTCGCCGCGCGAATGCGATGAGGTGACCTTTTTTACCTTAAAATTATTTCTTATGCAATCGTTGACATGTGCCTCGCACATCGAGCACATCATGCCGTCGATGTTCAATGTCGTTTTGATCATCTTAACCCCTGTTACATTTCGGGGACCGAAGTGAGCATGCGCTTCGGTCCCCAAACCTTAATTGAAAATGTTATTTCTTATTGCCTCCGTGGCAGGCACCCGCCATGGGGCAGGAGCCGCAGTTGCAGCCGCAGGAGGATCTTCCCTTTTTCTTATCCGAGACCAGCTTGATTATAATGGCTGTCACTGCGGCAATAAGAAGAGCGCATATTATTATCGTTACCGCGTTTGCGGCGATCCATGCGAGCATGTAAGCACGCCTCCTTTTTGAAGAATCGTTTTTGAATTACAGTGTCAGATCTTTGTGCCGAGCTTGGTGGCTTCCTTATAGGGCTTGAAGAGCATATATACCATGCCGACAAGCAGCGCCAGGGCGACGACAAAGCCGATAAGGTTGAAGCTTCCGGCAAACAGACCGCCGAACTGGTTGATCATCAGCGCGATGACATATGCAAAGCCGCACTGATAGCCTACCGCAAACCACGTCCACTTTGCATTGTTCATCTCACGCTTGATAGCGCCGATGGCGGCAAAGCAAGGAGCGCAGAGCAGGTTGAAAACAAGGAAGGAATATCCCGTGATGCCGGTGAATGCCGCGGCAACATTCTGATAGACGGTTCCGTCGCCGCCGCCGTAAAGAATGCCCAGCGTTCCGACGATGTTCTCCTTTGCGACAAGTCCGGTGATGGATGCCACAGCCGCCTGCCAGGTACCCCAGCCCAGAGGCTTGAATATCCATGCAAGCACTCCGCCGACCGAGGCAAGCAAAGAGCTGTCGATCTCATCGTCGGCAAGCATGCGGAATGCGCCGTCGACAAAGCCGAAATAGGTCGTGAACCAGATGATGATGGTGGAAAGGGTGATTATCGTGCCCGCCTTCTTGATAAAGGACCAGCCGCGCTCCCATGTCGAACGAAGAACATTCTTAACGGTGGGCCAGTGGTAAGCGGGAAGCTCCATTACGAAGGGAGCGGGGTCTCCTGCAAACATCTTGGTCTTCTTGAGCATGATGCCCGAGACGATGATAGCCGCCATACCGATGAAGTACGCCGAGGTAGCGACCCATGCCGAGCCGCCGAAGAGCGCACCCGCGATCATTGCGATAAAAGGCACCTTGGCTCCGCAGGGGATAAAGGTCGTGGTCATGATGGTCATGCGTCTGTCGCGCTCGTTTTCGATGGTACGAGACGCCATGATGCCGGGAACGCCGCAGCCCACACCGACCAGCATGGGGATAAAGGACTTACCGGAAAGACCGAACTTGCGGAAGATACGGTCAAGCACGAAGGCTATACGAGCCATGTAGCCGCACGCCTCAAGGAATGCGAGCATCAGGAAGAGCACGAGCATCTGCGGCACAAAGCCGAGCACCGCGCCGACACCGGCAACGATACCGTCAAGAATCAAGCCGCTGAGCCACTCGGGGCAAACGGGCTCGTCGCTGTCGACCTTCAAAAGATCGCCGAGAAGATTGGGGATAGAGGGTATCCACACGCCGTAGTCGCCGGGTTCGGGAGCCGCAAATTCGCTGTTCTCGTTTGCGAAATACTCAAGAGCCTCAACGAATGTCATGCCTATAATATCCTCGCTGTCGGCTTCCGAATCGGGGATAGAAGAATAGAACACTCTGAAATCGTCAAGAGCCAGCGTTTCGTCATCCTCAAGCGTCACGCTTCCGACAGCGTTTTCGGATTCGGGAACATAATTCTTCAACTGTTCAAGCACCGCCGCGGGGTCGAAATCCTCGGCTTCGGGATCGATCTCAACAAAGCCGTTGATGGCGTTGAGCGCGTCGGTGTAGGTGTCGCTCGCCTCGTTGTAAGAGGAGGAGCCTATCCAAAGAAGATGCCAGCCGTCGCCGAACACTCCGTCGTTGACCCAGTCGGTGGCGGGAGTTCCGACAGCCACCATGGCTATGTAATAAACAAGGAACATGACCGCCGCAAATATCGGCAGACCCAGCCAGCGGTTGGTGACGACCTTGTCTATCTTATCCGAGGTCGAAAGCTTGCCCGCGTGCTTCTTTTTGTAGCATGCCTTGATTATATCGGCAATGTAGAGATAGCGCTCGCTGGTGATTATCGACTCGGCGTCATCGTCAAGCTCGGTCTCTGCCGCCTTGATGTCCGCCTCGATATGAGCCATCGTCGCGCTGTCGATATTGAGCTTTTTGAGCACCCGCTCATCGCGCTCGAAGATCTTTATGGCATACCATCTCTGCTGTTCCTCGGGCAGGCTGTGTACAGCCGCCTCCTCGATGTGCGCTATGGCGTGCTCCACGCTTCCCGAGAAGGTGTGGCGCGGCAGGGTCTTTGTGTTCTTGGCGGCATCTATCGCCGCCTCGGCTGCCTCCATGACGCCGGTCTCCTTGAGAGCGGAGATCTCGACTATCTTGCAGCCCAGCTGACGGGAAAGCTCGGCGGTGTTGATCTTGTCGCCGTTCTTTTTGACCACGTCCATCATATTGATGGCTACGACCACCGGAATACCCAGCTCGGTCAGCTGTGTCGTAAGGTAAAGGTTACGCTCAAGGTTGGTGCCGTCGATGATATTGAGTATCGCGTCGGGTCTCTCGCCTATAAGATAATTTCTCGCAACTACCTCCTCAAGCGTGTAAGGAGAGAGCGAATAAATGCCGGGCAGGTCGGTCACGATAACGCCGTCGTGACGTTTAAGCTTGCCTTCCTTTTTTTCCACCGTAACTCCGGGCCAGTTTCCGACAAACTGGTTTGAGCCGGTAAGCGCGTTAAACAATGTCGTTTTGCCGCTGTTGGGGTTACCCGCAAGGGCAATTCTGAGTTCACTCATCTTTAAAGCCTTTCTGTTTTGAACAGGTTAGCTATCGCTAACCGTTTTCTTGAAATTTCGGGGGAACCTCCCCCGCGGTTATGGGTAATTACGGATATTTTTGCGATCGACCGCGATCACTCGACCTCGATCATCTCTGCGTCCGCCTTGCGAAGCGAAAGCTCGTAGCCGCGCACGGTGAGCTCGAACGGATCTCCCAGCGGTGCGACCTTGCGGACCGTTACCTCAACGCCCTTGGTGATCCCCATGTCCATGATGCGACGCTTTACCGCGCCCTCACCGTGAAGCTTGACGACCTTTACGGTCTTTCCGACCTCCACACGATTCAAGGTATTCATCTGTATTCCTCCTTCAAATTAGATACAATAAAAATAAATGCAATATTTATTTCAGACCATTATCTTGCTCGCCATTTCCGCACTTATCGCGACGCGCGAGCCCTTTATGTTGACTATGACGTTTCCGCCGAGAGTGGTGATGACCATCACGCTGCCGCCGACAACAAAGCCCAGATTCTCCAGGTGCTGTCTGACCTCTCCGCTTCCGCCTATCTTTCTTACTGTATTCTCCTCGCCTATTTCGGCAAGATTTAATGGCATCATCGTTTTTCTCCGATCCGCGCTGCGTGTTAGCGCAAGCTAACTTGATGACTTTATTTTAGGTTAGCACTCGCTAACCGTGCATAATGATACATCATCTATCGATATTTGTCAAGTGTTTTTTTGCGATTTTTTTATTTTTCGGCAGGTTGAACACTCGGTTAGCCCATGCTAACCATTTGGGTGGCAATTCTGACCAACAAACTTTTTTTGCAAAGATATTGACTGCGGTCCTTCAATTTGATATAATAAAAATACAGGTTATTATCCCACAAAAAGCTTGAAAGGATATTGATGATAATGAAGCTCAGACCCCCGGCAACACCGCTGATCACGGTAGACCCTTATTTTTCGGTATGGTCAACGACCGACACGCTCAACGGCGGCGTTACCTGCCACTGGACAGGCTCCCCCAACACACTCGACGGCACCGTTACGGTAAACGGCACCGAATATGTCTTCATGGGCGCCGCAAACGGACGCGCTCTTCTTCCCCAGCGCTCGCTTGAGGTCGACGCGCTCAACACGACATACACATTTTCGAACGACGCGGTGTCCCTTGCCGTGCATTTCATGACCCCGCTCTTTGCCGACGACCCGAAGCTCATGTCTCGCCCCGTCTCATATATGCATGTGGATTGCACCACCGCGGACGGCAGCGACGCACTTTTGAAGCTTTCCGCCTCCGAGGAGCTTTGCCTCAATCTGCGCGGTGAAGGCTCCGCGGTCGGAGAGGTCCTCTCCTTTGACGGCATCGACGCGGTAAAGCTGGGCAACGCCGAGCAAAAGATACTTTGGCGCAGCGGCGATAATCTTCGCATAGATTGGGGATATTTCTATCTTGCGGCGGTCGGCGGCGCCGAGGCGTCGGTCATCGACGGCGAGGACGGAATGAAATACGCCCGCATCGAAAAAACGCTCAAGTCCGGCTCGGGCGCACTTATGCTCTTTGCGTATGACGACATATACAGCATAGAATATTTCGGCAAGCACCTTAAGTCTGTTTGGAACGCGGACGGCACGACCATCACACGCGCAATGACGGACGCCGCCGCGCAGTATGACGAGCTGACGGCAAGAGCCGCTCGCCTTTCAAGACAGCTCAGAGCCGACGCCGAGGCGGCGGGCGGCGAGAAATATGCCGACATGCTTTCGTTGGCTTACAGACAGGCAATAGCGGCGCACAAGGCGGTCATCGACGAGGACGGCGAGCTGCTCTTTATCTCCAAGGAGTGCTTCTCCAACGGCTGTGCCGCGACCGTTGACGTGAGCTACCCCTCTATTCCTTTCTTCCTTATATATAATCCCGAGCTGGTCCTCGGCATGATGCGTCCGATATTCAAATACGCCTCCACCGACGACTGGTTCTACGATTTTGCGCCGCACGACGCCGGCAGATATCCGCTTCTCAACGGTCAATACTACGGCGGCGGCAATCTTCCCGACAAGCAGATGCCGGTCGAAGAATGCGGCAACATGCTGGTAATGGCGGCAACGGCGACAATAGCGCTTAATAATGCCGATTTCGCCGCAAAGCATATCGACACGCTCAACACATGGGCGGAATATCTCATCAAATACGGCGCAGATCCCGAAAACCAGCTCTGCACCGACGACTTTGCGGGGCACCTTGCGCACAACTGCAACCTTTCGCTCAAGGCGATAAGCGGACTTGAGGGTCTTTCGATCATCCACCGCATGCTCGGCAACGCGGAGCTTGAAAGAAAATACGACGACGCGGCCAGAAAGATCGCCTCCGGCTGGTGTGAGCGCGCCGCAAACGACGACGGCAGCTTCCGCCTCGCTTACGACCGCCCCGGAACCTACAGCATGAAATACAATGCCGTTTGGGACAAGCTGTTCGGCAGCCGCATATTCCCGCAGTATGTCCTTGAGGGCGAGCTCAGCCGCAACTTTGCGCACTTCAACCCCTACGGAATGCCGCTTGACAACCGCGCAAGATATACAAAATCCGACTGGATAGTCTGGACCGCGACGCTTGCCTCGGACCGCGATACCTTTGAGCGTTATATCGAACCGCTGTGGCTCGCATATCACCTGACCCCCGACCGCGTTCCCATGACAGACTGGTACGACACCGTCACGTCGATCCACCACCATTTCCAACACCGTTCGGTCATAGGCGGACTTTACATCAAGCTGCTCGAATACCTGCAGATAATGAAGGTCAACTGAGCACCGAGCCGAAAAACAACAAAATAACCGGCGCACAGCGGTGCGCCGGTTATTTTGTGCCGCGGGATATCTCCCGCAAGCGGTTTGTTCAGATCAGTGTAACTCAGATCTTCTCCTTGACTTTGGAAGCCTTGCCGACTCTGTCGCGCAGGTAGAAAAGCTTTGCGCGTCTGACGCTTCCGTGGCGGACCACTTCAACGGCGGCAACATTGGGAGAGTGGATCGGGAAAGTCTTTTCGACTCCGCAACCGTATGCAACACGTCTTACGGTGAAGGTCTCGGAGATACCGCCGCCGCGCTTGGCGATAACGGTGCCCTCGAA
>CAZPYK010000015.1:0-23219 GCA_964590755.1 uncultured Ruminococcus sp. | reverse complement strand
GTGGCACTGCCTCTTTTCCTCACGGTAAGGGGATTTTACTTTGGCAACTTACCATCGGCTCCGCGGCGCCGAGCAGGTGCGCGTCGTCGACGTTCGAGGCTCTGACGATGTCAATGTCTTCGGCACCTTGCACGCCGCTCAGTGCATGCTTCAGCGCGGGCAAGAACAGCTCGGCGTCGCGGGATATCTGCCCGCCGAGCAAAAGCGTGTGGACTCGGTGCTCGGCGATTATCGGAGAGAGCAGCTCGCCCAGCAACGCTCCCGTTTCGGTATAAACATGCGCCGCGGCGGTGTCGCCCGATCTTGCGAGCGCGGCAATCTCCTTGGCTCCGATCGGGGCTGAGGCCTCGGACAGTGCGGTATATCGTCGAGCGATGCCTCGCGCGGATATCAGCTCCTCGGCCTCTGTCCCGCGCAATGGATGACGATAAAGGCTTATCATCGGTCCGCCGTCCGAGCGCAAAAGCGGCACCGAGTCACGCATTAGCGCAAAGCCCAGCCCCGTGCCCAGCATTACGGCGGCAATGCAGCCGCGCTTGCGCTTTTCTTCGGGAAGCGTCGAGGACGCGCCGAGAATGAATGCCGTTGAGTCGTGGATAATGCCGACGGGCAACCCCGGCAGATCCTCGGCAAACCACGGAAGCACCGAAACACCGTAGAGCGCCCGATATTTGTGCGTCATGCGAAAGCAGCCGCCGGCGTAATCAAACGGCCCGGGGGTATCCATTCCCGCGGCAACGAGCTCATAGCCCAGCGCGTCGGCGCGCGCGCGTGCTCGGGCGGCAAGGGCGGCGTATGCCGCCCTAATATCGGTTATGCTTCCGTTTGCCGAGTCGACAGGTTCGCTGTCATGCGTGCCCGGAATGACCCGACGCTTTTCGTCAACCAGCCCGCATTTTAAAAAGCTGCCGCCCGCGTCAAGCGAGTATATGCATTTTTTCATTTTCTTTTTGTCTCAAACGTCGCGCTTCAGCATGGTTTTGTGGATGACCGTCCAGGTGCCGGGCTTGTTGTTTATCAGTTCTATCTCGCCCATGGATGCGGGTATGACCACCATGTCCATATATTTCATTCCGAATCGGCGCTCGGGGTGCGCTTTGCTGCGCACGGTGACGTCCTCGCCGTCGACGAGGGCGTATACGAAGAAGTCGCCGCTTTCGGAATATCTTTTTGTGTCGTCGGTAAAGCGGTCTCCGAAAATCAGATTGCGCAGTGAGAAGTAGAGCTGATCGCACTCTCCCACGACTATCTCTCGTCCGTCGGCATTCTCGCGCAGTACTCTTTTGCGTCCGTTTACGAGATTTTTCTTGACATATTCCTCGGTCATATTATGGTTGAGGTTCAGCGCACCGTAATACGAATGTATCGGGCGCGGATTGCCGTCAAGGTCGCGGCGCAGATAATCATACATTTTGTATGTGTATGAGCCGACGGTCAGAGAGCCTATCTCCAATATCACCTGGTTTTGCCCCGAGGCGTGTATCGTGCCTGCGGGTATCATGACCTGCGTGCCCGGTTCGCTGTGAACGCCGTATATATACTTTTTGTAGTCGATCTCGGTGTGCTCGCGCTCGCTCTTTTTGACCTCGGACACAAACTCGTCGACGTTTGCTTCATCACGGAAGCCGAGATAGGTGCGCGCACCCTGACCGGTGACGAATACGTAATAGCTTTCGTCCTGGCGTCCGAGCTCGCCGTTTTCTTTTGTTACGAATTCCTCGCCGGGGTGCAGCTGTATCGACATGTTGCCTGCGGCATGAAAGGTGTCGTCATAGTTGAAGCGTATCGGGAAAAAGCCGTGAAAATCCTCAAGGCATTGCTTGCCCATCAGCTTTTCGCCCACCGAGGATACCACGGTGTAAAAGGGCACTTCAACGGTCAGGTCATCGGTCACCATGACAGTCGAGACCTCCATGGGGATCATATCAAATACCCATGCGCAGTTTTTCATATCGGCGGGGAGAGATCTGACTCCCATTGTGTAATAGCCGCCCCAAACACCCTCAAGATAAACCGGGCGCTGGCGGAAGGGGGAATCGGTGGTTCTGTCGATCAAGGCGAGAAGCAGCTCCATGGGAAGCATGGTGAGCTTTTGCGGGTCGTCGCCGCAGATATACAGATCAAGCTCGTGAGCGGCAAGCAGTCGCGAGCGAAGCGAAAAGGCGAGCTCAAAATCCACATAATAGCAGCGGCGCATGGTCGCTTTGAAGGGGAGCTCCTCGTCCGAGCCGAGGTTGTAAAATCCGCCTTTTTTGATGTTGAGCACCGCGCGCTTGGGTGTGATGTCGCAAAATATTTTTATGTCGGCAAAGGCTTTAAACTCCTCGGAAAGTGCCCCGTAGCCCCACAGAAGCAGCGTCTTTTTGGCTTTTTTTGCCTCGGCAAGTCTGCCTTGAAGCTCGGAAAGCTTTTCTTTGTCGAATATTCCGGCATATCCCGCTTCGAAAAGCTTGCCGTAAAGCAGTACGGGGTCTTTTTCGCGATCCTCGGGCAGATTTTCGCGGAACAGCTCGCGAAGCTCTGCGGGTGAGCGATATATCGATGCCACGGATATCGTATCGATATCGGGAAAGAGCGATACGATCGTGTCAAACGGAGCGGTGGTGTAGCCGTCAAGTGCTATGATGCCGCCTTTTTTTGCAATATCGGCAAGAGAGGCGGCAACGCTTGCGTTGCCCTTGGCGGCGGCCGATGTATCGATGCCGGAGGCGTCGATGCGGTTTACGGCATGGGGGTCATCGTACGGAAAGGGATTGAACATAAATGACATGGAGTGTTCTCCTTGTAAGCTTATTATTTCATTATCGGATGTTGTCGAGCAAAGCAACAAATTCGCGCATGAAGGCGGGAAGATCCTCGGGGCGGCGGGATGTGACGAGATTTTTGTCGACCACAGCCTCGCGGTCGGCATAAAGCCCGCCCGCGTTTATGACATCGTCGCGTATTCCGGGGTAGCAGGTGCAACGCCTGCCCGACAGTATTCCCGCGCTTATGAGGATCTGCGGACCGTGGCATATTGCGGCAATCGGCAGGGCGCGGTCGTCAAAATATCGGACAAGCGACAGTACGGTTGCGTTTTGGCGCAGCTTTTCGGGTGCGCTCCCTCCGGGGAGTATCAGCCCGCAATATTTTTGCGGTTCGACCTCCTCGGGCAGAAGGTCGGCCGGGACGGTAAAATGGTATTTTGCTTTTATCGTGCGTTTTTCGAGCGAGGCTATATCGACCGTATATCCCGCCTCGCGCATGCGAAGGAGCGGGTACATTACCTCGCTGTCGTCGCAGTTGTCGTAGGTGATCAGTAATATCTTCTTGTTTTCCATCTTTAAATCTTGAAATAGTCAATGTCAAGCATCGATGCCAGTACTTCAAGCTCGGCGGTAAGATCGCCGGGAGCGATGGCATAGTGCTGTGTGACGCCGCATTCTCCGATACGCCCGAATAGCTCCTCGGGCGACATGCCGCGCGGCGCGAAGTCGGCATGCGAATAGGAGGCAAGGTAGTGCCTGGTGGGCAGGCAGTCAACCGTGGTGCAGACCATCTTCATTCTGCCGTTTTTCTCGGACATGTGAAGCATGGTCTTCTCACCCTCGGGAAAAACATACCACGCAAACGGCGCGCCGGCATATTTCCAGCCGCTCTTGGCAAAGCGTTCGTCGCGGGCTATTATCATTTTGCCGTCGGGATCGCGATAATCGTTCGGACCGGCATGTCCCGCCGCAAAGCTGCCTCTTGCGTGGTCGATGTAAAACGGCTCGATAAAGTTGGCACGTTTGCCGGAAAGCAGGTGCAATATGTAGGTCGCCAGCCCGCCGCCTATGTCTCCCTCGGGAACGGTGACAAGGGGCAGCTCCGAGCTTGTGGGCGCAAAGCCGGGGCGCAGACCCACCTCGCGGAAGAGCACGGTGTCGATGTCGTTGAGCACCAAAAGATCGGTGCCGGCGGCGATCGCGATGCGCTCCATGGCATAGGATGCGCGTACCGAGGCGGCAAGCTTTTCCGCGTCGACGTTCGGGTACACCTCGTGCTCGGCGGTCAGCTCGCGCGTGATGGCGCGCACCGTGTCATCCGACGTGCGGGATATTTCGCCGACAAGCTCTGAGACCGACAAAAAGTGCAGTTCGGGTCCTATCTTCATAAATATATTGTACGGGTCGACATAGGTTGCCCACATCGCCTCGTTAAAGCATGAGAGCAGGGAAATGCGCGAGGAGCGCAGGGTCGATCTGACGTGCGCCGCTGCCGCGAAGGTCCTAAGCCTTTTGGCAACATCGTCAAGCGTGCCGATAAAGCTTTCGCTCATCGGGCGGCAGAAGCGTCGGAAGGATCCGCTTGCTTCCTGGAAACCGACAAGCGCTCCGGCGGAAAGAAAATCGATGAATTGATCCTCGTCGTTCGTGTCGGTAATGGATAGCGAGTCTCTTACCACCGACATGAAAAAGAGAGGCATCGGCGGCAGCTCGCGCAAAAAGCGTATCCAGGCAAAATCCTCAGCCCATGAAAGAAAGCCCGCCGCGACGCAGTCGACCTTCTCGTTGTAAAAAAGTCGCGCGGCTTTTTCCGCTCCGTCGCGTTCCCACACGGGGCCGGGATACACCACGTCGGCAAATTCGCCTATCTTATCAATATATGCCGCGGCTTCAAGCTGTTTGCGTTCGGCATATGTTCCTCGTGCGGTTCCCTCGCCAAGCGAGCGGAAGCGCTCGGCTTCTATCAGCAGCACGCCTATTTTGGGTCTTTGTGACATTATTTGATACCACGCGGGCTGTCCGCGCGGGACAGCGCCTTCCCTTCTTTTTAAAAATATTCCTAAAAAAATGTTCCGAAATTTGATTGAAAATTCGCGTCAAGCAAGGATATGGGGGTTGACTGCGAGCGAAATGTGTATTATAATTACATAAGACATTATACAGCCTAACGGCGCGCATTTATATAAGGATAGTACGAAAAAATATGAAAATCATATTATTGTGCTTTGGAGGCGGATATGGTATTCGGTCTTGAGATCATGAAAACGAAAACATATAATTCAAGGGATGTGCGCAAAGCCCCTTGCTCGGACGAGCGCACCGTGCCCACATATGAGATCGAGCTCTGCACCGCCGACTACGATGGGACCAATTATGTCAACGGTGAGGCGCATCCGTGCGAGGTCGGACGCATTTTGGTGGCACGCCCCGGCATGCGCAGATACACAAAGGGGCATTTTGAATGTCAGTTCGTGCATTTTATCTGCCATGACCGTGCCTTTGAGGATAAATATCTGCGTTCGCTTCAGACTACACTGCGGCTTGGCAACGAAACGCGCGCCCCGCACATTTTTCACGCCTTGACGAGCGCATGGGCAAAGCGCGAGGACGGGTATGAGGTATATTGTGTCGGTAAGCTGATGGAGCTTATAAGCTCGATATATTCCGCCGGAAAGCTTTTGAGCTCGATGGATGAAAAATATCGTCGTTTTTCGGGCAATATCGTCAGCGCGACCGAGTACATGCGCACAAACTTCGCGTCTCCGCTGACGCTTGAGGATATAGCCGGTGCGGCGCATATCAGCCCGTCGTATTTTCATCTCATCTTTAAAAATTCGGTCGGAGTTACTCCGGCACGCTATCTTTTGGATGTGCGCATGCGCGAGGCGCAAAAGCTGCTCATCAACACATCTTTGCCGCTTTCCGATGTCGCGGGAATGTGCGGCTTTGATTCGCAATCCTATTTTACCGATGTTTTTCGCCGCGAGGAGGGGGTAACTCCGGGAAAGTTCAGGCGAGACAATGCCGACATTATCATGTGACGGCACCGGAATACACATGCCGCCGCGCGCGGCGGAACGGAGACAGATTTGAAAGCATATGCATATCCCGCTGATGGAAACGTTCAACATTTTGATTTTGCAAAAAAGCCCTGCCGCCCGACATTCCTTTTGTGGTTGGCAAAGCAGATATTGTCCTTTCCGGATCTGAAAAAACGCGGAGCGGTGATCCGCAAGCACGGAATGGAGAATGTGGAAGGTAAGCCGTATCTGCTCTTGGTCACTCATTCGTCTATGGTGGATTTCAATATTATGCTGAGCGCGACGCATCCTCAGCCGGTCAACAATGTTATGACGCTTGAGGGCTTTAACACCTACACTTTGCCGCTGATGAAGAATCTCGGTGTGCTTGCAAAGCGTAAGTTCGTGCAGGATATGAATCTTATACGAAACATAAAATACTGCATCGACACGCTCGGCACGGTGTTCGTGCTTTTTCCCGAGGCAAGATATTCGCTTGACGGGTGCACCTCGTTTTTGCCGGATTCGCTGGGCTCGTTGGCTCGCATGCTTCGCGTGCCGGTGGTCACGCTGTCGATACACGGCAATTTTGTGACCTGTCCGCAGTGGAACAAGATAAACAAGGGCAGCTTTGTTGAGGCCGACATGAGCTGCATCGTCAGCGCCGAGGAGACGCGAACTCTCTCAAAGGATGAAATAAACGCGCGCATCCGAAAAAGCTTTGAATATGATGATTTTCGTTGGCAGAAGGAGCGCGGCGTAATGATCGATCATCCCGAACGCGCAAAAGGGCTGCACTCACTGCTGTATAAATGTGCGCGGTGCGGTGCCGAGGGGAGAACGGAATCCTTTGGAACCGAGCTGTGGTGCCCCGATTGCGGTGCGCGTTGGGAGATGAAGACCGACGGCTCACTTTGCGCCGTCGACGGCGGCGATACCGTATTCTCGCATATTCCCGATTGGTCGGCATGGGAACGCGAATGCGTTCGTCGCGAGATACTTGACGGAAGCTATTATTTTGAAGACACCGTGCGTATAGAAACTCTGCCCGGTTGGCGAAAATTTTATTCTCAGGGAGCAGGGCGGTTGGTGCAAACGCCGGAGGGAACGCGCATAGAAGTGCCAAACTATTACGGGCGCGGACCGTTGACGATAGAAAAAAAGCCCTCGGAGCTTGAGAGCATGCACATAGAATATGATTATCTCGGAAGAGGCGATTGTGTGGATATTTCCACTCCGGATGACAGCTTTTGGTGCTATCTTTGCCGCAGAGATGCGATAACAAAGCTCTCCTTTGCCACCGAGGAGATATATCTTGCCGCGCGAAATAGGCAGAACTCGCTCGTGTAACCGATCAAAAATAAAAAACGCCCCTCGGCGATCGCTTTGATCGATAGCCGAGGGGCAGAGCATAGACAAAGTAAACGGTCTTGTTATAGTGTCTAAAGTTTTCGCCCGCCTTTTTTAAAAGGCGGCGCCGGTCGAGGGCGCGCAGCCCTCGTCGCGCTCCGCAGAGCGCGAAAAACCTATGGCGTTTCTCTTTTGCTAACTTTTCTCTTTACGCCTGTGGTGTCAAAGAGAAAAGTGGCTGAGGACTTTATACATTTTTGCATTTTTACAGACTGTGCCCCTCGGCGATCGTTTTGATCGATAGCCGAGGGGCGAATCATTATTTAAGGAATGTTCCTATAAGGTTGGAGAAGAGCACAACGAGCACCAGTGCTATCGGATATGTGGATGCATATGCCGATGCAACGTTGTCGGTGCCGGAAACGCCGACGAGCGTTCCGAGCGCGGGGGTGCTGGTCATGCCGCCCGTAATGGAACCGAGGTTGTTGAGAAGCGGAAGCTTGAAGACATATTTCGCCATAAGATAGCCGACGACCATGGGTACGGCGGTAATGACGATGCCGGCAAGGAAGCCGTAGACAACAAGCATGATTCCGTATTCGGACGCCGACACCTGAGCCACAAGCTCAACGCCTCCCTCGACGCCTGCGCCGATAAGGAAGAGCATAAGTCCGAACTCGCGGAAGACCTTGAGCGTCGCATCGGGAATGCGCAGCGAGATTCTGCCGATATGTCCGAAATGACCGAGTATGAGAGCCGCGATAAGCGGTCCGCCGGTGGTTCCGAGCGAGAAGGTAGCGCCGTCATAGCCCGCGCTTGTGAGCGGGATCTTTATCGATCCGAGCAGAATGCCGAGCACGATGGCAAGACCGAAGGCACCGAATCCGAATTCGTCAAGTTCGATGAGCTTTTTCTTTTTGCCGTCCGAAGCTTTTGCCTCCTTGGCGGGAGCCGCGATCAGCTCGCGCTCGTGAGCCATATCGGCATGAACCATCTTGGGGATGATCTGTACGAAGAGCACGACTCCGATAACGCCGAAGGGATATGCAACGGCATGTCCCAAAGCCACGAGACCCTCGTTTTCCGCGACCTGCTTGGCGGCGGAGAAGGCGGGGGTGGAGGTGAGCGCACCGGAGAGAACTCCGTTGGCGAAATCACCGCCGATGCCGGGGATGAGTGCAAAGAGCACCGTCACAAGCGAGCCGATGATGATGATCACGGCGCCGAGAGGCACGTATGACTTTGCATTCTTTTTAAGGTCACGGAAGAAGTTGGGACCGGCGATAGAGCCGACCGCGGTCACGAAAAGAACGAGACCGATGCTGTCGATGAACTTATAGCTCGTGACGGCGGAGGAAGCCGAGCTTTCGATGTAAAGCTTGCCGATGATGGGCAGGCTCTCAAGTCCCGGCAGGGTGAAGAGATATCCGAAGAGGAGCGCCATCAGAAAAACGCCCGCAGTGCCGAGCTCGATGCCCTTGATCTTGATGCTGCCGATGGCGTAGCCGACAAGGCAGATGAAGAACGCGCCGATGAGCACGGCAGGTGTCGAACCGAGATTGATTAGATTGTTAATAAATTCCATAGCCCTTGCTCCGAATCTTATTTTGCTTCGTATTTGGGATTGCCGTGGGTATATCTGGGAAGAAGAATGGGGGAGACCTTGTCGGTAACGATTCCGGCGTCTGCCAGCTCGTTATCGAATTTTGCGATATGATCGAGAGTCAGCTCGCCGAGCTCGATCTCTTTCGACGCCTTTGCGGCGTTTACGCCGGCATTTCTGCCGAACACGATGATATCAAGCAGTGAGTTGCCCATAAGTCTGTTCTCGCCGTGGATACCGCCGACAGCCTCACCCGCGACATAAAGTCCGCGAACCGAGCTCTGTCCGTCGGCTGTGATCTTGATACCGCCGTTCTGGTAGTGCAGAGTGGGGTAGATGAGGATCGGAACTTTGCGCATATCGATGCCGTACTTTGCGTACATACGCATCATGGCGGGAATGCGCTTTTCGATCGTGCCCTCGCCGCCCTTTGCTTCGATCATGGGCGTATCAAGCCAGATACCGTAGCCGCCGTCGGGCAGCGGAACGCCCTTGTGACGTGCGCGGCACTCGCGAATGATGGATGCGGCGGAAACGTCACGAGTCTCAAGCGGATGCATAAATGCCTCGCCCTCGCTGTTTACCAGCATAGCGCCGATAGAGCGAACCTTTTCGGTGACGAGTGCGCCGAATATCTGAGAGGGGTATGCCGCACCGGTGGGATGATATTGAAGCGTGTAAGCATAGATAAGAGGTGCACCCACGCGGTAGGCAAGAGCCAGACCGTCGGCGGTCGCGCCGTAGTGGTTGGAGGTGGGGAAGCCCTGATAGTGCATTCTGCCCGCACCGCCGGTGGCGATGATAACGGTCTTTGCGCGCGCTACCATAAGCTCGTGTGTTTCCATGTTCATCAGCACGGCACCCGCCGCCTTGCCCTCGCTGTCAAGGATAAGCTCGATAGCGGAGGTGAAGTCAACAACGGGTATCTTGCGGTTCTGCACCTCGTCGCGAAGAACGCGCATGATCTCGGCGCCGGAATAATCCTTTGCCGCATGCATTCTCTTGCGAGAGGTTCCGCCGCCGTGAGTGGTGATCATCGTGCCGTCGGCATCCTTGTCGAACATAACTCCGAGATCGTTGAGCCACTTAACGGCTCCGGGACCCTCGGTGACGAGCTTTTCAAGCAGCTCGGGAATGTTTTTGAAGTGACCTCCGCCGAGCGCGTCAAGATAGTGAACGGCAGGGGAGTCGCCGGGCTTGTCGGCGGCCTGAATGCCGCCCTCAGCCATCATCGTGTTTGCGTCGCCGTGGCGAAGCTTTGTAACGATCATAACGTCGGCGCCGTTCTCCTGTGCCATGATGGCAGCCGCGGAGCCCGCTCCGCCGCCGCCGATGATGAGCACGTCAACATCGTAGTCGGGATTCTTAAGATCCACATCTCCCGCCTTTATGCGGCTGTGAGACTGAAGCATTTCGGCAAGCTCGACCGGAACCTTTTCGCCCTTGTTGGGGCCGATCTTAAGTGTGTCGAATTCGGATTCGATATAATCGGGGTGAAATTCGCGAAGGAGAGCGTCCTTTTCCTCCGCTGTCATGCGGCGGGGCTCCATGCCGAGTCTTTCGGCACGGGTGGCTTCTACCTTCTTTATCGATTCAAGCATTTCCTGTGTGTAGATAGACATTGTACGATCCCCCTTATTTCTCGATGACTCTCTGGTTGTAGAGCTCCTTGAGCTCCTCAAGAGGCTTGTTCATCAGCTTTTCCATAAGCTCTCTGAAATCGCCGTTGACGATCTCCTGCACGCGATCTTCAAGATGCGCGCTCTTGGGCGCGAGGTACTTACCTGTCAGGCGGCGTGCAAGCAGACCCACCTGCGGATGAGTGATACCTGCGGGGCAACGTGAGGAGCATATGCCGCACATTACGCAGTCAAAGGATTCCTCGGCGCACTTTTCAAGCTCGCCGCGCTGTGCATATGCGATGTACTGCATTACGTTGAGTCCCTGAGGGCATGCCTTGGTGCAGGCGTTGCAGCCGATGCAACTGTAGATCTCGGGGTAGAGCTGCATCATGACCTGCTCCTCGGGTTTGACGTTTTCAATATCGTATGCTTGCTTTACAAGCGGGAAGAAGGGCAGAGTGGCAACGTACATGTTGTCCTCGACCTTTGTCTGGCATGCAAGGCAGACCTTGAGCTCGCGGTCGCCCTTGATGCGGTATATGGTGGCGCAAGCGCCGCAGAAGCCGCAACGGCATCCGCAGCCGCGAACGAGCTGATAGCCCGCATATTCCATCGCGCCCATGATCGTCAGGCTTGACGGAACGGTGTATTTTTTACCGTAAAGGTATACATTTACCATGTTTTCCATTGTTATGGTCATTCCTTTCTTGCTGTATCCGTAAAATCGGAATCGCGATCAATATTCGGGGGGCAGCTCGTCAAGCTGATCGAAGCTGAACACCGGGCCGTCCTTGCAGACATATTTTGAACCGATGTTGCAGCGTCCGCACTTTCCGATGCCGCACTTCATGCGCAGCTCCATGGTGGTCCAGACCTGACGGGGGCTGAAGCCCTGCTCGTTCAGTCCCGCGAGCGTAAACTTGATCATGATAGGCGGGCCGCACATTACGACCGTTTTGGAGGTGTCGAAGTTAAGCTCCTTGACATAGTTGGGAACAAATCCGACGTGTCCGTCCCAGCCCTCCTGCGGGCGGTCGATGGTGAGGTGAACATTAAAGCCGGGCTCGTTCATCCATTCGGAAACGATCTCGGGATAGTCAACAAGGTCATCCTTTGAGCGCGAGCCGTAAACGATATCCACCGTGCCGTATTTGTCGCGATTGTCGCGGATGTAGTTGATGACCGAGCGCAAGGGAGCAAGTCCTATACCGCCGGCAACAAAAACAAGATCCTTGCCCGCAAATTCGGTGTCAACGGGAAAGCCGTTGCCGTACGGACCGCGGATGGTCAGCTCCTGTCCGACCTCGATGAGGTGGAGCCAAGAGGTGAGACAGCCGCATTTTTTGATGCTGAATTCCATATACTCGGTGTTTGTGGGGGAGGAGGTGATAGAGAACATCGCCTCGCCCTTGCCGGGGATGGAGAGCATGGCGCACTGACCGGGCTTGTGCTCAAAGCACTTTCCGCCCTCTCTGGCGTTCACGCGGAAGGTCTTGACATCGGGCGTATCACGTCTTATATCGGTAACCACGCCGATATGCGGAAAAAGAAGATTTTGATCTGCCATTATTTAGACTCCTTTCCCAGGGCGCGCATGACCTTGACGATATTCAGCGCCTGCGGGCATTTGTTTACGCATCTGCCGCAGCCCACGCAGGAGAATACGCCTTCGTTGTTTTCGGGATAATAGACCAGCTTGTGCATGAATCTCTGACGGAAACGCTCGACCTGTGTCAGACGGGGCTGACCGGCGGACATGAGCGTAAAGGCGGAATACATGCAGGAATCCCAGCAGCGATATCTTTGAATACCCTTGCCGGTATCATAGTCGCGAATGTCATAGCACTGGCAGGTCGGGCACACAAAGGTGCAGGTTCCGCAACCGAGGCAAGCCTCGGAAAGCTCCGCCCACTTGGGCGAATCAAAGAGTTCTTTTGTTTTTCCGGCACCGAAGCCTTCGGTGGTGAGGTCGTAAAGCGGGGTCTTTGCCATGTTGGCGCGAGCGGTGTTTCTCGCTTCTTCTATCGTCGCCGAATCCTCGTCGGATACGTCGCAAAGCAGATCGAGCCCCGCAAGGAAGCTTTCACCCTTTTCGGTCTTGGCGTCAAGGTAGAGCACATCGCCGGCAAATATGCAGGATACGTCTCCCGCGGGCTCCGCGTTGTCGATACCGAAGGTGTGACAGAAGCAGGAGGTCTCGGGCTCCGAGCAGGCAACGGTTATCACCACACCCGCCTCGCGGCGAGCCTTGTAATAGGCATCCACGGGATCCGAGAGGAAGACGCGGTCAAGAACGGCAAAGCTTGCGGCATCGCATGCGCGAACGCCGAAGACGGCAAAATCGCCGCCCTTGTAGCCTTGGTCGATAAGCTCGATCTTGCGACCGCCCTCGGCGGTCTTCATGGCGTAGAGATCCTCACTTTGCGGGAAGAAGAGTGCTTTGGGGGATTTCACCGTGTTGAGCGCGTCTGCGGCATACTTTGTGCCCTCACTCCACAGCGTATAGCTGACTTCCTTTTCATGGCGCACGGGCAGATAAAGCTCGCGCGTTGCGGCAATTGCCGCAAAGAGGTTGTCAAGCGCGGAGGTATTTATTTTCTTCATCGTTTTATCCCTCCTCTGTTATTTAAGATTCGATCCGGGCTCGGCATCGCACTCGGTGAAGGCGTTGAGCGGTCCGCGGGTCTCGGCATCGGCACCCGCTTGGAATTCACCGTAGAGCGAGTCGATGTCCTTTATGAATTTGCGATTGAGCAAGTGAAGCGGAATATGCTGAGGACATACGCGAGAGCACTCGCCGCAGTCGGTGCATCTGCCCGCAACGTGGAAGGCGCGGATGATGTGGAACATATTCTCTTCAAAATCGGTGACGTTTGCTTTTGCGGCAATGCCGGAGTTTTCGTTGTCGAAAACGCACTTTTCGCAGGTGCAAACGGGGCAGACATTGCGGCAGGCGTTGCAACGGATGCAACGGGAGAACTCGCCTCTCCAGAACGCAAATCTCTCGTCGGGGGTCATGGCCTCAAGGCGTTCTACCTCCTCCATGCGATCGAGCGCATCGGGGTTGGGACCTTCATCGCAGATGATCTCATCCGAGATGACATGTGTGCGTTTGGCGTCGGTCAGGCACTTTGAAAGCTTAACATCCGCCTTCTTTACCGTCTTGTCACCGTAAAGGGTGTGAACGACAAGCTCGTCGCCCTCGCCGTCCTCGACCGAGGTGATGCCGCGAATGCCCATATCGCGGATCTTGTTTATATCCGCCTTGCCCGAGCAACCGATGCCGAGTATGTACACCTTTTCGCGGGGAACGCGATGCTCCTTTATCAGCATGTTGATGCCGTAGGTATCGCAGGGCTTGGCAAGTATGAGGGTCACGCCCTCAAGCTTGCACGCATTTATAAGATATTTGCAGAGGTTTGCTCCGCAGAATTCATCGTAGATGAAATTCTCTTCGAATTCCTCGCGGGTCTCAAAGACGGCAGGAGTGCGTTCAAAGTCAAACTCACCGCGGACCCAACCGAGCACGCGCTGTACCTTGCCCTCGCCGAGCAGCTCGCCGACCCGCTTCTTTATCAGTTCAGATTTTCCTTGCATCTCAGATCCCTCAACTTTTTATTTTCTCCGAGCTCCGTGACCGTCTTGACAAAATCGTTCATAACGGCGGCAAATCTTACGCCCTCGGCGGCGCTTACCCACTCAACGCGAGTGCGCTCCTTTTCGATGCCGAGATAATCGAGCATCGAGAAGAGCAGCGTCATGCGGCGGCGCGCGTAGTAGTTGCCTGTCGAATAGTGGCAATCCCCGGGGTGACAGCCGCAAAGAATGACCCCGTCCGCTCCGCGCTCAAAGGCGCGAAGGATGAATATGGGATTTACACGGCAAGAGCAGGGGACGCGAATTATTTTTACGTTTGCGGGGTAGGCAAGACGGCTGGTTCCGGCAAGATCCGCTCCCGCGTAGGAGCACCAGTTACAGCAAAACGCAACGATGGTGGGAACAAAGTTCCCGTTTTCTGTCACGGCTGTGTTTTCTGTTTCTTTTGTTTGATTCAGCGACATATTGCATCCACCTCCGCAAGAATTTGTTTATTGGCGAAGCCGCGCAGATCCATGGCTCCGGAGGGGCAAGCGACCGTACATGCGCCGCAGCCCTGGCAAACAGCCTCGTTGACAACAGCCACGCGGCGATCCACCATCTTGCCCGCCATGCGGTACTGACGCACCTCATATGTGATCGCTCCGTAGGGGCAGACATTTTGACACATCGAGCAGCCGTTGCACATCATCTCGTCCGAATGAGCCACGCAGGGGTTACCGGTGAGCTTATCCTTGCAAAGCAGAGCTATGACCTTGGAGGCGGCAGCCGATGCCTGAGCTACGGTTTCGGGCACGTCCTTGGGTCCCTGGCATACGCCGGAGAGGAAGACGCCCGCCGTGGGGCTCTCTACGGGACGAAGCTTTGCGTGAGCCTCGGTAAAGAAGTCGTTCGTGTCCATGCTGGCTGTCAACATGGTGGCAATGCGGCGCGCGCCCGCCGAGGGCTGTATCGCCGCGGCGAGAACGACAAGATCGGCATCGATATTGACCTGACGACCCGCGATAAGATCCACGCCCTGAACATGCAGTTTATCGCCCGAGCGGGAGACCTTGCCGACGTTGCCCTTGATGTAGTCAACGCCGTATTCCTCTACCGCGCGACGATAGAATTCGTCAAAGTTCTTGCCGGGTGTACGAACGTCGATATAGAAGACATGCACATCGGTGTCGGGATACTTCTCGCGAATCATCATGGCATGCTTTGCCGTGTACATACAGCATATCTTGGAGCAGTAGGGCTTACCCTTGGATGCGTCGCAGCGTGAGCCGACGCACTGTACGAAAACAATGGTCTTGGGGTGCTTGCCGTCGGAGGGACGAAGCAGTATTCCCTTTGTGGGTCCTGCGGCGTTCATAAGACGCTCAAGCTCAAGAGAGGTGATGACGTCCTTGTTGTCGGCATAGCCGAGCTCGCCGTAGGGGGTGGGATCGATCATGTCAAATCCGGTGGCGACGACGATAGCTCCGTATTGACGCTCGATGATCTCATCCTTTTGATCGAAGTTGATGGCTCCCGCCGAGCATTTCATCTTGCAAAGACCGCACTTGCCGGTCTTGAAGTGGATGCAGGCGTCGGTATCGATGACCGGAACCTTCGGTATCGACTGTGCAAAGGGCATGTAGATGGCGCCGCGGTTGCACAGGTTCATGTCGAACTCGGAGGGCGTCTTGCGAGAGGGACATCCCTCGGTGCAAACGCCGCAGCCGGTGCACTTGTCTGCATCGACATATCTTGCTTTTTTCTTTATTGTGACGGTGAAATTGCCGACAAATCCCTTAACCGACTCTACCTCGCTGTAGGTGTAAAGACCTATATGCTCGTTTTGAGCGGCATCGACCATCTTGGGCGTGAGGATACACGCCGAGCAGTCAAGGGTGGGGAAGGTCTTGTCAAGCTGAGCCATATGGCCGCCGATGGTCGGAAGCTTTTCGACGATGTCGACATCAAAACCCGCGTCTGCGATATCCAGTGCCGACTGGATACCCGCGATACCTCCGCCGATTACGAGCGCACGCTTGGTGACCGGGCTCTCGCCCGCGGTAAGAGGAGCGTTGAGCTGTACCTTTGCCACTGCTGTGCGGGCAAGCACTATCGCCTTTTCGGTCGCTTCCGTCTTATCCTTATGTATCCATGAGCAGTGCTCGCGAATGTTTGCGACCTCAACCATATAGGGGTTGAGTCCGGCGCGCTCCGCGGTCTTGCGGAAGGTCGCCTCGTGCATTCTCGGAGAGCAGGAGCAGATGACGACTCCGTCAAGGAAATGCTCCTTTATCGCGTTTATAATAAGGGACTGACCGCCCTCGGAGCACATATACTGGTAATCCTGCGCAAATACTACGCCGGGCTCATGCTTCATTGCCTCCGCAACCGCGTGAACATCAACGGTCGCCGCAATGTTTGAGCCGCACCAGCACACAAATACGCCTATTCTGTGCATTTTTCAGTCTCCTCCTTCTTATCCTTTGTATTTTCTGAACGCGCTGACTATCGCCTGCTGAGGCAGCTCGGGGTCGAGCTTAGCGGGAATGTCGTCGTCATGCAGATGATTTGCGCCCTGGCGGCGTACCGCCACCGCGCGCACGGCTTCGATGAGTTTTGCCGGCTCAACGCCGCGCGGGCAGCGCTCTACGCATGCAAAGCAGGTGAGGCACTTGTATACCGATTCGGTGGCGAAGAGTTTTTCGCACTCGCCGTGCTCTACCATATATACGAATTCGTGCGGATGATATTCCATCTCATCGTAAGCGGGGCAGGTTGCCGAGCACTTGCCGCACTTCATGCATTTGCGCGTGTTTACGCCGCTTATTCTTTTTATGAGAGCGGCGGTCTCTTGTTCTTTGTTGATATTCATCGTGACCTCCTCTTTCATTCCACGCCGAGAGCGCGTGCAAGCGGCTCGGTGAAATAGTAAACGGGAAGCTCGCCGCCGTTCACCTTAAGGTTGTACATGCAAAGAGGACATGCCGTGATAAGGCTGTCGGCTCCCTCGCCGACGGCGGAATCGAGCACGGCGTGACTTCTCTTTTCGGCAAACGACTTGTCTTCAAGCGTCACATATCCGCCGCAGCATTCGTTGCGCTGTGCGTATTTGACGGGGGTCGCGCCGAGCGCGCGGATAAGTCCCTCAATTGCCTCGGGGTTTTCGGGGTCGTCAAAGCGCAACTCCTTGCCGGGGCGAAGCAAAAGACATCCGTAATATGCGCCTATCTTTTCGCCCTTGAGGGGATTGACCACGTGCTTTGCGACCTCGTCGTATCCTATGACATCGCGAAGCAGTTCTATGTAGTGATATACCTTGACCTCACCTGCGTAGGGGATCTCGTTTTGCATATAATTGTTGACTTTGTTGCGTATCTCCTCGTTGTTCTTCATGTCCTCGTTTACGCGCTTGAGGACATTGTAGCATGCCGAGCATACGGTAACGAGAGGAGTACCGGCATCACGCGCCGCCATAAGGGCGCGAACCGAAGAAAGACGGGTGGCAACGGCGTCGGTGGGGTTGGGATACACACCACCGCAGCACTGCCAATCGGGAATCTCGCGCAGCTCGATGCCGAGTGCCGCAGCCGATCCGCGCGCCAAACGGTCAAGCTCTTTGGCTTTTGTGCGCAGGGTACAGCCGGGATAATAACTGAATACCATATTCTTTTCCTTTCAGATCCTGGGATCGGATATTATCGGTAATATTTGACATCATTGATAGGCGTTACCGCACAATTCTTTTTTCTCAATTGCACAGTCGGAAAATTCGTCGGATAAAACAATTTTCGTGCGCAGTTGATTCTGCGCGAAGAAAATTTGTGAAACATGGCGGATTTTTATGCAAGCAAGTGAGTGAAAAAGGTATTAGCCGCGAATTGTGCGGCGGTGCCTATAGTCTTTTGGGGCTGCCTCGCTTGTGCGTGACAGCCCAAATGCAGGAAATCCCGCGAATCAGACCATCTGCTCGGGATGGAACACCTCGTCGAACTTCTCAGCGGTGAGGAATCCGAGAGATACGCAAGCTTCCTTAAGAGAAATATTTTCGTTGTACGCCTTCTTGGCGGTCTTGGCTGCGTTTTCGTAGCCGATGTAGGGGTTGAGTGCGGTTACGAGCATAAGCGAGTTATGAAGGTTATCGTACATTTTTTCCTTGTTTGCGGTGATGCCGACGGCGCAGTTGTTGTTGAAGGAGATGATGGATTCGGCAAGCAGGCGAGCGGACTGGAGGAAGTTGTATGCGGACACGGGCATAAAGACGTTGAGCTCAAAGTTGCCCTGAGATGCTGCCATACCGACCGCAACATCGTTGCCCATTACCTGAACGGCGACCATGGTGACAGCCTCGCACTGGGTGGGGTTGACCTTGCCGGGCATGATGGAGGAGCCGGGCTCGTTGGCGGGAATGGTGATCTCGCCCAGACCGAGTCTGGGACCGGAGGCGAGCCAGCGAACATCGTTGGCGATCTTCATCATATCGGCGGCAAGAGCCTTAAGCGCACCGTGAGCAAACACGATCTCGTCCTTGGAGGTGAGAGCATGGAACTTGTTCTCGGCGGTCACGAAATCCTTGCCGGTAAGCTCGGCAACCGCCTTCGCAACGCGGGTGTCAAAGCCCGCGGGAGCGTTAAGTCCGGTTCCCACGGCGGTTCCGCCGAGAGCCAGCTCCTTGAGTTCGGGAAGTGCGATCTTGAGAAGCTTTACATCCTTCTCAAGGCTGGATCTCCAGCCGGATATCTCCTGAGAGAAGGTGATGGGGGTCGCATCCTGAAGGTGCGTGCGGCCGCTCTTGACTATGCCTTCGTTCTCGGCTTCAAGTCTCTTGAAGGTGGCGATAAGTGTCTCAACTGCGGGAATGACCTTGTCCTCGATGGCGATGACCGCGGCGATGTGCATGGCGGTGGGGAAGGTATCGTTGGAGGACTGGCTCATGTTGATATCGTCATTGGGGTGGCAGAGCTTTGTGCCGGCGATCTCATTGGCGCGGTTTGCAATGACCTCGTTGGCGTTCATGTTGGACTGTGTGCCCGAGCCTGTCTGCCATACGACCAGCGGGAAATGAGGGTTAAGCTCACCCGAGATGACCTCGTCGCATGCCTTGGAGATGACGTCAAGCTTTTCGGCGGTCATCTTTTGGGGCTTAAGCTCGCTGTTGGCGATTGCGGCGGCCTTTTTGAGGATGCCGAAGGCGTGAATGATCTCGGCGGGCATGGTTTCGATGCCAACTCCGATATTGAAGTTTTCGTGGCTTCTTTCGGTCTGGGCTGCCCAGTATACATTGGCGGGAACCTTGACCTCTCCCATTGAGTCGTGTTCGATGCGGTATTCCATTTTTTCTTTCTTCCTTCCGGTTTGAAAATATTATTTTTATGCTTGTTTTTCGGCGATTTCGGACGTTTTTTTCCAAGAAAGGATGCCGATATCGCCTTTTGCGCACTCTATGCGCATTATAAGATAATTATATCATTTTGTTATTATTGTGTCAATCCCATAGGGGCGTTTTTTGCAAAAAAAACACAACAATCTTATACCGCCGCGCGGGGATAAATTCTGTGCAATTAGATAATAAAGATGCTTCCGCACCTTTTTTGAGCGGAGCGGAAGCAATGAACTTATGCGAGGTGCGTGCGAATTTATCCGATATCCAGCAGCTCGGAAAGTATCCTTCCCTGCGCGTGCGGCAGATCTGCGCCGAGCAGTGCGGCATAGGTCGGAGCTTCGTCCACGATCACCGCATTCGGAATGAACGCACCGCTTTTGATATGCGGACCGCGTGCGCAAAGCACCGGTTGCGGCCCCTTTTCGGGCATATATCCGTGCGTACCGTGACCGAATTTAAAGTCGCTCACGTCGATCGGCGCCGTAAGTGCGCCGCGACAGCTGTCGGAGAACGAAGTGTAACCGTCGCTCTCAAGGCAGAATGCAAAGTCGCCGTCAAGATGCCATTTTTCTTTTGTCTCATCACGAGTCAGCACATCCGAAAAGCCGTATATGCCCTCGTCGCGCATGCGGATGAGATCCGAATACAGTTGCTCTCGCGCTTCGGTGTCATTCGGGTCCTTGGGATAAACAAGCGAGGACATGGCATTCGAGCGACAGCAGGCGCGCCATGCCGTTATTTTTCCGCGCTCGTCGGCTTCGAGATATCCGAGCCTGCGAAGCAGGAGATTGGGCTTTATCGCTCGCTTTATATCCCGCTGACCGTGATCGCTGACCAAAAACAGGTCGGTCGAATCAAGCTCGCCGATATCCTCAAGAGCCGCGCCTATATCTCCTATCGTGCGGTCGATAAATTCGAGCTTTTCATGCAGCCAATCGCCGAAAACGCCGTTTTTGTGGCGCCAGTCATCGATAGAACCGCTGTGCACGAAGGTCACCTCGGGGCGAAAACGGCGGATGATATCGGTGCAGCATTTGATAAGAAAGTTATCCACATACGGCTGAATGCAAAAGTTCTTGCGCCCTGTCTGTTCGTAACCGGGCGGCAAGAGGCAGGCATTTGCCTCAATGATCTCAAGCACCTCGGGGGATGAACCCGCCGCTTCAAATGAAGAGCGCAGCGTGTCGCCGGCAAAGGGCATCCAGTATTCGTCGACAAGATAGTCGATGTCGGGGTGGCGTCCGGTGACCGGCCAAAAGATCGATGCGGTGGTATAGCCCGCACGGTGTGCCGCGGTAAAGATATCCTCTGCCTTTATCGCATCGGCAAACCACTGCCAGCTTTCCTCCTTGCTTGTCACCGTGCCCGAGTAATTGCTGATGATTCCCGTGCGCTCGGGATAGCAGCCGGTCGTCATTGAAACGTGTGCGGGATACGTCACGGTGGGGTATATCGACTTCACGCGTCCCACCGAGGCACCGCCGCCGAAATACTTTCGGAAGTTTGGGAGCTTGCCCAGATATTCAAGATCCTCGCCCACCAGAGCGTCGACCGAATAGACGAGTAAGCGTCTTTTCTTGTCACTCATGATCGATATCACCTCTTTGATAATCAAAGCGCGAGTCAAGTTCGGGCAGATAATGCTCTCCCGCCGCGTCGGCAAGCGTGTATTTCGGTATGAAGGTCTCGCCGGGAATGCCCGCGACCTTTACGCTCGGATTGCGCAGCTCATCGGGCAGATGGCTGACATCCGCCCAGCCGTCGACAAAGAAGCGTCCGTCATCGTAGACCCGCAGGGTCGTGACAGCGGTGTTTTCAAGCCGCACCATCTGCCACACGTCGCGCACCGGAACGTCCAGCAGTTTTGTCATTATAAGCTGGGATGCCAGCATATGCGACACTATGGCGATATCGGCTCCGCGTTCGGCGCGAACTATCCTGCAAAAGGCGTCAAAGGCGCGGTCGCGAACGGCAAAGAAGCTGTCGCCGCCCTCTATTTGAAGCTCGTCCGGGCGATTGCCCCAAAGGGTGAGCTGTCCGGGCCAGCGAGCCTCGATCTGTTCGGGACCCAGCCCCTCCCAGCTTCCGCAGCATATCTCGCGCAAGCCGGGATCGGTCAGGATTGGGATATCGCGCCCGCCGCGAAGTCCCTCGGCGGTCATTTTCGCGCGGATATACGGACTTGACCAGATGCGGTCGAGCTTTACATCCGCCATGGCGGCTCCGAGAGCGCGAGCTTGAAGAACTCCGCGGTCGGAAAGCGGCATGTCGGTGCTGCCGACAAATGTGCCGCGTCTGTTGCCGCCTGTCTCGCCGTGGCGCACTATATATATTGTAGCAAAATTTTTCATGATCTGTTTTTTAGGTTATCGAAGTCTTTTGCGGCTTCGCGGGTGGCAGACAAAGCAACCGATCTCTCCGGAGCGCCGAAAGTTTTCGCCCGCCTTTTTCAAAAGGCGGCGCCGTGGAGGGCGCGGAGCCCTTCTCGCGCTCCGCAGAGCGCGAAACACTCCCTTGGCGTTTCTCTTGTGCTAACTTTTCTCTTTGCGCCTGTGGTGTCAAAGAGAAAAGTGGCTGAGATTTTACATTTTTTATGTTTTTGTTTACAACCTGCGAAGCTGTCTTTCTTGCTTTAGCCGGCGCTTGCGACCGGAATATATACTCTGACGTGGCATGCAGCCTGTGCGTAGATGGATGAAATGTCGCTCTTGGGGTTGGAGGATACGTTCCACGCCAGATATTTCGCATCGCCCATAAAGCTTTCGCTGAGCACAAAGAGGCGGTCGGTTATCATTCCGGGACGTGTGCCGCTGTATTTTTTGTCTGCCTCGGTGTAGATATCTATTCTGTACTGCCAGCCGCTGTCGGCGATGAACAGTGTGCCCACGGGCAGCTGATCGAGCGAATATTTTTCTTTCGAGCAGACATTCTGCTTCACCGTCGAGCCGGAGGTCGGCGTTTTTGTGCCCGCGGTGCTCGTGCAGTTCCAATAGGTGTTCTCAAGATAGTCCCACTCAAGCAGAGTGTACTTGGCAAGGTCGATGCTGCTTGCGGCGGCAAGGGCTTTGTCCTCCTCAAAGAAGTCGGCGGGGGAGAGCTCTACGGTCGGATCGACCACGGTCGTTTCAACGGTGGGGCGCTTTCCTTCGGTTATGGCGGACTGCGTGACCTTGAGCGGTTCGGCAATAGCGTTCTTTACCGCCTCGCGAGCGACCGCGAGCATGTCATCGCTGATCTGATCCGGCGCGGGATTGTATGTGATCTTGTCAACATCTCCGCCGGTGATGGCGGCGTACCAGGTAAGACCGCCGATATATCTGCCTATGTTGTAGTCAAGATGATAGCCGTCGCGCGTCAGAGTGTCGCCCAGGAAAGAGGTGCGCGCGTTTTGTATCGAGGTCATGCAGGGAATGATCAGCTTAAAGCGCGATTCGGTCATGATGCATTCCCGGGTGCAATCAATGATCATATCGTACATCTTTTGCTGGCTGTTATCATAGTTGGGGAAGGAGGAATGCGTGCTGTCCTGCTGATATGCCCATGTCATATTCCAAATGAGCTTTGCGTTCGGCACCTTGCTTTCAACATGGTCGACGAGCTTTGTCAGCGTCGTGCCGTAGCTGTTGGCAAGCCCGCAGGTCTTTGACGTCTGCTGGAAGGAGATTATATCCCACTCCTCGTCGGCAAGCGCGTCGGACATTTTATAGTCCGTTGTCGTCTTCCATGTGCCGTCGGTGTTTTTATAATATTTATATGACGCGCTGTCGGTCTTGGCGAAGCTGAGGTGCTGTGCAAGACTGCAGCCGCCGTAATATAGGTTGCCCAGCACTATCTCTTCAACGCCGCCGTTCTTGGCAATGTTGTAGAGATATTGCATGCAGTCGGTGGAAAAGCTGTTTCCGATGGCAAGTATCTTCA
>CAZPYK010000014.1:0-24069 GCA_964590755.1 uncultured Ruminococcus sp. | reverse complement strand
TGACATACCGCCCACTGCTTTTGAAAACGGTTTTTACTTTGGCAACTCACAATTTTTCTCACACCGGTATCGAAAACGGCAAATCAAGTTAAATCGATGGGCTTGCCTCACTTACATGAGGCAAGCCCACAATATCACGCTTTGTAATTCAATTCGACCTGATCCTCTATCCATTTCGGCGCAACGGAAATAAAGGTCTTGCCGCGATTTACCGATATCACCTTACCGCTATCATCGGTAAACACAAATGAAGACGTGTCGCCGATGCGCGACCACTTGATCGATATATATTTGCCGTCCGAAATATAATAGCCGGTTCCCTCTCCCGTGGTGACCATATCAAGCCTGCCCTCGGTGTCGTCGGGGATCGATTCGGTCTCGGCAAACAGAACGAAAACATTTTTAAAATTCAACTGTTCCCCGTTTTCGGCATCGATATGCGCGCGGTCCCCCAGCTGATATCTGTAATATGTTCCGGCAGACTTGCTGTAGATCATTTGCACATATTGCGAGCTTGAATACGGAATACACACATGTGTCGCCGCGCCCTCGCTCTTGCCGATAAGGGTGTCGCTCTCGTCCGCAAAGTTGAACGCCGAACGAACATTTTGGCTCGCCACCGTGCTCCAGCCGTGTCTGGAAGCAAGCTGAAGTATCCTCTCTCCGGTCGTCATGAGCGCATGCGTGGCTCCGGAGGATGCCACTCTGTCCGAGTCGCGATAAAAGCCCAATCCGGAATAGCGATCGTTGACGCCGTCCACATACGGAAGCCCCAGCGATTGTATCATCGAATATCCCAGCGGACTGCTTCCCGCGCCGACCATAAGCGTTCCGAATGCCTGCGAAAGGCTCACCGTATAGTGCCTTGTCGAACGCACGGGACCGTACACCTCGTCGCCGCCGTATTTGTTGGTTATCATGAGCAGACGAGTGATTCCGCCCTCTACCGGCATTTCGATAAGTATATCCGCACGTGAGATACCGGTTTGCGGCGCAGCAATGCTGAGATTGTCAAGCAGCACGGATATAGGTATCACGCGACGCAGATCGGTCTCTGTCTCAAGCCCCGTAAGCGGGTCCTCATACATCACGACCGGCTCGGGCTCAGAGGTCGTTTCGGTCGCCTGCGGCTCTGTTGTCACCTCGGGAGAGAGGACATTCGTTTCCGCGGTCGATGTATTCTCCGGCGATGCGGTCACATCCCCCGATTGGGTGGTTTCCTCACCGGTCGTCACATCATACGGCATGGTATCAACGCCGGTGGTCTGCTCGGAGCCGTCGAACAACTCACATGAGCCGAGCATTGCCGCCATCAGAGTAAGCGCGACGACTGAGCATAAGATCTTGATAATTCTTTTTGACATAGAGATCATTCCTGCCTTTGCGGCACACTTCACGCGGACTTGTTGGCGCGATCGAGCCATATCATGCCCATATTGAGCGCCGCGGAAAGTCCCGATTTTTCGCCTTGCTTTACTATTTTTGCGGAATTCTTTGAATCGACTATCTGTATAAAGATCTTGTCGGGTAATTCTCTGCCGTTCTCGGTCTTGTATGACATGATCTCAAGTATCAAAAAACACGGTTCGCTCATGTCTCCGTAGCAGATGGTGTTGCCCTCGCGCACCAGCGGTTTATTCATATATTTAATATACTTTCCGCTGACAAGCTTGCGGCTTTCGTTTGCAGCTGTCATTTTTATGATCATTCCTTTCGTAATTTATCGCGGTTTTGTATAAGCTTTCATGATCGAATTTTCGGCCTTAAGGCAACACTGCCTTTCCCGAGACCTTGTCCCCCATCACTTCATCGGCTTATAAAGTGTTTACTATCGGTATATTTTATCATATATTAAGCTATAAGTCAATCACTATTTTGTAAACATACCGGTTTTTGATGCAGAAATTCACCGGCGGCGAGCGGATGAGGCAGCGCCAGCGAATACAGTGCCTCGGCGCGCACGGTCATCTCCGCTTGACGGCGTACATCGTCGGACTTCGAAGCGATAGCGTCCGCCGGACGCGTAAACACCTTTATACGCGCGCTCCTGCGTATCGAAGCGAGAAACGCCCTGCCGCGCGCGTTCGACGCAAGCACCGTGGTGTAGGTCGGACGCGCGGAAATGTCCGATCGTTTTATCCCGAGCAAAGCGAACAGCGAGGCGCGTCGAAGACGCGCATCGGTATATTTTTTTGTGGCGGCATATGACAGCATCTCGCAATAATCCCCCGTCTGCTTCGCGGCACGGCAAAGCCTGCCCGCCACACCGCCGCCGCACTCCGCATAAGTCGAAAGCTCACATTCATCTCCGAGTCTGAAGCGCGCCATAAATGCAGGACCTATTCCAAGCGACGACGCGGGCGCCTCACCGCGTTCGATCGCAGACATGAGAAAAGCGCGCGAACTTTCGCTGAGCCCGTTACGCGGAAGCTCTCCGCGCTTCAGAGCGCACCGCAACGCGGAAGCGGACGGAAACTCATTGCCGTCGATATCGGTGTCGCGATACCCCGCGCCGATGCGCTTTATGACGGTAAAATCAACATCGCAGTTCAAAACACACGCCGCACGCATATATTCTATGCCCAAAATATCATTTGAAAGCGGTGCGCCGTCGCCGATAACATTCTCAAGCGCATCGAAATACCCCTCGGCACACCCCACCTCGGGCTTGATATTCTTTTCTTCCACCTCATTACGCGCCAGCGCCCTCGCCGCCGACATCAGCCGTTCGGCATCCGCGGATTCCGAGCCGAAGGCAATATTCGGCACGCCGAGCGCATCCAGCATACAGACTCCCGCCTCGGCAAAATATCTCGCTCCGGCGCATGACCACGGAAAAGGCAGTTCAAGCACCAGATCGGCTCCGTCGCGCACTGCCATTTCCGCGCGATGATATTTATCGATCATTGCGGGCTCACCGCGCTGAACAAAGTTCGAACTCATCAGACAGACGATGGTATCGCTGCCGCGTCGGCGCAGTTCATCAAACAGATGAACATGTCCGAGATGTATCGGATTGAATTCACATATTATGCCTGTTGTCATTTTTCCTCACGTTCCAAACCAAATATTAGACCTCAGATCGTTTTTTTGCTTATTTTGAATCAAATCAAGCCGGTTTTTGCGTTTTTTCTCTTGAAATATTGACATTATAGTTGTATAATATTTTATATGGATAGGTCATAAAGTTCAGAAAGGACAAATATAACCATGAAAGTATTAGTTGTAAACGCCGGCTCCAGCTCACTTAAATATCAGCTCTTCGACACCGCGGATTACACCGTTCGTGCAAAGGGCATCTGCGAGCGCATCGGCGACACCGTAGGTGTGCTCGATCACAAAAATCTCATTAAAGGCACCCGTACGCAAAAGGATATGCCGATACCCACACACACCGACGCGGTCCGCATAGTTATCGACGCGCTCACCGACAGCGAGATAGGCGTTATCTCGAATATGTCCGAGATCGAAGCGGTCGGCCACCGTATAGTTCACGGAGGCTTTTATTTCTCGGAATCAATGCTTCTCACCGACGATGTTATGTCAAAGCTTGAGCTTTGCCATGATTTCGCGCCGCTTCACACCGGAGCGCATCTGCAAGGCATACGCGGTTGCCTTTCGGTAATGCCCGGCGTACCTCAGGTGCTTGTGTTCGACACGGCATTCCACCAGACCATGGCTCCCGAAGCTTATATGTATGCTCTCCCCTACAGCATGTACGAAAAATACCACATCCGTCGCTACGGCGCACACGGCACATCTCACCGCTATGTTGCGGGCGAGATGATAAAGCTGCTGGGCGGCAAGGCTGAGGGCACCAAGATAATCACCTGCCACATAGGCAACGGCTCCTCCATATCCGCTGTCAAGGACGGCAAAGTGCTTGACACGTCAATGGGCTTTACACCTCTTGCGGGCGTACTTATGGGAACTCGTTGCGGCAACATAGACCCCGCCATCGTTCCTTATATCATGGAGAAGGAAAACATGACCCCCGCCGAGGTCTCGGCGTTCATGAACAAAAAATGCGGCTATATCGGACTCACCGAAGGCTTTTCGTCCGACTCGCGCGATCTTGAAAGCGCTATCGCCAACGGTCCCGCCGACCCTCACTACGAGCATTCAAAACTTGCCGTGGACATGCTCAAGCATGAGCTCAAGGAATACATAGGCGCTTACACCGCGCTGATGAACGGACTGGACGCACTCGTTTTCACTGCGGGACTGGGCGAGAACAACCCTCGTCTGCGCAAGATAGTGTGCGAGGACATGGACTTCTTCGGCATAAAGCTCAACGACGAGGTGAACGACCGCACACTTCGCCAGCCCAACACGGTTAAGATCTCCGCCGATGATTCCCGCGTTCCGGTATACGTGATCCCGACCGACGAAGAGCTGGTCATAGCGCGTGACACCGAAAGCATCGTGACATCGCTCAAATAAAATAACACACCTTCACCGACATGAGTCGCAGGTCTCCGCCAATGGCAGATACCTGCGACTCAATTTTATCATAAAAGACGACACTTTTCAATAGCCGATATAAATTTTTTCCGCAAGCTCGGCGCATGCCGCCTCTTTGGCCGAAAAATCCATAGCCTCGGAATATATCTTTTCCAGCTTAAAATGATGCTCTGACGCCTCCGACATGGCGCGCAGCGCCTCATCGACAGCCAAATTCGAGATCTTCATCGAGCGCATATACTTCTCGCCGAGCTCTCCTTGAGCGTTCGGAAGAATGAAACGCCTCATGCCGACCGAATGGAATTTGATATTATCCGCCCGCCTCATCGCGTCGCGCTCCGCTGAAAAAACATAATCTCCGACACGGACCGCACAAAGGCTTTTAGGATATACGGGATCGGGGGATATCTTCACCGCGGCATTTCGCCTCGTCCTCGTCGCAAGCTCCGCAACGGCATCGATGAACATGCTTCCCACGCCCGGCAAAAGCTCATTCGAGATGAAATATACCGCGCGGCTCGCTTCATATATGCCTCCGAGCGATACGGCGCCCTTCATGCCGAGAGAGAGATGCGGCGAGCACAGCACGCGAGATGTGTCATGCTCACGCGTCGAAAGAGCCGAGCCTATATCCTCCACACTGCCGCGCATGGCGTCTCCCACCGCTCGCGCGGCCGCTTTTCTGAGCTTTTCGATATCGATCGCACTGCGGGCAAGCTCCAAAGCGCTCCGCTTCAGCCGTCCCGCCGCGGCAAGATGATCGAACGCACGCGTCCATGCTCTGCTCTTTTGGGCTGACAGTGCTTCTATCTCGTCACGTCTCTCCGCCAAAACATCCTCGCGCCAAAACGCCCCAAGATCGAAGACCGTGTCTCGCGCTCCCGGCAGGACCGCCTCGGCGGTATGCGGAGCGGTGGCGTCACGCGCTCCCAAAAGGCAGCCGTCGGGCATCAGCGCCACCATCCCGTCAAGAGATCCGGGGTCGGAGGAGCAAAAATAATACTCCACACGCGCACCGAGCGCTTCCGCGCGAGTGCCGAGCTCCCGCAGAAGCCTTGATTTGCCCGTACCCGGACCACCCTTGATCAAAAGCACGCGATCACAGCGATCGCCGATCAACTCATCAAAGCAATCAATAAAGCCGTCGGACGAGTTCAACGCGGCAAACGAAGAATTTTTCGGAGCTCCGCACGACTTGAGATAGCTGCCGTCAAATAAACGAGCATCGGATTCGGCAGTCGTGCCGTTCTTCTTTTCGGAATACCTCTGCTTCATGTCAAAAAGCTCCGACACATCAAGTCTTTTCGATTATTATCACATTCTCGGGAGAAATGCCCGTCTGCTCATAAACGATGGTGTTGATCTGCGCGACCTCCGCCGCGGTCAGCCCGCCGCTTTTCACGACTACATTGACCGCGCCGTTGCTGATGACCGCCACGCATTGCTCAAATCCTTTTGAAACGACAAGCGTTTCGATGTTCGCCTCGGCCTCCATGTCCTTTGCCATTTGAGTGATACCGGCAAGTGCCTCCTGCTTTGCGCTCTCGGTTGCCGATCTGTCATCCACAACCGATTGAAGCACCTCTCTCGCTTCGTCTCTGGCGCGTTGACGACTGACCTGCGAAGCGGAAAAATAGCTCTCACTGCTCGCGGATGCCGAGGCTCCGCTGTCCTCAGTATTTTTTCCGTCGCCGCTGTCGCTATCGGCTCCGCGGCTGAAGAACGCCCAGTTGAGTGCTATCGCAGTACCGACCAACAGCACCGCGCCGATGACTGCGAGATTTCTCTTTCCTATCTTCGCAAAAAATTCCTTCACCGCATCGATTTGCTTTTCAAATTTCATTTTGATCTCCGTTCTGCCTCCTATCGAGCATTTATTTCGATATATGTATATTGCCTCCGACGTGCGTTTATTCCGTTTTTTTCAAAAGTCTTGAAAATACTCAACTGCCCTCGGCTATATATATTTTGTTTGCCCCGATGCCGAAGGCGGCGGACAAAAGCGCCGTCAGCTCTGCACGGGTAGCCGCATCGCCTCCGCCGCGGCAGACCACGCCTATGCCGGCAACGACAGGTGCGCGAGAGGCAAGCTTGATCGGAGCCTCGTATGAGCCGCTTCCCACGGTGGCGTATTTTCCGCTCAGCTCCGAGCCGGAGGATGTCATTCTGTCCTCCTCATTCTCCGCATAAACGGTCTCATATCCACGCTCAAGCGTTACAGTAACCATAACGGTGCCGGGCGTGACCCCACGACACGCCTCGCACAGGCGTGTCGCCTTCTCTTCCAACAGCAATGCATATTCCGTCATCAGCTCCGCATCATTGCTCGGTTCGGAGCTTTGCGTTTTTTCGCCGAAAGCTCCGAAGGCAATAAGCAAAAGCCCCAAAGCAAGCCCCGCCGCAAGCAATATCATTCGTTTGTTTCCGACCGTTCCTCCGCGCTTTTCGCCACCCGCAGTATCCTTTGTGCCTACACCCATTTCGGCATCGCCTCCCTACCCGGACGCAACCTCGCACGGTGCGCCCGAAAGCTCGTTTACAAATTCTATCACCGCATGCGGCTCCTGCCACATGGCTCGCCCCGAAAGCAGTACATATATCCGCTCTATTTTGACCTCACCCGACTCAGCCGAGACCTTGACGTTCACCTCAACGTCATCCTCGGAAAGCTCAAAGTGCAAACAAAGCTCATGACGCACAAGCTCGCCTATCTCGGAGGCTGTCTGCTTTTCAAGTGCATCCGACAAGGCATCAGACACACGTGCCTCTGTCACCTCGGGCAATATAACACCGTTCTCGAATATCTCACCGAGTTTTTCGACGGAATGTGCGAGCGGAGATATGATAACGCAGAGCATGACCGTCGACGATATGAGCTTAAGTTCTCGACCGCATATCCCGTCGCGCGGCAACAGCATCGATATGACCGAAACCACAAGAGCCGCCCCGACGACACCGCATATATAGTTTTTCATCCACACCTCCGAAGGCTCGAACCATCACGACGACACCGCCGTACCCGTGAGAGCCAAGATCGCCATAGCAAAGACGAACATGATCGCGCTGAGCGCCGCGGCGGCGATCAAAAAGCCGTACACGGACGACATATCACGGTAAAATCGCGCCTGCTTGTTGACTCCGAGCATGTCGGAGATGCTCGCCGCCGCGGAAAACGCCGTCCGCGTGAGCAAAAGCGTGATCAGTGTGGGCAAGAGCAGAAGCAAGATCAGGATGATCCCGACGATCCCCACGGTCGAACGCAACGCTTCGACGCTCGTTGCAAGCGTCTTCAGCGATTCTCCCACCGTGGAACCGACGACCGGTATCACGCTTCCCGCCACAAATTTTGCGGTCCTAAAGCTCAATTTGTCAGATGCGGCGGCAAGCACGCTCTGCGCGCCGAGAGCGGTACCCAGCAGAAGTGCGGAAAGTCCGAGAACGGTTCCGAGCAGTTTTGCGACGAATTTGGATATTGCCGAGCTTCCCACATTCGGCAGGAACGCCTCCGCAAGCGCCAGCGCCGTCAAGATCCCGACCGCAGGCATAAGCCCCGAGGTCGCGAAAAGCTCGATAAGCTCAAGCCAAAGCACCACCGTGGCATTGTTCAACGTCGCACCTCCGGAATTGCCACCCATGGCATATAAGACGCCCATAAGCGGAAGTGCCGCGCTCATCAGAACACGCAACTCATCAAAATAAAGCTTAATGGCGGAAAGTCTGCTGTATTGAGAGCCCGCCGCCGCGACCGCGACCGCGGCATTCATCATAAATCCCGATGCGGAGGAGAGCCGGTTCGATGCAAGCGAGCCGCACACAGCGTCAAAGCTCGCCGCGAGCAACGACAGACCCGCCAATCGGCAAAAGAGTTCGAGCGCTCCACCCGCATCCGCGCCGACAAGTGACAGCGCGACATTTAATAAATATTCTCCGCTTGACAATTCCATCGCCGAGCCGATAGCCCCATCGACGTCCCCCGACAGCAGCTCTTCGGGCAAAAAAGCGGCAATGTCGTCCGGTATGGCATCCAAAAAGCGGCGAAGCTCGTCCTGCGGGAGCAGCCCCTCATCCTCGGCAAAGCATGTCGGCGCAAGCAAAAAAAGAAGCACAAAGCAGATGCTCACCACAAGAACAGCACGAACCGTGCTTTTTATCTTCATTTTGATTTCCATTCCGCCGCCACAGCGGCGGCACAAATATTTTCATGCGTAAAACAGGTGGCCTTTCAATTTGAGGATCATTGAATTATGACGCTATCCGCCTCCCGCAAATCCGCTTACAAGTTCAAAGGCTTGTCGCAATATCGGTATCGCAAGCAGAAGGAGTTCGATTCCACCCACCGTTTCAAGTGCCGCGGCGACTCCCGCCGCGCCGCATTCGCGGCAGATATCCGATGCTATCCTCATTGCGAATGCCACCGCAAGCGCGCGAGAAAGGACACGCGCATTGTCCCCGAGAGACGAATCTGCCGCCATCTCGTTTATATACGCGATCAGCGGAACCGCCATGACCGCGGCAATGCCAAGCAATAAAATTACCGCCGCAAGCTTTATCGGAGCATCAAGCTCTCGCCCGAGCTCACGCACCATAAGCGCGCAGACCGACGCAATTATCGCCGTGCCGCATATTTTTAAAGTATCCATAGTCAAAATCCGAATATCCCGCGAACCGAGTCGATGAGACTGCTTATCTCGCTCACAAGAAGCATCAAGGTCACCACCATCCCCGCGATGACCACCAGCGTTGCTTGCTCGTCGCGTCCGTATTTTGATAATATCTGCGCGGCAACGGCGACCAAAACTCCGACCCCCGCCACCTTCAATATCAAGGTTATGTCCATTTTTATTCCGTTCCGCCGCAGTGCGGCACATAATGCTCAAAACAAAATGACCGCAACCGCGGCTATAGTGCAGATCCCAAGCGACATTGACGCGCGTCGCCGACGCGGAAGCTCATCGCAAAGACTGCGCAACTGCCGCTCAAGCTCGGCGCCGCAAGCGTCGCACAGCTTAAGTTGATCATCGCGAAAGCCGGTGCCGAAGGAATCGGCAAAACGAAGGAGAGTGCCGTACATCCGCGCATCCACCCTGCCCTCCGCGGAACGGCACAGTTCTCCCACGTCCCGCGGTGCACGTGCCGCGCTCCAGCCGCACGCCGCAAGCAGTCCGATGTCGCATTTTTGAAAAATGCGCGTCTGCGGTGTCAAATAATGATCCACCTCATTCCGTATATACCTCAAAACGGAGATGAACCCTTCTCCGAGCGACAATCTCTCGCGATCGCGCCTTGCCGTCTCAGCCCACACTCCGCATGAGCAGAGTGCGACCACACCCACTCCGACAAGCTTAACGGCAAGCATCGGCTGCCTCCCGCGACGAGATATCGTAAACGAAATCAAATCTGTCAGTGCGCCTGCGCAACCCCACATAGAAGCCGAACGCTCCCGCTTCGTGCAATGCGCTCATCCCGCGCCTGTGCATGAGCTCCCGCAGGCTTCCGGCATGAACGGTGGCAATAAGCGGCACACCGCAGCCCTGTGCCGACAGCACCGCCTCGGTGTCATCCCTCCCGCTTATTTCGTCGCACATTATAACCTCGGCGCCGAGCGAGCGCGCCGCCGTTTCGATCCCGCGTGCCTTCGGATAGCCCGACATTATATCGATGCACAACCCGGGATCCCCCAGCCCGCATTCAAGCTCCCCGCGCGAATCGACCACCGCCACGCGAAGAGCTCTCTCTCCGGTCGCCAGCCGTGCAGCCACCGAACGGATAAGCGTCGTCTTTCCCACCCCGGGAGGCGCGTATATCAAGATCCCGCATGTCAGTTGCGTATCGTAAAGAAGGCGGCACATCTCTGCGCCGAGCGGCGGAGAGGAATGCGGTATCCTTATGGCGATCGTGCTTATGTCACGAACGCCGACAAAGCGTCCGCCGTCCGTTACTGCACTGCCGCAAATACCCGCTCGATAGCCGTTGCCGAAGGTGATATACCCATCGATAATACGATCTCTGTACGCATAGATCGAGCCTCCGCATATATCCGCAAGCAGTTTTTCGATCTCGGATGCGGTGAGCACGGCGGCGGTGGGATGATTCAGCTTACCGCCTTTTCCGTCCGACGCGGTAAGCGTCGCACGCCTGCCGGCATGCAGTCTTACCTCCTCTACGCCGCGCAGGCGATCCGCCGCATCGCACACGGCACGCCGCACTCGCTGAGGGATCAGCTCCGCTATCTCGCTCGGAATGCCGTATTCATACACCGATAACAACCGCATCTCACACCTCCGGCCTGTCCGCTTTGATAAATTATATTGTAATATCCACTCAAGTATGCCGATCGGGAGAAAAAAAACACAGCTCCCGCGCCGATGTCCCGGCGCGGGAGCTGCTGTTATCACATCTATTTGATTTGGTTATCCGCTTTTTTTGTTTTGAATAATCCTCGTTCCGACCCGGACATAAGCTTTAAAAAGCCGAAAAGCACCGTACCGCATATCAAGCCGTCGGCTATACCGGCGCTCACTTGCAAAGTAATAACGGCATAGTTCCCCGCGGCGGCAAAATCGTTTGCGATCAAGCTGCTCATGGTATAATACAGATTCTTTCCCGGAACCAATACTATCACGCCCGGCATTTGAAAGACCAATGCCGGCGAGCGCAATATTCGCGCGGCGATCTCGGAATATATAGTGACGACAAAAGCCGCTATCGTGTTCGAAACGAATTCATGAAAGCCGCATTCGGTGCACAAAAGATACACCACCGTACCGACGATACCGCAAAGCACCGAGGCGGGCATATGCTTAAGCTTCACTCCGAATACTATAACAAACCCCAGAGTGCCTATCACTCCGCCTATCAGTCTGATCAAAAACTCGCTCATGCCGCACCTCCGAAGATGAGCATCGCCGCCGCATATCCGAGCGCTATGACCACGGTCTGTATCAATGCCTGGGCCAACCTCATGGTGCCGGAGATAATATTTTTTCCGAGCATATCGCCGATGGATGTTCCTATTGCCATTCCGGGAATGAGCAACATTATAGTGCCTATCATTATAAGGTTGGCATTCTCACCGAGCCCCAGGCGCGTACTTGCCATGGCAAGTACGCCCGCAAAGAAGGAGCGCACCGCCGTTTGCGCGACCGCGTTGAAGGCATTGTCGGTATCGCGACGAATGAACATCATAAGTATGCCGATCACAGCCGAGATCAGCGCGTCGCGCAAACTGCCGCCGAAATAGATCACAAATCCCATAGCGGTGAGCGCATATCCGCAGGACACCACCCACGGCGCAAGCTGGATCTTGTGCGTTACCGCCGAAAGCTTCTCGTGCGCCTCGGCTATGTCTATCGTGCCCGAGCACACCTCGCGCGAGATCTCATTGAGTTCCTCGACGCGATAAAGATTCACCTCGGTATTCTTCACACGACGCATTTGTTGAGAATATGAGCCGTCCGCCATGCGGACCGAGGCGGTTATCAGCGTTGTGACCGCAAACGCCTCAACATGCGCCGCCCCCAGTGCATAGCCTATATGCTCGATGGTGCTTTCCACGCGGCTCACCTCGCCGCCGTTTTCAAGTATATGCTCGGCAATATCCAGCGCAAGTCGCAACACCTCATCGGCGTTGCCGGCGCACGGGATATCCTCTGCCTTGATATCGGAACGCTCGCAGTCCATCTCAGAAGCTTATTTTTTCGGCAATGTAAGAACGAAGCTCGGAAATAGGCAGACGCACCTGCTGCATGGTATCCCTGTCGCGAACAGTCACGCAACCGTCGTTTTGCGAATCGAAATCGTATGTGATGCAAAGCGGTGTGCCGATCTCGTCCTCACGACGATATCTTTTTCCGATAGAGCCCGCATCGTCAAAGTCAACCATGAAATCCTTTTTAAGCTCGCAGAATACCTTTTCGGCATCCGCACTCAGCTTTTTGGAGAGCGGAAGGACCGCCGCCTTAAAGGGCGCAAGCGCGGGATGCAATCTCAAAACGACACGCACATCCTCCTTGCCGCTCTTTTCGTCGCGCGATACGACCTCCTCGTCATATGCATCGACAAGGAAGGCGAGGAAGGAACGCTCCACACCCAAGGACGGCTCGATAACGTAGGGAATGTAATGCGCGTTCTTTTCTTGATCGAAATAGGTCAGATCCTTACCGGAGGTGTTCTGATGCTGCGTGAGATCGTAATCGGTACGGTCGGCAACTCCCCAAAGCTCGCCCCAGCCGAACGGGAACATAAATTCAAAGTCGGTGGTCGCCTTTGAATAGAAGCAAAGCTCTTCGGGATCGTGATCGCGCAGTCTGAGGTTCTCCTCGCGCATTCCGAGCGAAAGCAACCAATCGCGGCAGAATCCGCGCCAATACGCAAACCATTCAAGATCGGTACCGGGCTCGCAGAAGAACTCAAGCTCCATCTGCTCAAATTCACGCACGCGGAAGATAAAGTTTCCGGGCGTTATCTCGTTTCTGAACGACTTGCCTATCTGTCCGATTCCGAACGGCAGCTTGCGACGTGTCGTCCTTTGCACATTTACAAAATTCACGAATATACCCTGCGCAGTCTCGGGACGAAGATACACGGTGTTCTTTGCATCCTCGGTCACGCCCTGGAAGGTCTTGAACATCAAATTAAACTGTCTTATATCGGTGAAATTATGCTTCCCGCAGGTGGGGCACGGAATATTCTTTTCGTCGATAAACGCCTTCATCTCCTCCTGGGTAAAGGCATCTATCGGCTTTTCGAGCTCGTAGCCCGTTTCGGCGCACCAATCCTCTATCAGCTTGTCGGCGCGAAAACGCTCCTTGCACTCGCGACAATCCATAAGCGGATCCGAAAAGCCGCCAAGGTGCCCCGACGCGACCCACGTCTGCGGATTCATGAGTATCGCGGAATCCTGCCCGACATTATAGGGATTTTCTTGAATGAATTTCTTCCACCATGCGCGCTTGATATTGTTTTTCAGTTCAACGCCGAGCGGGCCGTAATCCCACGTATTGGCAAGCCCGCCGTATATCTCGGAGCCCGGAAATACGAATCCGCGATTTTTACAAAGCGCTACCACCTTGTCCATCGTTTTTTCTCTGTTGTCCATAGTCTGTTCCCTCTTGATTTAATAAAAATTTATCGTGTTTATAAGCTTCAGTCGGATATCACCCGTCTGTATTCAAAGAAGCTCGTGAGCGTCGCCCGCTCGTCGATCCTCAATATCTGCTCGTCATCCACCGTCATCGACAGCAGTACCGGAGACTTGTTCTCCTTCTCAAGAAGCGAATATTTGAAGATCAGATCCTTGTTATCGGTCAATTCCTGCGAGGTAAGATCGGTATCGAAGCATTCCGACAGCTTTTCGAACAGCGCCTCGGCACCGGGATAATTGGTTATCTGCGTAAGCGTTCCGAGCACCGCCTCGGCGAATTCCGTGGCTGTATCTTCGCGCGAGCGTCCGTCAAAATAAAGATCGAAGCTCAGTATCTTCAATGCCGAGGCACCGTCGACGATCCTGTTTCCCTCTCCTATGACAAGCGAACTGCCGTCGGAATTTGAAAATGTCATTTCACACGGAACATTGAAGTATACGCCGCCGATCTCGTCCACCAGCTCGGAAAAGCCCGCGGGAGTAAATACGACATATTTGTCAACGATGCATCCGGTAAGAGCATGTATCTCGTCGCACAATACCTTTCTGCCGTATTTGCCGTATACATCGCCCAAAGCTATGTATTTTCCCTCCATTGCCACGACGGCATCATCGGGAAACGCGGAAAATGTAACGCGCGAGCCCTCCTTGTCAAAGCGCAGGAGCAACAGCTGTGTTGCTCTTATGCTTTTGTATTCCGCCTCATAAAGTCCGCCCGAGATGATCGGATCTCCGTTCTCGTTCGTGAACTGTTCTCCGTCCTCGGGATCCGAGTCCGCCACCAGCGTCACTTTTCGCGGCGAGGCAAGATCGGTCGGCACCGGCTTTTTTTCGGCATTGTCGGCACCCGAACCGAATATCAGATCGGTGACCTTTTGAGTGTATACATTTTGCTCGGGGTCGTAATCGCTGATAACGATGAGCATATTAAAGGATTCACCGCTGTCTGTAAGCGGGATGTCTATCTCGTTTCCGCCGATGTCGGTAACGGGCGGCGACACACTCTCCGTTCCGCTGTCGGTTTCCGGCGCACCGGTCCAGCCGGAGATATTGGTCAACACCATGTTGACCGCATAATATGCCATCATCGACAGCACAAGCAGCGCGATAATGAATGTCAAAGCAAAGTTTCTGACAGCAGACAGCATAGCTTGCTAAAGCCTCCCTTCTTTTACTACGACTCTTTACGAAATACGATCACGATAATTATACAACGCTTCGCCCGCCCGTGCAATGGCCGGCTCGTGACATAAATGCAAACAATATGTCAATATCAATCCTGCGCACGCTCGGCAAGAATGTTGCGGTATTTTTGATAAAAGCTTTCAAAGCAACCTTCGTCAAGCGCTTCGCGTATTTTTTTCGTCAGCTCATTGTAAAAATACAAATTGTGAACGACAGCCAATCTCATACCGAGCGATTCCTTGGCTTTGATAAGATGTCTTATATATGAGCGGCTGTAACGCGTACACGCGGGGCAGGAACAACCCTCGTCTATCGGACGCGGATCGCGAGCGTATTTTTCGTTCAGAATATTGATCTTGCCCTTCCATGTGAAGACGTTGCCGTGCCTTGCGTTGCGACTGGGCATTACGCAATCGAAGAAATCCACTCCGCGGTGCACCGCTTCAAGAATATTGACCGGCGTTCCGACTCCCATAAGATAGCGCGGCTTGTTTTTCGGCATATACGGCTCAACGGCATCGATGATCCTATACATCTCCTCCGTCTCCTCGCCGACCGCCAATCCGCCTATGGCATAGCCGTCAAGATCCAGCTCGGCGATCTTGAGCATATGCTCTATGCGAAGATCCTCATATGTGCCGCCTTGATTAATGCCGAACAGCATCTGGTGCGGATTTATCGTATCCGGCAGCGAGTTCAGCCTTGCCATTTCATTTTTGCACCTGACGAGCCAACGCGCCGTCCTGTCGATCGACGCCTTGACATAATCGTACGGTGCGGGATTTTCAATACATTCGTCAAACGCCATGGCTATCGTTGACGCAAGGTTGGATTGTATCTGCATGCTCTCCTCGGGTCCCATAAAAATACGTTTACCGTCGATATGAGATGCAAATCTGACCCCCTCCTCGGTGATCTTTCGCAGCTGTGCCAGCGAAAACACCTGAAATCCGCCGCTGTCGGTCAACACGGGGCCGTCCCAATTCATGAATTTTCTTATTCCGCCCATGTCGTGTATGAGGCGGTCACCGGGGCGTATATGAAGGTGATACGTGTTGGAAAGCTCAACTTGGCAACCGATCTCCTTGAGCTCGTATGTTGCCACACCGCCCTTTATCGCGGCACAGGTGCCGACATTCATAAACACGGGAGTCTCAATGTCTCCGTGAACGGTGTGCAGCACGCCGCGGCGCGCACGTCCGTCCGTGCATTTCAGTTCAAACATTATATCGTGATCCTTTCGGGTATGTACTGTGATCTATGAACGCTCGAATTTGTGATCGAGCGAGGATTTTTTCATTTCAAACGCCACGGGTCTTCCGTGCGGGCAGTAGGTGATGTCGGGCGCCTTCATAAGTTCATCAACGATGTGGTCGGTATATTCCCGAGGATATATTCTGCCCGCCTTGATAGACGCCTTGCAGGATGCCTGATAAAGCGCTTTTTCGAATATGCGGTCGCGCGCCTGCTCAAGTCCGCCCGCCGATTCAAGCAATGCCACGGCAAACGCCTCGATCATCGCCGTTGCGCTCTCGTTTGAAAGACCGTCGGGTACGGCGCTCAGCTTCACTGTGTTGCGCGCTGTCTCAAATTCGAAGCCGACCGCCTCGATCTCGTGCCGATATTCCTCTATGACGGCGACCTCGTCGCTCATCATCATGACCTCATACGGAACGGCCAAAAGCACCGATGCTCGCCCCGAACTATACATATTGCGCTTGAAGCGTTCGAAATTATATCTTTCGTGCGCCGCGTGCTTATCGATCATCAAGCAAACGTCGCCCTTTTCGACAATGATATACGAATTGAATATTTCTCCGACGATGCGATAATCGATTCCCCGTTGCGGTGCCGCCGCGGGAATCTCGTCGGAGCCCGACATCACGGCAGACATCGAAATCTCCGCCGCCTTGCCATTCGCCTGCGTCTCGTCCGCTCGACGATGCTCGACCTCATTGCCCGGCATCGCATCGGCACCGGGAAGCCTCGCTCCCGCGGCGACACGTTCTTCTCTTTCGCCGCCCAGTACGGCTTTGACCAGATCCGGCTCGACATATCCGATCCCCGGCGACACATATCCCTCAAAGCCGGTCACCTCGTCATCGACACCGAGCACCGACGTATCGGTCATGGGCGCGCCCGCGGCGATCGATGCGCTCGATACACCGAGCCGCGCATCGCCTGAATGCGCGGGTGCGGCATCGGTTCCGGAAATGCCGGAAACGGCATTTGCGGCAAAAATACCCGGCTGACAGTTGCGAAACGAGTTGCGAGACTCGACCGGAATGAAGGCATCGACTGTGTGCCTCGGAGCAAATGATGTCGCTGGCGTTGTTCTCTTCCCGTCAAAAGGCTCAAGTTCCGGACGTTTTTCGTTATTCACGAGAGTCGTGCGCACCGCATAGTACACCGCATCGAATACCGGACGCTCGTTTGAAAATTTCACCTCAAGCTTTGAGGGGTGCACATTGACATCCACCGCTTCGCACGAGATCGAAATATTCAGCACACAGCCCGGAAATTTATCAGACGCGATATACGACGCAAACGACTGCTCGAGCGCGGCCGAAGCGGTTCGCGACTTTACATATCTGCCGTTAATGAAAAAGTTTTCGTAATTTCGATTTGAACGCACCTGTATCGGAGCGCATATGAAACCGCGCACCCGCACACCTTCGCGAACATAGTCCACCGGCAGCATACCATCCGAATAAGCTTTGCCGAAAACGGCACGCAATGTGCTTTTCAATTCACCGTCGCCGGATGTCTCAAGCTTTAAATTGCCATCCGAAATAAACGTGAATGCGATCTCGGGATGAGAAAGCGCGGCTTTTTCGACCACCGCCCCCACCGACATCGCTTCGGTCGCATCCTTTTTGAGAAATTTGAGCCTTGCGGGCACATTTGCAAACAAATTTTCGACAATGACGGTCGTTCCGTCGGATGCCCCGCGCTCGCTTATCTCGCCTCCGACGCCGCCGTGTATCTCATACATCGCGCCGAGCTCTTGCTCGCGAAGCTTGGATATTATCCTGACATCCGACACCGAACATATTGCCGCCAGCGCTTCACCGCGAAAGCCCAACGTTTTTATGCCGTCAAGGTCGGATGCACTGTGTATCTTGCTGGTGGCGTGACGCTTTACCGCAATGGGCATATCCTCCGCACTCATTCCGCAGCCGTTGTCCGAAACGCGCATGAAGCTTATTCCTCCGCGCATTATCTCGACGGTTATCCTGTCGGCGCCCGAATCTATTGAATTTTCCACCAATTCCTTTATAACGGACGATGGGCGGTCCACGACCTCGCCTGCCGCTATAAGGTTGGCGACCTCAAAGCTCAGCACATTGATCTTTCCCACTTTAAGATAAGTCCTCTCGCTTATTTAAGTTTTCTTTGAAGCTCGAACAAGAAATTCATCGCTTCTATGGGCGACAGCGTATTTACATCAACAGCCTTCAGATCGGCTATTATCTGCTCGTGTATGCAATCCTCAAGAGATATCGCATCAAGCTCCTCTGCATCGTCGGAAGGATGCACCTCAGAGGTCGACACGGCACGCGAGGTCGCCTCAACGGATTTGAGTATCTCCTTGGCTCTCTTTATGACCTCGCTTGGCAGACCCGCAAGCTTTGCGACCTCTATTCCGTAGCTGTCATCGGTCGATCCCTTGACGATCTTACGCAGGAATATAACGTTGTCCCCGCGCTTGCGCGCGGCTATATTGTAATTAACCACTCCGTCAAGCTCGTCCTCAAGGACCGTCAGCTCGTGATAATGCGTGGCAAAAAGTGTTTTTGCTCCCACCTTGCGACTTTGAGTATATTCGACGATCGCGCGAGCAATACTCATGCCGTCAAAGGTCGACGTACCGCGCCCGACCTCGTCATATATGACAAGACTGTGCTTGGTGGCGTTTTTCAAAATATTCGCCACCTCGGTCATCTCAAGCATAAAGGTGGATTGTCCGGATGCAAGGTCGTCCGACGCACCCACACGGGTAAACACTCTGTCGGTTATGCAGATGTCGGCATCCGCCGCCGGAACGAAGGAGCCTATCTGTGTCATTACGGCAATAAGCGCCACCTGACGCATGTATGTGGATTTTCCCGCCATGTTCGGACCGGTTATTATCATAACACGGTTGTTCTTCATGTCAAGCGAGGTGTCGTTCGGAACGAAATATCCGTCCTTAACGAACTGCTCAACCACGGGATGACGACCGTCCTTTATTCGTATCACCTCGTCGGCATTAAGATGCGGACGGGTATAGTTGTTTTTTGACGCCACCGCGGCAAGAGAAACATAAACATCTATACGCGCAAGCAGAGCCGCCGCTCGCTGTATGCGAGCGGAATTTTCCGCCACACGCGACCGCACCGCCGAAAACAATTCATATTCCAGCGATGACAACCGATCTCCCGCGCCCAGCACGGTTGCCTCGGTGTCCTTCAGTTCCTGCGTAATATATCGCTCGGCTCCCGTGAGCGTCTGCTTGCGTATGTATCTGTCCTGCGGGACCTGATCCACCAACGAGCGCGTGACTTCGATATAATATCCGAAGACCCGATTATACCCCACGCGCAGTGTTTTTATGCCGGTCGCCTCGCGCTCCTTGGCTGCGAACTTTTCTATCCAGCCTTTTCCGTCTGCGACGATCCCGCGCAATTCATCGACCTCGGTGCTGTAGCCGTCCTTTATCATTCCGCCCTCGCGCACCTGCGCCGGAGGTGACTCGACTATCGCCTCGTCTATCAGCTTGACCACATCATCAAGAGTGTCAAGCGCGGAATATATTGCCGACAGCTCGTCGCTTTTGCATTTTTTCAAAAGCTCACGCACGTCGGGAAGTATCGCCAATGTGTTGGCAACAGCTCGCAGATCCCTCGCATTGGCGGTGGCATACACTATGCGCGTCACCAAGCGCTCAAGATCGAGAACGTTTGAAAGCCTGTCGCGCAGATCCTCGCGAAGCATAAAGTCGTCAAAAAGCTCCTCTACAGCCGCTTGTCGACGTGATATGGCACTGATGCCGAGCAAAGGATGCTCTACCCACTGACGCAAAAGACGCGCTCCCGCGGCGGTCGTGGTCTTGTCAAGCACCCCCAAAAGCGAGCCGCGCTTTTCCTTTGAACGCATAGTCTCGGTGATCTCAAGATTGCGACGCGTATTCAAGTCAAGCTGCATATACTGCCCGTTCTCATAAACATTAAGCTCTTTTATATATGAGATATCCGTCTTTTGAGTTTCGCGTATATAGCAAAGCAGCGCTCCCAGCGCAGATACAAGACGCTTCTTTTCAAGCTCTCCCTCGCGCAAGATATCGGAAAATTGCGCGTTCACCGCATCGACCGCACACGAATAGTCAAATGCCTCCGCCGCCTCAACGGTCAACATCGCCCCGAGCTTGTTCTGAACAAAATCGGCGACCTCGGGACAAAGCGCGGCAGGCAGATTGATAACTGTCTCACGCGGCGCGTAGGTCCCCAGCTCGCCGAGCAACTGCGGCAAATATTGCGGCGTATCAAAGGAAGTCGCAAATATTTGCGCAGTGGAAATATCGGCAAAGCACACTCCGGTGCCGCCCTCATCAATAAAAACGGACGCTAGATAATTGTTGCGCGTCTCCGGCAACATGGATGCATCGGTTACCGTGCCCGGGGTGATTATCCTTATTACCTCTCTTTTGACCAATCCCTTGGCGGTAGCGGGATCCTCCACCTGCTCGCATATCGCTATCTTGTAGCCCTTGTCTATAAGCCTTGCAATATAGGTCTCGGCGCTGTGAAAAGGAATACCGCACATGGGCGCACGTTCTTTTTCTCCGCAATCGCGCCCTGTGAGCGTAAGCTCAAGCTCGCGCGAACCGATCACGGCATCATCGAAGAACATCTCGTAAAAATCGCCCAAACGGTAAAAAAGCAAATAATCCTTATATTGATCCTTTATCTCAAAGTATTGCTCCATCATCGGAGTCATGCGGGCATCCCCCTTAGCTTCAAAAGCCGAAATAGATCGTGAGATCCTTTTGTTTTTTCGTTATATCAGTGGCAGCCGCCGCAGGATGAGCAATCATGCGTGCAGCCGTGATGCGGCTCCTCGCCCGTCACCTCACACATAATGGTCTCGTTCACCTCGGCAAGTATCGACGATACCATATCCTGAGACTCCGCGAATGCAATATACGAGGGAGAAGACGTTATCTCTGCCGCCAGTGCTTCAAGACGCTTGCGAATAGCACCCAGCAGAAAATCATTCTGCACGCTTTTGGCGCTCTCGTCGGCAAATGCCTTTTGCTGCACATTATATTCGGTCACCTTGGTCTGAAGCTCCTCATCGGCAAGATAAGCTGCCTGCGCCGCCTCGTATTGACGCATTTCGTCGCTTTCCTTTATCGCCTTGCCTATTTCGTGTGCCATGCTTAAAATATCCATATCGTTATACTCTCTTTCGAATTCGTTTTGATGATATTTTTATATTTATAAAATAAGGATCGTTCAAGCTTTATTATGAACGATCCTTTTCGATACTATCCGTTCACCGCACTGTCGTCAACTCTCGGCCGCAGCCGTTGGTAATTATCGACTGTCTGCAATTGCCCTTGATCGTTATCGACAGTTATCATCCTATCGTTAATTATTATATCACAGCTTTGCTTTTTTTTCAATACTTTATTTCGGTTTTCCCCCGCAAATGCCCAAAAGATTCTCTCTTCTTGCTTGGGCATATGCGTTCATTGCGGTTAAGATCAAAAAAATGTCGCATCTTACGGTCGGAACGGCATCGTTGTCCCATCTCTCGAAAAACACAAGACCGCCGAAACTTTCATCCTACACGGTAATGAAAATCACAGCGGTTTGTTCTTATGAAGTATTTATGTAAGGTGCGGTAATTCACTTTATTTTCCGCTTTTTTCTTTGTCATCGTTTGTTGCCCTATATGCGTGATTTTCCACATACACCATCATACGATTATACAGTACCACATAGAAAAGTATGGCAAGCATACCGCCGATCGCACCCAACAGCACATAAGAATCGCTGCCCCGTGATTTCAGTGCTGTCCATATGATAATACCGATCCACGCTACAACGCACAAAACAATCGTTGCAATATGTTCTTTTAGCCATTTTTTCTTGAAAAACGCTATCTTTTCTTGCAGTGTAAAGGTGCTGTTGTTCAGTGCCGTAATGAGATTGTCATCTGCGGCTTTTTGGAAGTCCTTTGCGTCAAGCCGTTCTCCGCTGATCAGTTCGTTGATACTCACATTGAATTCTTTTGATAAAAGCAACAGAACTTCAATGTCCGGCATATAGTTTCCGTTCTCCCAGCGAGAAACGGTTTTGTTTGTCACACCGAGTTTTTCACCGAGCTGTTCTTGTGTTAGATGTTTTTCTTTTCTCAGCGATGCAATAAATTTCCCAATTTTAATTTGATCCATATTTACATTCCTCCGAAGGAAAGTATAGTACATTTTCCGTAAGAATGCTTCCCCACAAACAGCGAATTCGGTTTGACAAACCGAATATTCTTATTTGATGCAAGCTATATCAGCAATTTCTTCTTTCCAGATAACGAAAGACCTGCTTTTGATATGCCTGATATTCTTCGCCGAATGTAGTAGACAAATACTTTTCCTCCTGCAAAATTTGCAAATGCAACATCACTACGGCATAAATGGTGAACAGGACGGTCAGGCCGTTGAAATACATCAGCATCACACCGAGGTACATGAAGTCAAATCCTAAAAACGCCGGATTGCGGCTGAAGCGGTAGATGCCTGTGGTCACAAGCTTTGTTTTGTCCTGATCGGGGATTCCCGCCCGCCAGCTATCCTTCATCTGCAAAACGGCCAGCAGGAAAATCAAATCCCCAAGCAAGCCCAGACAAAAGCCTGTAAATCGTGCCGATGTCGGCATATGATTCCAACCGAACAGAATGGACATGAGCTGTGCCGCCACAATTCCCACCGTGGCAATGCTCATAAGAGTTTCCACGGTGTGCAGTTGCTTTTCTTTTCGCCGCCCGATTTGATGGGTCCGGATGCCCCTCCGCTTCTGCATCAGCATTTTTACAAAATAGATGCCATAAAACACGGCGAGCACCGTTAATGCAGAAATTTTCATATTTATGACCATTCCTTTCTTGTTATGGAAAATGTGAGTTTGTGGGTTTTTCGCAAAGCGGAAATTCGTGCCGCCTTTTGGCACGAAAGCCACAAACTCAACGTCTGAAAAACGACTCGTTTTTCAGACTTTTACGCTCCTTCTATCGCTTTTACCGCCCCGGCTGCATGGATCCGAACGCCCCTGTTCGGATCATGTTCTACAATATAACACATCATAGCCTCTTAAGTAAAACAGTTTTTGATCGTACCTGCATAGTTGCAACCGGCAATGCCACCTGCAACCTTGTCCGTGGCGGTAATGGTGGAGTTTGCTACATAGCAATCTTCAATCAAACCACCGGACAGAACCTGTCCTGCAATACCACCGGCACGGCAATCCTGCGATCCAAGTGTGAAAGTGAAGTTTTCAACGCCTAAGTGTTTCACCGTTCCGCTGAGTGTACCGAACACACCATAGGTCAGTTCATTGGCATCGGAGCCTTTCACGGAAAGATTTTTGATCACATGACCGTTGCCGTCAAAGATGCCTTGATAACCCTTGTCGTCGCCCTCAGTGCTGTAATACAGTCCCGTCGTACCACCAATGGGAACATAGCCCGTAATTGCCGACATATCAATGTCTGCCATTAGGATCGCATTTGCAGACTGATTTTGGGCAACACCATCAAGCGTACCGTTTACGAGTTTTGAGAACCACACAAGCTGTGCGGCAGTGCAAATCTCATACGGTATCAACATATTTTTCCGTTACGGTTACGGTCTGTGCCGCACAGTAGGTTTCGCCGTCTGTAACGCCCGAAATAGCAGGTGCAATGTTATCCAGCACAATGCCGTTTGAGTTAATGTATGTTACATTGCCTGTCGTATCGGTCAGCTTTGCGTAGATAACATATTCGTTGTTCGGCTCAACGGTAAATTTGCCCGTGTATGCGGTAAAGGTTGCTGTCGCAAGGTCTGTTTCGGAAAGTTCTTTACGCCTCGCACAGCGTCCTTGACAGCGGCGTTCTGCTGCGCTTATGGGTAATCAAGGCGGCTGAGCCGCCCTTTGCCAATGGGTATTGGCGTGGTGATTATGATTTCATAAACGCTCCCTTCCGCTTGCGTGGAGGGGACGGAGGACAGAAAAAGAGCCGCATGACGATATGAAAAA
>CAZPYK010000013.1:0-25686 GCA_964590755.1 uncultured Ruminococcus sp. | reverse complement strand
ATAAGGGCACCACAGTATTCATTTTTGATGAATAAAATGAATAGAGCAAAACAGCAAGGGCACCACAAATCAGGGCACCAAGGGCACCATTCACAAAAAGCGGGCACCGCCAAGACAAAGTGAAAACCCTTGAAAACGTAGTGTTTTCAAGGGTTTGTTGGCGGAGAGGATGGGATTCGAACCCATGTGCGATTGCTCGCAAACTGATTTCGAGTCAGCCCCGTTATGACCACTTCGATACCTCTCCATAGATTTTTTATTCAATTTTCGCGGAGAACAACATGATTTCGAGTCAGCCCCGTTATGACCACTTCGATACCTCTCCGTATTCGAGCGACAAGCACAACGCCGCTCACATTTATTATTATAGCATATTTAAGGCATTTTTGCAATAGCTTTTGTAAAAAAAATCACTCGGCAATCGAAAAAACGTTCGATGCGGTCTCGCCTAAATCTCGGCGGCGAAGAACTTTCGCCGCCGAGACCTTTGACACACATCCTGTCGAGTGCGTTATTTAACCACGATATTTATTATCTTGTTGGGAACGGTTATCTCCTTGATGATCGTCTTGCCTTCAATGGCGGCGGCAATACGCTCGATCGCCTTTGCCGCGGCAAGTGCATCGTCGCGCGGACAATCAAGCGGAAGCTTTACCGTGGACCGAAGCTTACCGTTGATCTGTATCGCCACCTCAACCGCGGCATCCACCGTCTTAGTCTCATCATACTGCGGCCATGCGGACACGGCAAGCATTTTTTTGCCGCCCAGCTGCTCGTTTATCTCCTCGCACAAGTGCGGAGCCACAGGCGAGAGCAATCTGATATAGACATCCAACTCATCGCGCGTCAGCGAGCCGTGTGCCGAAATATCATTCAAAAGTCCCATAAGCGCGGCTATAGCCGTGTTGAACTTAAGGCTGTTGTAATCCTCGGTCACCTTTTTGATCGTCTTGTTGAAGGGTATCTCAAGCTCGGGCGTCACATCGCTTCCCTTCACCATCGAAGGCAGATCGGCAATTCTTTCAAGAAAGCGCTTACAGCCCTTGACACCGTTTTCCGACCACGGCGCGGCGGCGGTATAATCACCCATAAACAACACATAAGTGCGAAGCACATCGGCTCCGTATGCATCGATAACGGTATTGGGATCGATGACATTTCCCTTTGATTTCGACATCTTGTCACCGTCGGGTCCCAGTATCAAGCCCTGAGCGGTGCGCTTGGCATACGGCTCGTCGCACGGAACGACTCCCAGATCGTAAAGGAACTTGTGCCAAAAGCGCGAGTATATCATATGCCTTGTAACATGCTCCATGCCGCCGTTGTACCAATCGACGGGCATCCAATATTTCAGCTTTTCAAAGTCGGCAACGCATTTTGCGTTGTGCGGATCGATATATCTGAGGAAATACCACGACGAGCCCGCCCACTGCGGCATGGTGTCGGTCTCGCGTCTTGCATCCGCACCGCATTTCGGGCATTTGCAATGCACGAATTCCTCAATACGCGCCAGCGGAGATTCCCCGTTCTGCCCGGGTGCGAATTCGGTCATCGGCGGTAATTTCAGCGGAAGCTCGTCATACGGCACGGGAACCATGCCGCAGTGCGGGCAATGCACGATCGGGATCGGCTCGCCCCAATAGCGCTGACGATTGAAAGCCCAGTCCTTCATTTTGTACTGAACTCCGCCCTCGCCGACGCCCAAACGCTCAAGCTCCTCGATGGCGCGTCTTATCGACGCTTTTTTGTTTGTCAGACCGTTAAGGAAGCCGGAATTGACCATTTCGCCGTCTCCGGTATACGCCTCTTTGGCAATATCTCCGCCCTTTATGACCTCGACTATATCTATACCGAACTTACGTGCGAATTCAAAATCACGCGGGTCGTGCGCGGGCACCGCCATTATCGCGCCGGTACCGTAGCCCATCATTACATAGTCGGCAATATATATCGGTATCTCCTTGCCCGTCAACGGATTTTGCGCGCTGATACCTTCAAGACGCACACCGGTCTTATCCTTGACCAGCTGTGTGCGCTCAAATTCCGTCTTCTTTGCGCATTCCGAGCGATATGCCGCCACGGCATCCATGTTGGATATCTCATCGGCATGCTTGTCTATCATCGGATGCTCGGGAGCTATGACCATAAAGGTCACGCCGAAGAGGGTGTCCGGACGAGTGGTATAGATGCGCAGTGTCTCATCCTTGCCGGTGATCTTGAAGTTAACGAAGGCGCCCTCGCTCTTACCTATCCAATTTATCTGCTGTTGCTTGATATTGGGAAGATAATCGACCTCGTCAAGTCCCGAAAGCAGTTTATCGGCATATTTTGTAATGCGCAGATACCAAACGTCCTTTGATCTTTGAACGACATCACTGTGACATATATCGCATTTGCCGCCCTGGCTGTCCTCATTCGAAAGAACGACCTTGCAGTTGGGGCAATAATTGACAAGCGCGGTATCGCGGAACGCCAGCCCCGCTTCAAACATCTTCAAAAAGATCCATTGAGTCCAACGGTAGTAATCCTCATCGGTCGTGTCCACGACACGATCCCAATCAAAGCTGTAGCCAACGCGCTTGAGCTGTTGTGTGAATTTGGCAATGTTCTTATCGGTCACGGCGCGCGGATGCATGCCGGTCTTGATGGCATAGTTTTCGGTGGGAAGCCCGAAGGCGTCAAAGCCCATGGGGAAAAGAACGTTATAGCCCTGCATGCGGCGCATGCGCGAGACCACCTCAAGCCCGGAATATGCCTTTATGTGTCCGACGTGCATTCCCGCTCCGCTCGGATACGGAAATTCCACCAAGGCATAGAACTTCGGCTTTCCGTCGGCATCCTTCTCGTCAAGAGCATGAAAAACGCCCGCATCAGCCCATTTTTCCTGCCATTTCTTTTCGATCGCCAAATAATCGTATCTCATATCGATCTCCATTCCGCCGCCACTGCGGCGGCACAAATAATAATTTACGCGTGAAACGGTTTTTCTTTTCGGCTTTGAAGCATCGAACTTTCACGCTATCTCTGTTCCGCCGCGCCGAGGCGGCGTGCTTTTATTCCACGTCCTCGGGCTCCGTGCGCGGCTCTACCGCTATCTTTTCGGTGTCGGAATAAAGCTTATCAAGGTTATAAAATTCACGTGCGTCACGTGTAAACACATGAACCATCACCGTGCCGTAATCAAGCACCATCCATGAATTTTTGTCCCCTCTGCCCTCGGAGGCAAAGGGCTTGACTCCCGCCTCGCCCAGTTTGAATTCGACCTCGTCGGTAAGAGAACGGACATGCGTCGTTGCATGCGCCGTGCAAAGCACGAAATATTCGGTAATATCTATTTTGTCTCCCACCTTGAGCAGGGCTATATCCTCGCCGCGGTGCTCGTCAAGCACATAACAGATCTCCTTTGCAAGAGACAGCGGCTCGGGCGTTCCGTCTGCCGCAAATTTCACATCAACCTTCATCGGTCAGCATTTCCTTTCGTTGTTTTTCTGCCGTTAAGCGCACAAAGCAGGTAATTTCTTGCCTCTATCGTGTCGCGGCTTATTATATTATGGTTTTTAATTAGTTCATCAAGCGTCATATCAAAGGATAAGACTATAAGCCTATCAAGATGCTCGCATCGTTGTTGCATATCCATGCTTTCGGGTCTCGCATCAAAGAACAAAGACCTCAGCCTCACACAATCGGGATATGTGCGAGTTTCGTCGATATAATCGGCAAAATAGATAAGCTTTTCATATACCGTCATGTTCGCGCGTCCCGTGGTGTGCCACCGCACGGCTGAGATGAGCTCCGGGATCGCCAGATCCGGATACCTATCCGGTATAAGCAGTGCCGCGGTGCGCGCGTGAAGCGTTTTCGGGGAAAGCATGTCGATCTCGCTCGGCTCCGTGCCGTACGCGCGCAGGATCCTTGCGTGCTCCTCTGCGGGCAGCTCCTTTGTCAGATCATGCAGCAATGCCGCTCCGCGCAACAGATGCAGATCGCTGTCACGATCGAAAAAAAGCACGCCCAACATTTGCGCCATTTTTTCGACGCCGAGCACATGCGCGGCGCGCCTCGGGGAGAGGGTGCGTTCGATCTCGGTGCGAAGAGCATCAAGCATCTCATTCGTTATACCCATCATACCGCTCCCCCTTGATCCGCCTGCACCGGAGCACCGTAAAGCCCCCTCTCGCGTATGTATGCCTCGACCTTCGGCGGGACCATACCGCAGAGCGAGCGCCCCGCTGCCGCGGCGCGTCTTACCTCTGTGGAGGAAAGCTCCACCGGCGGGACTGCCAGCCGACGCACGACCGCGTTGTATTTTTTCTTATATTCGCCGATCTTTGCAACGATCTTTGCATCCAGCGATGCATCGTTCTCGCGGCGTATATAGATGGGATAGCAAAGCTTAAATATCTCGGCCGCCTCATGCCATTCGTCGAGAGTGAGCATCATATCCGTTCCGCAAAGCAGAAAGAGCCTTGTGTTCGGAGCGGTCAGCTCGCGCAGGGTGTCAACGGTATAGCTTTTTCCGCCACGTCTTTGCTCAGTATCGCTCACTATCACGCCCTCGACATCGCCGAACGCGAGCTCGCACATTCTGAGGCGATCCTCGGGGCGATCGATAAAATCAAGCCTTTTGTGCGGTGGCAGAAAGGCAGGTATCACATAAAGATAGTCAAGCCGCATTTGAGTTATAAAAGCCCTTGCCGCGGCAACATGCCCATTGTGCGGAGGCGCAAAGGTGCCGCCGTAGATGCCTATCCGCCGCATTCCGAACGGATTGGCGATGGTCGGTTCGTTGGCTGTCATATCATTGCTCATAATTCTATCTTTTTCTTCGTTGCGGATTCACGATACAGTATCAGCTTTCGTCCGATCGTGGCGACCACCTCGGCACCCGTAGCCTCGGCAAGAGCCTCGGCGGCAGAGCGCGGCGTCTCTCCGCAATTATCCAGCACCGAGAGCTTGATCAGCTCACGCGCCTCAAGCGCATCGGCAACCGTTTTGATAAGATTTTCTCCGATTCCGTCCTTACCCACCTGCATGATGGTCGGAATATCGGCGGCAAGCGAGCGCAGATACGCTCTTTGCTTTGAAGTCAATTTCATTTTCACAGATTCCAGTACTATTTTTATTTATCTTTCTGTTTTTAATCTTTTGCCGCGGCACGGGATATACGTTTTGATATCTCGCGGCAGAGCCTTGCGGCGGCAATTCCTCGATGGCTTATCGCATTTTTCTCATCCCGCGAAAGTTCGGCAAAGGTCTTTCCGTATTCATCATACCAAAACAACGGATCGTATCCGAAGCCGTCGGTACCGCGCGGTGCGCAAAGTATCTCTCCCTCGCACCTGCCCTCGACGGATATCAGCTCTCCCTCAAGCCCACAGCCGCGCGGAAAAACACACGCCATGCTGCAAACGAACGCCGCCTCGCGAGAGGCTGTACCCTGCAGCTCCCGCAGCAGCTTTTGATTGTTGGCATCGTCATCGTGCCCATCTCCCGCATATCTTGCCGAACGCACCCCGGGGGCACCTCCGAGCGCATACACGCAAAGTCCGGAATCATCGCCGACGGATATCAGCCCGGATGCCTCTGCGGCGGCTTTTGCCTTTATCATGGCATTTTCGGCAAAAGTGGAGCCGTCCTCCTCTATTTCGCCGCAAAAGCCCACATCGTCAAGCGTCAAAAGCTCGATCTCCGCGCCGTCGATATATACCGACATCAGCCGTCGAAGCTCGGCGAGCTTGCCGCGATTTTTTGTCGCGATCAGTATATTCAGCTTCATCGCCGTCACTCCGCGTCCCCATCTTCCGGGAACAGCGCCGCGATAAACTCATCTGCGTCAAACGGCTGCATATCATCTGTCTTCTCTCCGACACCTATAAACTTGACCGGAATTCCGAGCTCGCGGCGTATCGAAAGGATTATGCCTCCCTTTGCCGTTCCGTCAAGCTTGTTAAGCACCAGTCCGGTAATATCCGCCGCGGCACCGAATTCCTTTGCCTGAATTATCGCATTTTGTCCCGTGGTAGCATCAAGCACCAAAAGATTTTCACGCGCGGCTCCCGGCAATTCACGGTCTATGACACGGTTTATCTTTGCCAGCTCATTCATAAGATTCTTTTTGTTGTGAAGTCTGCCTGCGGTGTCGACGATCAACACATCGGCATTCTTGCTTTTGGCATAGCCTGCCGCGTCGTATACCACAGCGGCGGGATCCGAGCCCTCGCTCTGCTTTATAAGATCGACCCCGGCGCGCTCGCACCAAACAGCAAGCTGATCAATAGCCGCGGCACGGAAGGTATCCGCGGCGGCAACGACCACTTTTTTGCCTTCAGCCTTAAGACGTGCGGATATCTTGCCCACAGACGTGGTCTTGCCGGCACCGTTAACTCCGATAACAAGTATCACCGACGGCTTTGTGTCAAGCGCAAGAGGAGCGCTCTCCCCTATCATACCGGCAATTATCTCACGCAAAGCCTGCATGGTATCATCACGCGTTTTGATCCTGTCATCGCGAATGCGCTCGCGCAGCTCGTCGATTATCTCCTCTGTGGCTCCGACGCCCACATCGGAGGTTATAAGTATTTCCTCAAGCTCGTCAAGAAAATCCTCGTCTATCTTGACAAAGGAGCGCATGACCGACTCGATGCCGCCCATAAGCGCGTTGCGGGTCTTGCCCAGCCCCTCTCGAAGCTTACTCAAAAAGCCCATCCCATTTGCTTCCCTTCTGTTTCGTTATTTCATCCACATCAAGCTCGAATACATTCGAAATGCCGCGTTCGGGCATTGTAATACCGTACAAGCGATCGGCGGCATTCATCGTTCCGCGCCTGTGGGTTATCATTATAAACTGAGTGCCGTCCGAATATCTTTGTATATATTCCGCAAGCCTTTCGACATTCACCTCATCAAGTGCCGCCTCGATCTCGTCAAGGATACAGAACGGCGTTGGGTTGACCTGCAATATGGCAAAAAAGAGTGCTATGGCAACAAACGCCTGTTCGCCGCCCGAAAGCTGCATGAGCGACTTTATGATCTTGCCCGGAGGTGCCGCCTTTATCTCTATGCCGCTTTCAAGCACATTGTCGGGATCGGTCAGCGTGAGCTGAGCCGAGCCTCCGCCGAAAAGTTCGTTGAAGGTCCGTGAAAAGTTTTCGTTGATCTTGTCGAACGATTCGGAGAAGTCGCGCTTCATGGCTTCCTCAAGTTTTGATATGATCCCCTCAAGCTCGTTTTTCGCCCGAGTGAGATCCGCCATCTGAGACGTGAGCTCGTCATATCTCGCGCGTACCGAATTATATTCCTCAAGAGCTCCCGTGTTCACCGAGCCGATATTGCGTATCTTATTTCGATATTCGATCTGGGTCGCCGCCACGGCGGGACGTTCCTCTTCGGTGATCGGAGGATATCCGAGCGCCAACGCCTCGGAGCGAGTCAACTCGTGATCCTCCCAAAGTCGTGCGGAAAGCGTCTCCATATCGGCGCGTTGGCGTTCAAGTCTTGTCTCGCAGCGCATTTTGTTTGCACCGAGACCTTCCTTGAGATCCTGCTTATCTCTTATGGCTCTGCGAAGCTCGTTTATCTTGCGCTCGAATTCAAAGCCGGAATTCTCCGCGCCGGCACGCTCGCGGTTGAGCCTTTCAAGCTCTGTCTCGCCGGTTCCGAGACGCGTGCGCGCCTCCGCCCTTTGAGCATTCAAAGCCGATATTTTTTCGCGTGCGGAGGTCGCCTCAGCCTCGCGGCGTTCTATCTCTCCTTCAAGCTCGCGAATCTTGCTTTCGGAAAGAGCCGTCATCGCATTGGCACTTTCAATATCCTTGCGAGCCTCGGAAAGCTTGACCGTAAGCTCGGCTGCACGCCGCGTGTGCTCGTCTCGTTCGTTGAGCCGCGCACCGCGCTCGGCTTCACGGTCGGAACGGAACGCCGTGAGCTCGGATATCTTTTCCGCAAGCGAGCGGCGCTGCGCCTCAAGCTCGGCAAGCTCTTCGTCGCAACGTTCGGTCTCTCCCTCAAGTCCCGAAAGGTCATCGCAAAGACGAGATATCAACGTGCGATCCGCATCCAGCCCCGCCTTTTGCTTTTCAAGCTTTGCCGACTCTGCCGAACGCAATGTGGCGATCAGCTTTCTCGAATCCTCATTCGACGCAAGACTTGCCGCGCGATCGTTTATTTTGCTTGAAATATCCGCAAGCAGATCGGAGGCGCGCTCGGCTTGCGTTTTTTTGTCCGCAAGCTCGGAGGAAAGCTTTTTTATCTCCTCCGCGCGCGTGAGGATCCCGCTTCCGGTGCGCACCGAACCGCCCGTAAAGGTGCCGCCTCGATTGATCTGCTGACCGTCCAGCGTGACCGCTCTGACACCGTAGCCGAGCGCACGGCTCATGGCAATGGCGTTGTCAAGATCGTCGAATATCACTGTTCTGCCGAGCAGTGATGAGATAACATTTTTAAATCTGTCGTCGGTCTTCACGAGCTCGGATGCCACGCCGACATATCCGCGATAACGCGCCGCCTCCGACATTTCGCGAGTCGGTACGCCGCCGTAGCCCTTGACCGCCGACACCGGACAAAAGGTCGCGCGTCCCGCACGGTCGCGCTTCAAGCATTCGATAGCCGCCTTTACGGTATCCTCGTCATCGACTACGATATTCTGTATCGCCGCTCCGAGCGCGGTCTCGATCGCGGTCACATATTCGCCGTCGACTTGTATCAGTTTGGAGACCGGACCGTAAACTCTGCCACATCCCCGAGCGGCCGAAAGTCTGCCGTCCGACGCACATTGCATGACATGACGAACACTGTTGTTGTAGCCCTCAAAGTGCTCTTCCATGCGCTTTAGCGTATCTATCTGCTTTGAGAGCGCGTCACATTCGGCGTTAAGCGATGAAAGCACACCGCCCCCCTTTTCGCTTCTTTGGCGCAGTTCGGCGAGCTCACGCTCTAGCACCTCGGCACGCGTCGAAAGCCCTGCCTCCTCTGCATCATATCCCGCCACCGTGCGCTCGGTTGCCGCGCATTCCGCGGCGAGCATGTCCGCGGCGCGACGATATTCCGCTATCTCCTTTTCCGCGGCGGCTCGTCGTCCCGCGCCCTCGTTCTTTGAGCGCCCGATGAGTTCAAGTCTCGCCGCCGCGTCACTGTCCGCGGCCTGTGCCGCCACTATCTCGTCAAACGCCACAGCTATGGCGTCATCAAGAGACGCGGCAGCCTTGTCGGCGCTGTCGGCGGCCTCGCGCTCCTTTTTCTCCTCACCGGCAAGCGATTGGAGCCTGCCCGCATGCTCAAGCGCCGAAGCGCGATAAGACTCCAGCAGCCTTTTTTCGCTCTCGGCCTGTCCGCGCTGTGTCTGCGCCGCAGCCAATGCGGCGGAAAGAGCCGCCTCGGTGTGATGCAAATCGTTGTCGGCGACCTTGAGCTCGCTTTCTATTGCATAATTCTCTCGTGTGCGCTCCTTTATGGCGGAAAGAAGCTTCTCCGACTCCGCCTTGCTCGTTTTTGAAAGCTCGTCAAGACGGTCGTTTTGAGCCTCAAGCGTTTCAAGTGCCTCCGCGGCATTGTCAAGCTCGCGACACGCCACGGCAAGCTCGTTCTCTCCGTCGGCTATCTCAAGCCGCAGCTTTTCGGTGTCGTAGAGCCACAGCCGCACGTCCGCCTGCTTCTTTATTTCGGTATATTCGATATATCTTTTCGCCTTGACGCATTCGCGTTCGAGCGGTCCGAGTCTCGAACCTATTTCATCTATGATATCCTGCGCACGCTCCATATTTGAGCTTGTCGCCGCAAGTTTGCGCTCGGCATCATTCTTTTTATGACGATATTTTGCGATCCCGGCGGCGTCCTCAAAGATACCCCGCCGCTCGTCGCTCTTGCGAGACACGATATCCGCTATCCTGCCTTGTCCTATGATAGAATATCCGTCGCGTCCGACACCCGTGTTGAGGAACATCTCATACACATCACGAAGTCTTACTTCTTTGCGATTTATAAAATACTCGCTGTCTCCGTTGCGATAATATCTCCGCGTTACGGTTATCTCGTCATAAGGACAATCTATCCTGCCGTTTTTATCGGTATTGTCAAAGGTCACCGATACCTCGGCATACCCCATCGGCTTGCGACTGTCCGCCCCGCCGAAAATGATATCCTCCATCTTTGTGCCGCGCAGGCTCTTTGAGGATATCTCCCCCAGGACCCAGCGCATGGCATCAGCTATATTCGATTTTCCGCTCCCGTTAGGTCCGATTATCACCGTCGCTCCGTGGCCGAAGGTCAGCTTGGTACGGTCGGGAAAGGATTTAAATCCCTGAAGCTCTATTTGTTTGAGGTACAAAGGACGCCTCCGTTGTTCTTGCACACCTCTTTTGCGTGCATATTATTTTGTCAACCTTTTATATTATGTCTATTTTAATATTATATCCCAAAAGCTCGCGACTTTCAAGCACCATTATCCGATTTATTCCGTATTCTCGGCAATATTTGTCGCTGAGCAGCTTGATATTGCTTCTGTGTTGTCCCACGGCGCGCGAGGTGGCTCCGCGACTCACATATATATACATATTCTGTCCGTCGATCGGATCCGTCCGAGCGGCAAGGCTTGCATCCGCCGCGGCGACTATTCTGCGCAGAAAAAGCTCGCTCATGGCAAGCTCCCCCATTGCGGGGTGATTTGCGCCACCAACCACCGTGTCCGACGAGGTCAATCCCTCACCCGAGCAAAGCCCGACACGTATCACGGAGACCGCCGCCCTGTCAAACACATCAAGTACCGACGCCGTTCGCCATGCGGCGGTGCGATAGTCAAGCGGCATATAAGCGCCTTTTTGTGCCATGCCGGCAAGTTCGGTGTCGCGAAAAACGACGGTCGGATAGACACGCGCGGCATCGGCGCCCCATGCGCAGATATCCTCGGCTGTTTTTATCTCGCTTGCCTCGTCGGCATCGGGAAGCCCGATCATCATCTGCCCGACAAGACGCATTCCCGCGGCCTTGACGGCAAGACACGCGCGTCGCGATGCCTCGGCGGAGTGCCCTCTCCGACTTGCCGCAAGCACCTCGTCGCAGGTGCTTTGAATGCCCAACTCAACGGTGGTCATGTGATGCTCGGCAAGTATTCTCAATATCTCATCATTTATGTAATCCGGGCGTGTTGAGCATCTGAGTGCCCCCACTCTGCCGCTTTCGGTATATTCGTCCGCAAGCGTCAAAAGACGTATCATAAGCTCGCGGTCTATACCCGTGAAGGAGCCTCCGAAAAACGCTATTTCGACCTCGCTGTCCGCCGGCACTGTGGCAAGCGCGGTCTCAATGATGTCGCGCACACTCTCCTCGCGAAAGTCGGATGTGCCGGATATCGTCCTCTGATTGCAAAAAACGCATGCGTTTGGGCACCCCAAATGCGGAATGAAGACCGGTATATTTATATGTTTCATTGTTCTACTGATTCGTTCCCGTTTTGTTGACTGTCAATGCCGCTCTTGCGCATTTATCGCAAACAGCGGAGCACCGAGCTTCGGAACTCCGCAAAGATCGCAGATCCGATCAAAGCTCGCCGAAGAGCTCAAGCGCTCTGTGCGCCGCCTCCTGCTCTGCCTCACGCTTGCTGTGTGCGATCCCGGTGCCGATTATGTTCGAATTGAGACGCGCCTCGACCTTGAAGGTCTTATCATGATCGGGACCCGAGGCTTCTACCGTCACATATTCCAGCAGCTCGCCCTCCGAGCGCTGGATCAGCTGTTGAAGCAGAGTTTTGTAATCCGCTCCGTGCCACATGCGCAGTATTTCGTTCATCATATCGTCGATAAGCGGCAAAAGATATCTTTCCACCTCGGACTTACCGTCCGCCGAATCAAGATACACGGCTGCTATGAGTGCCTCAAAGGCATCGGCAAGTATCGATCTTCTCTCTCTGCCGCCGCCCTTCTCCTCACCGTGACCGAGCAACAGATAGCTGCCAAGCTCTATCTCTCCGGCATACACGGCAAGCGCCTTTTCGCATACCAACTCGGCGCGCATACGTGTCAGCTCGCCCTCCGGATTGTCGGGAAAGCGGATAAAAATATGCTCGCTGGTTATGACCGACAGCACCGAATCTCCCAGAAATTCAAGCCGCTCGTTGCACGGCAGTCTTATGCCGCGATGCTCGTTCGAAAAGGAGGAGTGCGTCAGCGCCTCAAGCAACAGACGTCTGTTCCGAAAGCGATGCCCTATTCTCTCCTCGAGCCGATTTACCTTTTCCGGCAGCATACGGTCGACGCCAACAGATTCACCGGATATATTATTGTTTTCAAAGCTCATTTATTTGACCATACCTTTCGCACATAGCCGCGATCGAAGCGAAAGCTCGTCCGCGATCTTGTTCTCTGCGTCTCAAGCATCCGCGAAGTCAAGATCCGCTTGTTTCGGTTTTATTTGTCTCTTCGACCTTATTTTTATCCGCCGCAGCATCGGCACCGCGCGAGCTTGAGCCGACCTCGGAGCCGAAGGTCTTTATCTCACGCGCTATACTCATTATCACGCCCGTGTTGGCATAATTGATAGCCTGTCGGATCGCATTCTTCACCGCCTTGGCATCCGAGGAGCCGTGCGCCTTGATAACCGGCTTGGATATTCCGAGCAACGGCGCACCTCCGTATTCCGACGAATCAAAGCGCTTCTTTACATCCGAGATCTTGCCCTTTATCAGCAAGCCGGAAAGCTTCGACACCGCATCTGCATAAAAAATATCCTTCATCGTCGAAAGCATCAGCTTACCCATGCCCTCAACGCATTTGAGAAGGACATTTCCCGTAAAGCCGTCGGCCACAAGCACATCACAGGCATTTTTGGGAAGCTTATCCGCTTCGACATTGCCGACAAAATTGATGCTCGGCTGCTCGGAAAGACGCTTATAGCTCTTCAGCTGAAGCTCGGTCCCCTTGCAATCCTCGGCACCGTTGTTCAAAAGTCCCACGCGCGGTGCGGAAAGACCGTGCACCTTTTGCATGAACACACTGCCCATGACGGCAAATTGTTCCATATATTCGTCTGTCACCGATATGTTGGCGCCCGAATCAAGCAGCATGACCGGCGGAGTCATCGGCAGGATGCTGGCAATGGCGGCGCGCCTGACGCCCTTTATCTTGCGCACTATAAGCGTTGCCCCCGTAAAGAGCGCTCCTGTATTTCCCGTGGACACCACCGCGTCTCCGCGCCCATCGGCAAGCAGACGCAACGCAACGCTCATTGAGGAATCGTTCTTCGCCCGCACTACCGACACGGGGTCATCGGTCATCTCTATGACCGTCTCGGCATTCACGATATCAAAGCGCCTCAGATCGATCCCATCCTCGGCGGCGACCTTTTCTATAGCCGCACGATCTCCAACCAAAACATAGCTGGCGTTATATTCAAGCGACGCAAGATACGCACCGCGAACCACCTCTCTCGGCGCATTGTCGCCGCCCATGCAATCAACTATAATAATCATATCGACCCTTAATTATTTCAATATTTCATTAAGCATTCCGTCAAGTTCGTCAAGCGCACATGCGGCATAAGCCTCGCCGCGCGCCTTTTTTCCGCCGCGCACACGCTCGGCAAGCGGCTCGACGATGCCGAAATTGGCGTTCATCGGAACAAACGATCCGCCCTCTCCGCCGTGCGCGACATATGACGCCATGGCTCCGAGCATCGTTCTGCGCGTAAAGTCGATGGGCGCATCGCCTCTCAGCCGACGCACCGCCGCAACACCCGCGACGAGCCCGGACGCCGCGGATTCAACATATCCCTCGACACCTGTCATCTGACCGGCAAAATATACACCGGGACGTGATATCAATCCATAGTTCTCGTCAAGCTTGCCGGGAGAATCCAAATAAGTATTTCTGTGCATTACACCGTAACGCAAAAAATCCGCATCCTCAAGACCGGGGATCATCGAAAAAACTCTTTTCTGTTCGGGAAAGGCGAGGTGAGTTTGAAAGCCCACCAAATTGAACATGGTCCCCTCTTTGTTTTCCTTACGCAGCTGAACGACCGCATAGTGTTCCCGCACATCGGGATGCCTCGGGTCGGAAAGCCCGACCGGCTTCAGCGGTCCGAAACGAAGCGTGTCACGCCCGCGACGCGCCATCACCTCGACGGGCATACAGCCCTCAAACACGGTAAGATCCTTTTGCTCTTCGCGATCGAAATCGTGCAGCTCCGCCTCTCGGGCATGTACAAGCGCATCATAAAAGGCATCGTACTGCTCGCGCGTCATGGGGCAGTTGAGATAATCCGCATCCCCCTTGCCGTAACGAGAAGCATAAAACGCAATATCCTTGTTTATCGTCTCTCCGTCCACTATCGGAGCGGCGGCATCAAAGAAGTGCAATCCGGCACAGCCGAGCTCGCCCGCGATATAATCAGCCATTGCCGACGACGTCAGCGGTCCGGTGGCAATTATCGTTATTTCTCCGTCCGGCACCGAGCTCACCTCGGCGGGAATGTATTCCACCAGCGGATGCGACAGCAATCGCTCGGTGACATAGGAGGAGAACTGTTCTCTGTCCACCGCGAGCGCCGAGCCCGCAGGCACGCGGCATGCATCCGCCGCCTCCATGACGAGTGAGGAAAGCCTGCGCAGCTCCTCCTTGAGAAGCCCCACCGCGTTTGACACGCTGTCGGAGCGCAGTGAATTTGAGCAAACAAGCTCGCAGAATTTATCGGAACGGTGCGCGGGAGTAAAGCTTTTCGGCTTCATCTCATACAGCTTGACCTTAATGCCTCTCCGCGCCGCCTGCCATGCCGCTTCACAGCCCGCAAGCCCCGCTCCGTATACATTTATGTGATCCATATCGATCCTTCCGATGCCGCCGCAGGATGCCGCTTCAAACGGCAACCGGCAAACGGCATCGGTCTCCTTGATTCATTTATTGTCTTCGGTCGCAACACTTTGAGTCGGAGCTCAGAAGGGTGCATCCTCGTCGCTCGGCGGCGGAGGCAATTCGGTGTCAAAGCCCTCGGGAAGCTCGATCGGCTCATCCGAGGTATAACGTTTCTCCTCATCATAGGAGCAATCCTTGCCCTCCGTTTGAGCGTCCACGCGCTTGTAGCCGCACCCCTCGGCATGGCAAACGACCTCAAAATCGCCGCCGCGTATCCTTTTACGGAACAGCATGCTGCCGCAAGCGGGACATTTCTCGGTAAGCGGAAGCTCCCATGTGGAATAGTCGCATTTCGGATAATTCTCACAGCTGTAAAATACCGATCTGTTTCTGCCGTGCTTTATCAATATCCTGCCGCCGCATTTCGGACACTTTACGCCATCAAGCTGTTTTTCCGTCTTTTTGATGAACTTGCATGTCGGATAATTTGCGCATGCAAAAAAGCTTCCGTATCTGCCGCGACGCTTCACCATCGGTCCGCCGCAGATCTCGCATACCATGCCGGGTATCGGCTCGGGCTTTTCCGCCGGCTCGGTCTTCACCGTGCCGTCCGGATTGAGCGCCTTTGTGTTGCGGCACTTGGGATAATTCGGACACGCCGCAAATTTACCGAACCTTCCGCTTCTTATCACCATGGTCGCGCCGCATTTGTCGCAGACGATATCGGTAAGCTCGGGCGAAAGTGCCAGCTTTTCGTTTTTGAGCTTCTCCTCCGCTCTTTCAAGCTCAAGAGAAAATCCGCTCCAAAAGTCCGAAAGCACATCCTGCATCGATGTCTCCCCGCGCTCTATGGAGTCCAGCTCGTTTTCGATATTGGCGGTGAATTTGTAATCCACTATGTCTGCAAAGCTCTCCTTCATCAGCTCGGTCGTGACCTCGCCGAGTTTGGTGGGAACCAGCGATTTACCCTCGCGGTTGACATATCCGCGGGAGATTATGGTGGAAATAATAGTCGCGAAGGTGCTCGGTCTGCCGATTCCCTTTTCTTCAAGGAATCTGACGAGAGTCGCATCGTTATATCTCGGCGGTGCTTCGGTAAAATGCTTTTGAGCATTCACCTCGCGCTGCTCAAGCAGCTGCCCCTCGGTCAGCTCGGGAATGCGCGCACTGTCGCCGTCCTCGTCTCCGCGCTTTTGATCGTCGGATGATTCCTCATATACCGCCATATAACCCGGGAAGGTAACGGTATATCCGCCCGTGCGGAAGATATATCCGCCGCATTCAAGCTCCACAGCCAGTGTGGCAAGCCGCGCGGATTCCATCTGGCTTGAGACGAATCTCTCCCAAATGAGCTTATAGAGCTTATATTGATCGGGCGAAAGGTGCGCGCGCACCGCGGCGGGCTCAAGCTCGACCTTAGCGGGACGTATGGCCTCGTGGGCATCCTGCGCCGACTTGTTTGACTTATAATTGCGCGGCGTGGACGGGCAATATTCCGCGCCGTACTTCTTGGTTATCAAGGCACGTGCCGCATCCTGAGCCTCCTCGGCAACGCGCTGAGAATCGGTTCTCATGTATGTGATAAGACCCTGCGTTCCGCCGAGCGCCGCGCCGAGATTGATACCTTCATACAGCTCTTGTGCCACCTTCATCGTGCGCGATGCCTGGAAGCCCAGCTTGCGCGATGCCTCCTGCTGCATGGTGGAGGTGATAAAAGGAGGCGCGGGAGCCTTCAGTTTGGTACCGCGCTTCACGCTTTTGACCGCAAATTGCTTTCCCTTGACGCCGTCGGTCACGCGGTTGGCATCCTCCTCGCTGTGAAGCTCAAGCTTGCCGTCGGCATCTCCCCAAAGCTTTACGGTAAAGGCTGTGTTGCCGTCCGAAAGGAGCGCGGTGATCGTCCAATACTCCACGGGAACGAAAGCGCGTATCTCCTCCTCGCGCTCCACGATTATGCGGGTCGCAACAGATTGCACACGCCCTGCGGAAAGACCGTGCTGTATCTTTTTCCAGAGCAATGGGCTCAACTTGTAACCGACTATGCGATCAAGCAGTCGGCGAGACTGTTGAGCGTTTACGATATTCATGTCAATGGAGCGCGGATTCTTAATCCCCTCCTTGACCGCCGATTTTGTTATCGAATTAAAGGTCACGCGCAAGGTCTTTTCCACCGGAATACCCAGCGCCGTGGCAAGATGCCAGGATATCGCCTCGCCCTCGCGATCCGGGTCGGTCGCGAAATAGACCTTGCTTGCGTTCTTCGCATCTTTTTTTATCTCATTGATTATATCAGCCTTTCCGCGTATATTGATATAATGCGGATCGAAATTATTTTCTATATCTATTCCGAACGTGCTCTTGGGCAGGTCTCGGATGTGTCCGTTGGACGCCACCACCTTATATCCCGAACCGAGATAGCTCTTTATGGCAGTGGCTTTGAACGGTGACTCTATTATTACAAGATTTGCCATTATCATTACCATTCCTTTTTCGGTTGCTTTGACCGTGCGATGCGGCTCGCCCCGCTCGCTCAAAGCTCATCATTTTCTGATATACGCGCCGCCGGGCATCGATGCGACATACCCGCGTATCTCAAGCTGAGTCAGCGCCGACATAAGCTCGCCCATTCCGATGCCCAATCGCATAAGCTTATCCACCGAATATTTTTCGCCCGGCTTCATGGCATCGTAGATCCTTCCTTGCACCCCATCGGGTCGGGGCATCGCCTTCTTTTCGGAGTCGGATGCGTCGGTCCTCTGTGACACTTGCTTCTCCTTCGCGCGTCTGTCACGCGGATAGGATATACGAAGTGCCGAGCCCGCGGATGTCGAAGTTTTTTCCGCTCCGCGCTCCGTCGACGACTCGACAGTCGGACGCACGCCGTAGCGCTCGAAGAGTCCGCCCGTATAATCGGATATCCTTTCCGCCGCGGCAAGCGCGGTCGGATCGGTGGATGCACCCCACGGAAACTCGTAAGTGCCGAGGATATCCCTTGCCGAGAGCGCGATGTTCGCGCCTCCGCGTATAAGCATATTCGTTCCCGCCGCACCCGAGGAGCCGAGATTCCCCGGCACGGCAAAGATGTCTCTTCCCTGCAGCAGTGCATCCCGCGCCGTTATCAAAGCGCCGGAATGCTCGTTCGCCTCGACCACGACGGTGCCTATGCTCAAACCGCTTATTATGCGATTTCGTATCGGAAAATTCTTGCCGTCGGGACGAGTTCCGGGCGGGAATTCGCTTATCACCGCACCGTTTGCGATTATCTGCTCCATTAGCTTTTTGTGCTGTGACGGGTATGCAACATCAACTCCGCAGCCCAGGACCGCCAGAGTGGTGCCTCCCGCATCCAACGCCGCACACGCGGCAATGCTGTCTATTCCGAGCGCCATCCCGCTGATGACAACCACGCCCGCCGCGCTCAGCTCATAGGATATTTTATACGCCGTCTTCATCCCGTATTCGCTCATGGTACGAGTACCCACCACTGAAATTGCAAGCATATGCTCGATATCGGGCATCCTGCCGCGTATATACAGCAAAAACGGCGGATCGGGAAGTTCAAGCAAGCGCTCGGGATAGGCGGGGTCTCCTTCAAGCACCGGCATAACTCCGGCACGTGTGCAATAATCCATTATCGCAACGGAACGTGCAAGACTCTTTTGACAAAGCTTTTCGGTCACAGCTTCGGGCAGCTCAGCCTTTTCTACCTCCTCGGAAGTCGCACTGTAAGCGCCATATGACGACCCGAAGATCTCAAAAATACGTTGATGGCAGGATCTCCCCGGCTCCATGCAAAGGGACAGCCAAACATCATATATTCCACACGCCATAGCTTCCCCCTCTCCCCGATCCCGCCGCACTGCGGCGGCGCTCCGGTTTTTTCGGTCCTTATTGCCTTAAACGAGTTACAGGCAGAGCCACATAAAGATCGCCGCCGCAGAAGCGGCATTAAGGGACTCTATGCCCGGGCCGCGCTCCATCGGAAGCATCGCGACCGCGTCACATGCCCTTATCGTCTTTTCGGTCAATCCGTGCCCTTCGTTTCCGATTATCACACAGTCTCGCGAACAAAGCCCCAGACTTCGGGCATCCGCCGCGTCTTCGGTGAGCGCCGCCGCAACGGTCCTGCGCCCCAAGGAGCGCAAAAGCCCGACAACGGCGGGCATGTCATCCGCTATCAATATGCGTCGGGTGAATATCGCCCCCATCGCCGCACGGACCGTCTTCGGATTATACACATCGGCGCAGTCGGAGGACAGGATCAGGGTGTCCGTTCCGAGCGCCGCGGCAGTGCGTATCATCGTTCCCAAATTGCCCGGATCTCTCAACGACTCAAACGCTGTAATTCTATTCGAGGCGGCAAGCGCATCATATGCAAGCTTTTCCGCCTTATTATCTATTGTAGCGATTTTAAAGATTTTGTCAATATATTTTGCTACGGTTATTACGCCTTCCGGCGATTTTTCTTCACTTATTTTTGAAAAAGCCGCCTCGGAAAGCACTATTATCCCGCCGGCAACACTTGTGTTATTTTTTTCTATACATTCGATCACGAATTCGGAAAGCTCCGAAAAATGCGATTCGAGAATAAAAATATACTCTATTCGCGCCCCGCAGGCGCAAGCTTCGGAGAACAGTTTTTTTCCGTCAAAACGAAACAGTCCCATTCTCTCGCGAGCCTTTTTTTCCGACAGCGACGCCGCAAGCATCACCGTAGGATTGTGACGTGATGATACATAAGTGTACGGAAACACAACGATCTCCATTTCCGCCGCACCGAGGCGGCACAATACGCACGGCCGTATACAGCCGCGGGTGAATGACATCCGAAAATCAAACATCGGGATCGGCGAGTAAAAACTCTACCGACCCCGGTGTATTGCACATCAAAGTGCCGCTTTTGCCTTTTCTGCGAGGGCGGCGAAAGCTTCCTTGTCCGCCACGGCGATCTCAGCCAGCATCTTGCGGTTGAGGTCGATACCGGCAAGCTTGAGGCCGTGCATGAATGTCGAATAATTCATGCCGTTTACCTTTGCCTGTGCGGAGATACGAGCGATCCACAGACGACGAAAATCTCTCTTTCTCTGCTTGCGACCGATGAAGGCGTAGTTACCGCTCTTCATAACGGCCTGCTTTGCCATCTTAAAATGCTTGCTCTTTGCGCCCCAATAGCCGCGAGCCGCCTTAAGGACTTTATTTCTTCTCTTGCGCGTCATCATCGCGCCTTTTACTCTTGCCATTTTTATATATACCTTTCTCTTTGCTGATTTTAATGAGGGTGTGTCGTTCGGTCAAGCACCGAAAACAAAAGCCTTATTACTTATTGATGAGCGCGCGAATGTTGGCTGCCATCTTGCCCTGTACGTAATCACCGGTGCGAAGATGTCTCTTGCGCTTCTGATCCTTGAGCCCGAGGTTGTGGCGGTGATGAGAGTGGTTCATCTTCACCTTACCGGTTCCCGTTACCGAGAAACGCTTGGCGGAAGCTCTGTGTGTCTTGATTTTTCCCATAATTTGATTCTCCTTTGTATAGTTAACTATCGTATAAATATATCATTAAGGCGCAAAGCGCCGTTGATGAACGAGCCGTGCTTACTTTGTCTGACGCTTGGGAACGAGTATCATCGTCATCAGCCTGCCGTCAAGGATCGGCTGCTTGTCGACGTTGCCCGCTTCGGAGCAAGCCTCGGTGAATTTGCTGAGCAATTCACGCCCTATTTCCTGATGGCTCATCTCGCGTCCGCGGAAGCGCAAAACGACCTTGACCTTGTTGCCGTCTCCGAGAAAGCGCAGTGCATGCTTGACCTTTGTGTCAAAATCGTGCTGCTCGATACGACAGGAGAGCTGGATCTCCTTAAGCTCAATGGTGGTCTGCTTCTTTTTTGCTTCTTTTTCCTTTTTTTCGCGTTCAAAGCGGAATTTGCCGTAGTCCATAATACGACAAACGGGAGGCTGTGATTGTGCAGCCATAAGAACAAGATCGAGTCCGCGATCATACGCGATGCGCAGTGCCGCGTCCGAGCTCATTATCCCCAGCTGGTTGCCGTTTTGGTCGAGAAGTCTTACTTCCTTAAATCGAATAGCCTCGTTAACGAGATTTTCTTTTGTAGCTATTGTAGCTCACCTCCGAAAAAATTAACCTCAAAACAAAATGCACGAAGCAAAAATACTCCGTGCTCACACTCCCGCGCGCATATGCGTCGGGAAGTAATATTAACCGAGCTCGCGGTGCGGCAGGGTGAGAACGGGTAGTTCTGCTTTATTGCGGTTTGTATTATACCACACATGCGGCGATATGTCAATACCTTTTTCGCTGTTTTTTCGATCTGTCGCGATTTTTTTGCGCCGCAAACTGCCGGTTGCGCGCAACACCCGCACACAACAAGCATTTATAAAGGCAATACCGCAAAATTACGGTATCGCCTTTTGTTTTTTCCGTGCGGCAAAGAAATATCATTCAATGAAGGCAATGAGAATTCGCCGACCGACATAACGCTTGTCGATTCATCTTTGAAATCCGTCGGGATACACGGCTCGCGCGCCGCCTATAAGCTTCGGTCTCGTTCGCGCCGCGAGGATCGCGGCACAGCCTATGCTTTTTTGAGACAGGCGCACCGGCACCGCCACATGACGCAGGTGCATTCCGATAAGCGTTCCGCCTATATCCAATCCCGCATGTGCCGAGATATGCTCGACCGGGATCGGCTCCGCCATAGACTCATACACTCGCGTCGCCCACGAGCCGCCCGCATGAGGCATGGGGCGAACGCAGACCTCGGTAAGCGCATAGCGCTCGGCGCATTCGCGCTCCACTATCAGCGCACGGTTGAGGTGCTCACAGCACTGCGCGGCAAGAAATATTCCCTTCTCCGCAAGAAGCGGAGCGACCGCCTTATATATTGCCGATGCAGCCTCGGCTGACGAATTTTTGCCGATCGTTCCGCCCGCGACCTCGGAGGTCGAACATCCTATGACAAGAATGTCGCCTTTTTTGATCCCGGATACCGCGATCAGCTCGGAGACCGCCGCCGCGGTCTCATCCTTTATCCGATCGTAAAAGCCCTTATTATCTTCCATGACAAGACTCGCGTCGGGCGGATCAGCCGTTATAGGCATCCTCGTCGCAGAAGACCAACAGATCGGGGTGACGACGAAGAAGAGTTACCGGCAGATGCGGATCCTCGGGCTCGTTTATCAGCGCCATAAGGGCACGGTGCTTGTTTTTGCCGGACACCACCAGCACCACGCGGTGAGCTTCCATGATATTGTCGATACCCATGGTAAGAGCGCGGCGCGGAACATCCTCGCGTGAGGCAAAAAATCTTGCGTTGGCATCGATGGTGCTTTCGGTCAGCTCGGTGAGATGCGTGCCGCCGATCAGCTCGTCGGCGGGCTCGTTAAAGCCTATATGACCGTTCTGTCCGACTCCGAGCAGTTGAATGCCGATTCCGCCCGCAGCCTTGATCCGTTCGTCATATTTACGGCAAAAGCCCTCGGGGTCGTCGGTCATTCCGTCCGGAACAAAGGTATTCGCCTTATCGATATTCACATGGTCGAAAAGATGCTTGTTCATAAAATAGCGATAGCTCTGATCGTTATCCGGAGCTATGGGATAATACTCATCAAGGTTATATGAGGTGAGACCCGAAAAATCCAGCTCGCCGTTTTCGTATTTTTTAACAAGGCATGCATAAAGCCCCTCGGGAGAAGAGCCGGTAGCCAGACCCAAAACACCGCTCGGCTCCGCCTTTATATAATCGGCAAAGAGTTCTGCCGCCGCAGCCGACATTTCGTCATAGTCGCGACAGACTTTTATTCTGTCCTTTGTAAGCATTTTTGTTATATTCCTTTTGTTTTTATTTTGACGGCGCTTGCGAATGCCCCGACACATCTATTATATACCCATTACGGCTTTTTTTCAAGCCCTTGACATCAAAATGTCAGCTTTTGTTGCGCAAAAATTGCGCAAAAGCAAAGCATTGTACGCACGAACGGATGAACGATCACGGTCGCGGAAACCGAGACCTCGATAACAGCCTCGGTCGCCCCGCCGTTGTCGCGACATTGCAAAAGAAACGTTATTTCACCTGTTGACATAAACGCGATTATGTGTTATAATAGGCGCAAACAAATGAATCAAAAACTGTGACGAAGACGGATACCGCAGGCGGTTTTGCAGAGAGTCGGGGCAGGTGCGAGCCCGATAAACAGCGGCGGATCATCCCATCACTTCCGAGTTGGGTCACCCAAAAGAAAGCAATCAAGTAGGGGACCCCGTGAATGCTACGTCAGTGCATAGGGCTTGTGTGAGCCCGAAGCGGCAGTTTGAACAACTGCAATTTGAGTGGTACCGCGGGTATTGAAACTTCAAGACTCGTCTCAAGAAACCTTGAGACGAGTCTTTTTTGTTAAAAATGTTGCTAACGGAGGATCTGCAATGAAATTGGGAAAGAAAAACACGGTGCTTGTGAGCTTTATGCTCTTTTCGCTTTTTTTCGGGGCGGGTAATTTGATATTTCCGCCGTTTTTGGGGCAAAGTGCGGGCCAAAATACGCCTGCGGCGATGCTCGGCTTTCTTGTAACGGCTGTGGTTTTGCCGGTGCTCGGAGTTGTGGTCGTTGCTCGTTTTGATGGGCTTGACAAGCTGGGGCAGCAAGTCGGGCGACGTTTCGGACTTGTATTTACCGTGCTTATATATCTTTCGATCGGACCCGGGCTGGGAATTCCGCGCGCCGCGTCTGTGCCGTTTGAAATGGCGATCGCACCTTATCTGCCCGAAGACAGCAACAGCTCGGTTTGGATGGCGGTATATTCGCTGGTGTTCTTTGCGATCGCGCTGTGGTTGTGCTTGAATCCGAGCCGCCTTGTTTCACGTATAGGTTATTTTCTGACCCCCGCTTTGTTGATACTTTTGTTGCTTTTGTTCGTATGCTTTCTGTTTCGCGGCGAGGTGAATGTTGCCGCAGCCGCAGAGGCGTACACCGAGGCTCCGTTTTTGGTGGGTTTTACCGAAGGATACAACACCATGGACGCCATAGCAGCATTGAATTTCGGGCTTGTTATAGCAACCACACTCGGATCTTTCGGCATCAAAGAAAAAAAGGATATCATGTGCAATACGGTCAAGTGCGGAATTTTTGCCGGGGCGATACTTGCCGCGGTGTATGCCATGCTTTCATATATGGGAATGTGCTCCTCCGGCGTTTACGAACTGCCCGAAAACGGTGCACTCACTCTGCGTGCCATAGTTTATCAGGTCTTCGGCGCACCGGGAGCTGTTTTGCTTGCGGCGATCTTCACACTTGCATGCCTCACCACCTGCGTGGGACTGATCAATTCGGTCTCGCTTTATTTTTCAACTCTTTTTAAAAAGCTCTCATACCGCGCGTGGGTGTTTGTGATAACCGGTTTTTCCTTTATTGTTTGCAATTTGGGACTTAACGCAATACTCGGCATATCGGTACCCATACTTAACGCCCTCTACCCCATGTCCATCGTGTTGATACTGTTGGGGCTCACCCATAAGCTTTGGCGCGGCAACCGTTATATCTACCCATGTGTGATCGGCGGCGTTGCAGCCATCAGCGTTATACATGCATTGGATTCGTCGGGACTCCCCGAGCCGCTCGCAAAATACCTGCCGCTTTATTCCAGGGGCTACGGCTGGCTGTGGGCGGCAGCCGGAATGCTTGTCTTCTCTCTGGTGCTCGGCATGCTTACAAAAAAGAAATAAGCCGCGCGAAGCATGTCACGGGTCTGACAAGCAGACCCGCTGCCGGCACGGCTTTGCAGAGACGCCGGAGGGCTGTTTCGCTTGCGCGAAACAGCCCTCCGGCTGATATTTCTGCCTATTATTCCTCGTCGGAGGCGGGAGCCTCCTCTGCGGTCTCGTCGGCTTCCGCTTCCTCTTCTTCGAGGATAGCACGAATGGAAAGGCTGACTCTCTGCTGCTCGTCGTCGATCTTTATGATCTTGGCGCGCACGGTCTGACCGACCTCAAGCACATCGGCGGGATCGTTGACACGTGTCAGAGCTATCTGCGACACATGGATAAGTCCGTCGATATCGTCGGTGATGCGCGCGAATGCGCCGTAGGACATAAGGCTGGAGATCGTCACATCCAGCTCGTCGTCAAGCTTGTAGAGCGAGTTGAAGACATTCCACGGATGTGTCTCCTCGGTCTTGTAACCGAGAGAGATCTGCTTCTTTTCGGGATTGTAGGACTTGACGAAAACATCAAGCTCGTCGCCCAGATTCAAAATGTCGGCGGGCTTATGTATCGGCTTCCAAGAAAGCTCCTTCTTGTGAAGCATGCCGTCAACACCGCCCAGATCCACAAACACGCCGTAATCGGTCATACCGCGAACGACGCCGTGATAATGCTTGCCGACCTCGATCTCGGACCAGAATTTCTCCTCAAGCGCACGACGCTCTTCTCTTGCCGCCGCTCTCACCGAGCCGATGATGGTCTTGCCCTGAGGCTTCACCTCGATGACCTTGAATTTGACCTTTGTGCCGACCAGCTGTGCAAGATCGGCATCCTTGGGCAGTGCGGTCTGGGATGCGGGAATGAACACGCGTGCTCCCATCACCGAGGCAACGACACCGCCCTTGACAGCCTCGGTCACACGAGCCTCAAGAGTCTCGTTGTTTTCCTTGGCTTCGGCGATCTTGTGCCAGTTCTTGTCAAGATCGGCGCGCTTTTTGGAAAGCATGGCGCAGCCGTCCACGTCACTGACGCGGATAACGAACGCTTCTATCGTATCGCCGACCCGGTACAGCTCACTCAGCTTCACAGAAGCATCGTCTGTAGTCTGATCGGCGGTCAGTATACCGGTGACTTTGGCGC